>NZ_JAUBUR010000023.1:0-116766 GCF_036705485.1 Microcoleus sp. AT9b-C3 | reverse complement strand
CGGATGCAGTGAAAGCTGCACGTCCGCGTTCTGAAGGAGAGGTGTCCTGTGGTAACACAGGCATCGACTCTAATTAAATGGGAGGGGCGGGGAATAATATCCCCCCTCGACCCAACCCTCCTGGGCTATCAGGCGTGAGGATTCTTCGTTCATTGACTCAACTTGCTTGCGACAAGATTTCTCCAGCCTGAGTAGAGGTCGAATCTCCCGAAGCGTTCGGATTTAAGATCCAGGTTCCTACATGACCTGTAGTACCCAAGGCTAGATTCAGGATATATCTAGCCGCATTCCAATCTCTATCTAATTCAAGTCCACATTCGCAAATGTGGGTTCTAGTAGATAGAGATTTTTTTACGACCGTGCCACAGTTAGAGCAGTTTTGAGTAGTGTACGCAGGGTTAACAGCTACCGTTATTTTCCCAAGTTTAATTCCAAAATTCTCTAACCATTTCCTGAATTGATACCAACCTGCATCATTAATCGACTTGGCAAGACAATGGTTTTTAACCAGGTTTCTAATCCTCAAGTCGACCTAGGCGACCAAATCGTTAGATTGGATTACGCAACGCGCTATTTTCTTAGCGTGTTCTTGACGCTGCCTACTTATTTTGAGGTGTGCTCGCCCTAATCGATTAATGGCTTTCTTTCGATTGGTAGAACCTTTCTTTTTGCGAGAAACCCGGCGCTGTCGAGACTTCAACCGCTTCTCACTTTTTCTGTAAAATCTAGGGTTCGGTTCGCTATGACCGTTGCTATCGGTATAGAATTCTTTGAGTCCAACATCTAAACCGATTGTTCTACCTGTGGAATTTGTATCGACCTGGAGATCGAGCCTTATTACAAATTGGACGTAGTAACCGTCAGCACGGCGAACTAATCTCACCCTCTTGATTTGGTCTATTTGGTAGAAGTTTAAATCCCAAGTCCCTTTCAGTTTCAACTTGCCAATACCCTTTTTGTCGGTAAAGGTAATTTGCTTGCGCGTCTGTGAAAGCGCCCACCCCGAAGTTTTGTACTCAACTGAACGAAAGTTTTTCTTAAACTTTGGATAGCCTTTTTGACCGCGAACCTGGCGCTTGCAATTGTCGTAAAACCGAGCAATTGAATTATAAGCCCGCTCAACCGAGGCTTGACAAGCATGGGAATTCAAAGTTTTGACAAACGGAAATTCAGCCCTCAGCGCTGTATTGTAGCGATAAAGCTCTTTCTGCCCAATGCCTCTGTTGTCCATCCAGTAACGGATGCACTTGTTGCGGACAAACTGAGCCGTTCTAATCGCCTCATCTATTGCAGCGTATTGAGTTGTTTTTCCTTTGACTTTAAATTCCAGAACGATCGTTTGACGTGGAAAAACTCTACGGCAAGAGTCTAGCACAAAAAAGTCGCCCGCTTATGGGCGAGGCTTGAAACCCATTTTTGGGTCAAAGCAATATTTCTGAGGGGGATAATTTTCGGGAGGGTGCTGGCAGCAGGAGTTGAGCAGCAACTCGAAAAAAATCACTCCTTCGAGATTTTTGCCCTCTACCTTCTACAGTTGGGCAACCCTGCGTTAGAATGATTGGATATGTAGGCGTGCAATATTGTACCAGAATTAAAAATCGATCAGGCTTTATAAGGCGGTAGCTGTGAAACCAATTCGTTCATTAGAAGATGCTTTAAATCGCTGTCAGGCGATGGGAATGCGCTTGAGCCGCCAGCGTCGATTTATTCTAGAACTTTTGTGGGAGGCAAAAGAACACCTCTCGGCTCGCGAAATTTACGATCGCCTCAACCAACAAGCGCATTCGATCGGGCATACTTCGGTGTATCAAAATCTAGAAGCTTTGTCCAGAGCCGGAATTATTGAGTGTATAGAACGCTCGGAGGGACGCTTGTACGGCAATGTCAGCGACTCTCACTCTCATGTTAATTGTCTTGATACGGCTCAGATTCTAGACGTTCATGTGGAATTGCCGAACGACTTGATCGAGCTAATCCAACAGCAAACGGGTGTCAAAATTGTAGACTACCGGATAGATTTCTACGGATATCGATCGGCAGAGTCCGCCACGGAAGCATCGAGTGTCAGCGATACGCCAAAGGCTTCGTAACGGATCAAGCAGCGGCTGTTGGAAGCAAAACCGCTCTTTGTGATCGGCCGATCGCTCGGTCGTATAAAATAATTCAAGTATTTTGCTGGGTTCTATCGTGTTTTTTGCCGTCGCCAGCCGGAATTCGGCACAGTAGAAAAAAAGGAAAACAGAAAAATGAAACTCGATCGACAAGTTTGGCGAGCGGGAATGAAATTTACGACTAAACCCAAAAAATCACTCCTACCCCCTACACGTAAAAGTGTAGACCAAATCCGGTTTAACACCCCTTTTATTTTTTAATCGGCTTGGAGGGGAGAAAAATTTGTGCATTATTGGTTTCAACCGCTGAGTCCGATAGTGGAATTTCTGACCCGGATTTAATATGAGAGCTTAGTTGAATCCCTCCCACAATTCATGTGCAGAGTCACTTCTAAAATCTAAAATCTAAAATCTAAAATCTAAAATTGATAGACTGACGGGGATTTATACTGTTTTTTCTGCTCAACGGCCCCCGGATCTGTCAATAACTGTGTGATAACTGGTATGATTTACGTGCTTCGAGAGCCTAAAATACTCGGAAGCAACCAGTGGGGCTGGACACGAACCTCACTATAAAACGCCGTAGAGGGAAAGATTGCCAGTACCTTGAAGGAAGTTCTCGATCTCCTTAACAGGAGTCAGAAGCCGACATCACAATCTATAGATTTGATGTGGGAGTGTCACATGAAGAGTGCGCATTACAGGACAGGCTGAAGTAATGGCGAGACGACAATCTGACCAATTCCACACACCACCGCAATACAACCCATCCCCTAAACCAAGGGCACAGTTCAGTGCAGAGGCGACAGGCGATGCGAGTTCCTCAGTAACGGCGCTGCCGACTGAGGGAAAAAGAACTTTTTGGCAGTGGCAGCTAATCTGGCTGAGTCTCCTGGTGGGATTTGGAGTAACTGGTGCCGCTGCATTTCTGTGGTTGCTGACGATGCCGCCACCGCCGAATTGCCAGCAACTGTCGCCGCTGGCGGCGGACGGAGAGCGACTTTACTGCGCTCAACAAGCTGCTAAGTCGGGGAA
Organism: Microcoleus sp. AT9b-C3; assembly: GCF_036705485.1. NCBI lineage: Bacteria > Bacillati > Cyanobacteriota > Cyanophyceae > Oscillatoriales > Microcoleaceae > Microcoleus > Microcoleus sp. AT9b-C3. The sequence continues at coordinate 113,620 of NZ_JAUBUR010000023.1, read as the reverse complement.
GCTAGAACAGCTAGAATCGGCAATGGCATTGGTGCAGGCTTGGCCGAAAGAACATCCGCTATACTCGCAAGGTCAACATTTGATAGGGGAATGGTCAAAGGCCATTCTGGGATTTGCCAGGGCAAAAATTGAGAGGGGCGATTTAAAAGGTGCTCTAGAGATTGTGGCGAAAATTCCGAAAACCAGTCCGTCTTACCCCGAAGTAGAAGAGGCTGTGACTGCTTGGGAAAAAAATTGGCAGGAGGGCCAAAAACTCTACGATACAGCCCTAGCAGCTTTGAAAAGTGAGGATTTAAGGAAGGCTTGGGATTATGCTCAAGCTTTGTTCAAGCTGGAAAATATTTTCTGGAGTCAGAAGCGTTACAACGAGCTGATAGGGCAGATTTCTTTGGAAAGAAACGGCTGGCAGCGCTTGCAAGAGGCTAGAGATTTGGCGAAGGACGAGACTCCGCAAAAGTTCGCTGAGGCGATAGTCCTAGCTCGCAAAATAGACTCGCAGCTTTTTGCCCGCGCTAAAGCTGAAAAGGAAATTGAGGGATGGAGCCGGACTTTGCTGGCAATGGCTACTAAGCGGTTGGGGGGGAAAGACCTGCCGGGGGCGATCGAGGCTGCTTCTGTTGTGCCGCAGGATTCCCCGCTGTTTGCGGAAGCTCAAGATTTGATGCAGTTGGGTAGGGCTCAGGCAGTGACGTGGAATCAGTCGATATCAACTCCGCTGCAGCAACACATTTTTAGCTTGCTGGAAGGGCAGGGGGCTGCTAGCCAAATTGCTCCGGGTCGCCCTCTGTACAAGCAAGCTCAAGTTCAAATTGAAAATTTGCAGGTGCAGTTTCAAGATTTGCTGCGGCTGCAAGTGGCCAGCACGATCGCTAGTTTCGGTCAGATAGGGACGTTTGGACTCGCGATCGAGCAAGCGCAAACCATCGGAATTAAGCAACCGCGGCGGGTTCACGCTCAAACTTTGGTGGCTGCTTGGCGTCGGGAAATTCAGGGGATCGAAGACCAATCTTTTCTGACTCTGGCGAAGCAGTTGGCCGAACCCCAAACGGTTGAAGGACTCAAGGGCGGCATGGCTCAGCTACTCCTGATCGCTCAAAACCGGCCCCGCAGGATAGAGGCGCAAACTCTCTTGGCTCAGTGGACCAAACGCATAGAAGTTATTCAAGATCAGCCTTTTTTGGATGAAGCGATCGCCCTGGCGAAGCAAGGAAAACTTAGTGCTGCTATTGAAAAAGCTTCGGCAATTAAGAGCGGTAGGACTTTGTACGCGAAAGCTCAGGATAATGTCTATCAGTGGGTGAGCGAACTGCAAGTTGCTCAAGACAGACCGATTCTCGATCGAGCTGCGGAATTGGCATCTCAAGGCAGTCTAGGAGCGGCGATCGATACGGCTTCCCAAATCGGTTACGGTAGGGCGCTGTATTCAGAGGCTGCAGGTGCGATCGGGCGTTGGAGTGCTGAACTCAGAGCCAACAGTGCACCGCCGCCGGAACCCGCTCGCGATTACGCGCCGGAACCAGCTCCGCGACAGGAGGAGTACGCGCCAGCTCCGCGACAGGAGGAGTACGCGCCAGCTCCGCGACAGGAGGAGTACGCGCCAGAGCCAGAGCCTTACTATCCGCCTGCCAGACAAGAGGCGCCGGCTCCCGAACCTTACTATCCACCTGCTAGGGAGCCGGAACCTTACTATCCGCCCGCGAGAGAGCCGGAACCGGAACCTTACTATCCGCCCGCTAGGGAGCCGGAACCTTACTCTCCGCCCGCGAGAGAAGAGGCCCCGGCTCCGGCTCCGGAACCTGCTCCTGCGGCTCCAGCTCCAGAACCCCCGCCGCCCTCGATTCCTGAATCGGCAGGGCCTCCTGATGCTAATTTGCTGCCCGAGTAATTGGGTGTTCGCGCGATCGGTCTCTAAAATCTCAAATCTAAAATCAAGTGAGTAATTTCCAAGTGCTGACGATCGAGGGCGACCCCATTTTCCGGCTGGGGCTGCGAGTTGCTTGCGAGCAGTATCCAGACTTGCAAGTTGTTGCAGAAGTTTCCACCGCAACCGAGGCTTTGCAGGTTCTAGAAGCTCGCTCGCTCGACTCGGTAGCAGCCACAAAGCCCGCAGATTTGGTAATTTTGGGTTTTGAGGCTTTAAATTGGCGATCGGGTCAAATAGAGGCGCTGGCATTTTGTGGCGAACTCAAAAGTTTGTACCCCAATCTGCCCCTGTTGGTGCTAGGCGGGTCGCTGACACCGGAGCTGTTGGCAGACCTACAGGCGACGGGCGCGAATGGCTATTGTCCTAAAGGTAGAGATATTTCCCTGACAATCGAAGCTATTCGCGCTGTGGCATCTGGTCGCACTTATTGGGCGACGGATGCGGCAGCTAACTCAGAAATAGAACTAAATGCAGCGGTGGTTCAAACAGTAAAAAACTCCGCAGGAATTGCAGATAAAAATGCAGATAATTCGACAGTTGATACGCCAGTACACAAAAAAATGCTGGCTTATTTTTGTCTTTCTGGACTGCGGGAAATAGATGCAGCTTTGGCGGTTGTTCAAGCTGATTTGCAAGAGTTCAGAGCCGCAGAACCGACTGATTTGCCCTCTATTTTAGATGGGGTTGTACTCAGCGGACGCCGCAGAGAATTGTTGGCAGCTCGCTGGATTGTCAGTCAGTTATTATTTGAAGGAAAAGGGAAGAAGGAAGAAGGAAGAAGGAAGAAGGAAGAAGGAACAGGGGAGAGGGGAGAAGGCAGAGGGAAGAAAGAAAAATTTAGAGGCGAGAATTTGTTAAATAATTCTCAATTGCAATTAGCGAATTCCGAAGTTTCGGCAGAATCTTTGGTGGTGGCAACTAATTGGCAAGGTAGCTTGTTTGACTCGGTGGCGGCTAAATTGCAGTTTGAGTTGGTGAATTTGACTGGCTTGCCTTTGGAAATCGATATTTTGCGATCGCCCAAAAAGCGTGAATTGATGAGTTCCATCCTGCGGAAGTTAAAGGATTTGCTGGAAGAATTGCGCTTTTCCCAGGTGCAGCAAACTCAATTGTCGCAAAAAATGCCTGCTATTTTACAGAATTTGTGGGAGGCGACAATCATAGATTTTTTTGGCAGATACTATACACTGCAAACGGGAGAAAATCAGGTTTCTGATGGCAGTCAAGCCAGCTTAAAACTGGAAGAAAGCCAAGGGGGAAGCGCTGCTTATCTATTGGCAGGCAGCGGCGTAGAAGTTGTGCCGATGCTGCTGGCAGATGCTGATGTAGTTGCAGCAGAAATCCTTGACAAAATACCGATGACAGTTGATTTTTTTGCACATTTGCTATTTGAAATTCCTCTAACAGTTGACAATGTTTCTTGTGTTGCTGGCAGCCCGCAAGCGATGCAGCGGTCTGAAGCTTTGTTAGAAAATTTGGCAATACAAGTTGCTAGCGGAGTGGTACAGCCTTTACTAAATAATTTAGCGAATCTTGAAGAAATCAAGCAAATTTTTTACGATGGTAAGTTGATTTCGACGCGAGAAATTGAGCGGTTTCGGAATGATTTGTCGTGGAGATATAGCTGGGATAGATATTTTGTGGAACCGAAAGCTATTTTTGAAAGCAGGTTTTGGCTGTTTGTTTTGGGCGATTCTGGAATTAAGAGAATTTCTATTTATGCTCCGAGAAATCTGGAGTTAGCACAGCTTTATGGGTGGCAGTTAGCCTTGACTTTGCTGCTGGAAACCAGGGATGCGATCGCACCTAGAGTTCGCGCGGTTATTTCGCTGTTGGGTGCTGGGGTAGTGTACGTTTTGACTCAGGTTATAGGGCGGGGAATTGGTTTGATCGGGCGGGGAATTATCCAGGGCATTGGTAATTCTTTGCAGGATAGCAAGTTTGGGAAAAATGGGTAATTGGGACTTGGGCATCGGGAATTGGGCATCGGGAATTGCTAATTGATAATATTGATAATTGGGCATTGGTAGTGATATTATAGGTAGGATAGATATGAGATGTGACACCATTCTCAATAACCTGTAGGGGCCGGTTTTTCCAACAATATTTGGTTGAGATAGATAGTCTCATAAACCCGCCCCTGCCCAACGGTAAATCGCGGTCGATCGACCGGATTTGATATAACTTACTGCTATAGGGTTGACTTTTTATGAGTATTATGATATCGATAGATGCCGATCGCATAAACAGTTTAGATTTGTCTCCGGTGCGGACTGTGATTGAAAAGTGGCTGGCCGAAGGAGCGATCGCCCAAAACGAACAACAGCTACAATTTGAAATTGAGTATCCGCGCGAAGAGTTAGATCCGCGAGAAATTTCAGAAATTCCCGAAGTGCGGCTGTGGTTTATTCGCTTGGATGCTTGTTACCCTTGGCTGCCATTTTTGCTGGATTGGAAAGCGGGAGAATTGGCCCGCTATGCCGCGATGTTGGTGCCGCACCAGTTCCACCGCACTCAAGGTATTCAGTACAATCCTGAAGCTTTGGAAATGTTTTTGATGAACAAAATTTTTGTGTTGACTGATTGGTTGAATCAGCAGGGAATCCCCAGTAAATCGAAGTTGATGGCGATGTCGCAGATGTTTGGTTATGATTTGGAGGATGCTTTTTTTGAGGTGATTGTGCCGCACAAATAAGCGATCGCACTCTAATTAACATACTCCTTATTAGGTAGGCTACTCTATACCTTAAGAGTTACCAAGGAAGGTATAAACCAGTTTACTTCCCTTGTTGGGCGGGCTTTCCAGTCCGCCTCCGCAGCTATAAGTTCCATCCGCAACAGCTTAATTAAGCTTAACGGCAACCATACTCAGACTGTAATACAATCCTTAAACCAGCCCGCCTCAAAAAATTGTTGCTGGACTTCAGAATTTTCTCAGAATTGATAGTTAGTTTAAATAAACAACGATCGCCCCATTCAATCGATCGAGGAAATTTACCATGAAAACAGATTACCTCATCGTCGGCAGTGGTTTATCAGCACTGGTTTTCGGAGCTTTGATGGCAAACTCCGGCAAAACCGTACACATCCTCGAAGCTCACGAGCATCCCGGAGGCTTTGGTCACACCTTTACGATGGCCAACAAATACACCTTTAATGCCCAATTCCACTACGTTTGGGACTGCGGCGAAGGACATACAGTCAATCGAGTTCTCAAAAAACTCGGTCTCGATCGAGATGTCACCTTTGAACGGTACGATCCGAATGGCTACGACCACATGAGAATGCCTGGGTATGCGCTCGATATTCCCTCCGAACCAGAGGAACTGATCCGCAGATTGTCCGCGCTGTTTCCCGAAGCGGGCGAGAGAATTCGCAAATTCGTCAACGAAGTCGAGAAAACCGGCGAAGGACTCAGAAAACTCGCTCCTCCCGTCAAACCAATTGAATTGCTCAAAAATTTCGGTGACGTATTCTGTGCCGTCCAACACCTCAACAGTACACTTCAGGACGTTTTCGACAAGTTCCAACTTCCGCAAGCCGCCCAAACCCTATTAGCCCTGCAATGGCCAGACTTTTTGCTACCTCCAAATCAGCTTTCTTTCTATGCTTGGATTGCCTTGTTTAGAGGCTATCAAGAAGGCGCATTTTACCCGACGCAGCATTTTGAAGATGTCATCAATTCTTTAGTTAATGTCATTGAATCCAACGGGGGGAAAGTTCTATTAAACCATGAAGTCACTAATTTTAGGGTGACAAACAGAACAGTAACGGGAGTTGAAGCGATGGATTTGACCACGCATCAAACCCATGAATTTACGGGCGACACGGTGATTTGCAACCTTGACCCGAAAAGAGCCGCCAAGATGATTGGAGAGGAACTGTTCTCTAAAAAAGTGCGGCGGAAACTCAACTATGAGTATTCTGCCTCTAACTACATGGTGTACTGCGTTGTCAAAGATATCGATCTCCGAGACTATGGATTTGGCAAGTGGAATACGTTTCATTCTGAGCACTTGGATCTAAATGAAGCTTTTGCTCAAATGTATGAGCAAAATGATTTTTCTCGTCCGAGTTTTGCAATTACAACGCCAACTTTACTGACCCAAGCGCGGGGGGATTGTCCAGAAGATTGTCAAATTGTCGAATTCCTGACTGTTGCTAATTACAGCTATTTTAAACAGCTTTGGGACAGCGATCGCAAAGCTTACAGACAGAAGAAACAAGAGATTCTGGACTCGATTGTAGATGTAGTTGAAAAACACTATGTTCCGAATTTCCGCAAACACATGGTCTTTCATATTACCGGAAGTCCGACGACTAACGAGCGCTTCTGTTGGTGTCCTAACGGTAATTCCTACGGTTCCAGCCTGACGCCGCGCAACATGGGAGTCGATCGACTAAATCATGAAACATCCCTCAACAATTTCTATTTCTGCAACGCCTCTTCGGGCTATCCAGGCTTTGCACCGACATTTTGGACGGGGGCGCTGCTTTATCAACGTTTATCCGGCGATGCGGTTTTAGGCTAAGGAAAATTAGCAATTGGTTATTTTCCTGTTTCTCTCGTTCCTTGGCTTTGCCAAGGAATAAATTTCACTCTTGCTCTGCCTCTTCTTAAAAATCTCTCATTTCTGCTCTCATTATCTCGTTTAATTCGTTCCTGGGCTCTGCCAAGAAATGAATTCCTGGAGGCTCTGCCTCCCCTTAAAAATGACGAAGTACAGCAAGACTGCAATGCGTTTCCAGGTAGAACCTGGAAACGATAATTTCTTCCTTATTCCTTCTTCCCGACATCCGTTACATCCGTTACATCCGTTACATAATCCGTTGCCGAACTTCCTTCTTCCCGACATCCGTTACATCCGTTACATAATCCGTTGCCGAACTTCCTTCTATCCTTTACATCCGTTACATCCGTTACATAATCCGTTGCCGAACTTCCTTCTATCAATCTAGGAGTGAACTATGAGAATTGCAATTGTTGGGGGCGGAGCGAGCGGTATGGCAGCAGCATACTGGCTCGATAAACAGGGACATCACGTCACTGTATTGGAAAAGCAGCCAATTTTAGGCGGACACATTCGGACGCTCAACAAAAATGTTGCGCCCAATCAATCGGAATGCAATGAAATATTAGAAAATGGGGTGCTAGAATTTCCGACTGTGTTTTACAATTTCGTGGCTTTTATGCAGGAGCTAGACGTAGAATTAGAACCCGTGCAGATTGGTTCAGCGCTGTTTTTTAAAGATGGCACTCACTTTTTATCGGCGGTATCTATCCAAAAGAATTTCACCGGAATCCAACGCCTGAGCGAGTATTTGCGACTTGATAGTCTCTACGCTCGTTCGGCGGGATTTATTTTAAAAATGCGGTTTGCTAAACAGCACGATTTCTACGATATACCCCTTTCTGAGTCTTTGAAAAGCTCGTGCGTCCGCAATTATTGGCTGAAGTTGCTGACGATGTACAGCTACTCGATACCGTTTGAATTGCTCGACAATTTTCCGGCGGAATTAGCGATGCCTGTTCTACGCGAATATGCCTCGGTCAACTGGGTGAGGATTAAAGGCGGGGTGTATTCTTACATTGAAAAGATTTTGGAGCGATTTAAGGGCGATATACGGCTAAATGTGGAGATTGCCAATATTTTTAGAAGTGCGGATAGTGTAAAAATTGTGCTTTCTGATGGAGAAATCCAGGAATTTGATAAGGTGGTTTTTGCGATGCCACCAGATCAATTTATGAGGCTGTTGTCTGACCCGACGGATGCGGAAACAAAGCGGTTTTCGGCGTGGAAAGCCAATTATGCAACCACTGTACTGCATTCGGATACATCGATGTACGATCGCTACGGTATCCGCAAGTTATCAGAATTTGATTTTTTCGAGACGGACAAGGGATGGGGATATAATGCGAGCTTGAATCAGCTTTGCGGCATCTCCTCGCCACGAGAGTACAGTTTAGCTTTTCAACTGCAGGAGTCGATCGCCCAAAAGCACATTATTCACATTCAGAAACATCACACGCCGCTGTACACTGTCGAGTCTTTTCGATATCGAGATGAAGTTATCGAGACTAATGGCGAGAACCACACTTATCATGCGGGAGCTTATTTGGGGGATGGTTTGCACGAAGGAGCCATTACCTCTGCTTTGCGAGTCGCGAAATTAATCGGGTGAGGTCAATTGTGATGCTACAAACTCTCGCAAATATCAGTAAATTTCTTGCCGGTGCAGCACTCTCACAAAAGTAATGATGTCTGCATCAAAAGTTAAACCAATGCGAGAGTCGCCCACTCGGATGCGAAATTAATTTTTGGCGTTGCCTAAGCTGCTACACCACGTGCGGCAGTTAAGTAGACATCATTGCTCAAAGATGGCGGCATTGTTGAGCCGGCTAACTGAGTACCCTCAAAGTTGGTTCCCGTGAACGTTGCCCCGCTCAAGTCGGCTTCGCTCAAGTCTGCATAGCACAGCCTAGCCCAATCGAGGTTTGCCTGCACCAAAGAAACTCCCACCAGATTTGCCCTGGTTAAATCTGCTCCGATCAACTTGACGCCCCGCAACTGAGCCCCGCTGAGATTGGCGGCTAACAAGTTCGAGCCTTCCAAGTTTACCCCGTTGAGTTTGGCTTCGCTCATGTTGACGCCATTGAGATCCGTCCTGCTCAGGTCGATGCCATTGATGTAAGCTTTGCTGAGATAGATGCCTGTTAGTTGAGCGCCAAAAAGCTTTGCACCGCTGAGTTTTGCCCCTCCGCAGTTTGCCCAGTTGAGGTTGGCTCCCGTGAGGTTGGCACCCCGCAGGTTGATGAATTGCAAGTCGGCTGTACACAAATTGGCGTTCCAGAGGATGGCGCTTCGGAGGTTGCTACCGATGAGTTGGGCGCCACTCAACTTTGCCCTGGGCAGTTTTGCTTTGACGAGGAAAGCTCCGCTGAGATTGGCTTTGGTAAGCTCTGCGTCCGCTAGTCTGGCTTGGCCCATTTTGGCAAAACTCAGATTTGCCCTGTAAAGGTTTGCCTCGTTGAGTTCTGCTTTGGTCAGATGTGCCCGACTCAGGTTAGCTCCCGACAGGTTAGCCCTCGAAAGGTTTACGCCAACCAACATAGCTCCGCTGAGGTTTGCTCCGCTGAGGTTTGCGCCAGCAAAGTCTCTGTTTCCATTTTCGTACTCTTTGAGCAGCTCGGTTACTTCCATACGGGTCACATTCCTAATAGCAGAAATTTATCTAGAAATAAACACTCTTTATAAGTATTTTATCTCAAATCTAGCGGACGCGATCGCACTTTCAAGAAAGCTGACAATTAACTTTATATTTATACATATACTTGGTGCTTTTTCCAGAGTTCCGACTTTTTTGAGGTCATAGTCTGAAACCCTTGATTTATCGTGGGCCTCTAGTGTGCTTCGGCAAGCGTTGCGATCGTACTGAGATCAGAGAAACCGTTATTATCAGTAGGTAAGCCATCAAACACTGTCCGAAGTGTTAATCAATAGTAAAATCACTATTCTTGTTGTCCACTGTGACTAACAGCTTTTTTAAACGGAGACTGCAAATTTGTTAGTTGTGTTGGCGTCAGGTGTCGCGAAGGCTGGCATGGTCATATCTCCATATTTTGATCTACTGTCATTTTTCAGGAAAATTAGATGTAAAACAACAGCTTAATCAGCGAGAATTTTTCTAGGTTGTCTCGCAGCATTTATACGATCGTGCTTTTCAATATTTGCTTGAGTCGATCGGGGTGAAAAGTAATTTCAGACATTGTACTTATGAGGAATTTATCGATATGCCTAACGGTAGAGGGGATTCGTTCAAAACTTAGCAGATAATATATTGCAGATTGTACAAAACTAACAGCGAGTAATATCTGTATAGGATCACCCCCTCTACTGGCAGTTAGGCAAATGTGTCAATCTATGTTATGCTGAGTCAAAATTGAGGAAAGATCATGTCAAAAGAAAGAAAAAGCAACAAAGAAGTCAAAAAGCCAAAGAAACAACCTGATGGTGTTGCTAAGCCGAAAGATGACAAAAAAAATTATGGTAGCACCGATGGCCGGAAGTAGAGATAGCTGGCACTTTCGGAATTGCGATTAATTCTGTTCAATTGTCATTACTATCTATTTTTAACATATTTAATTATCCTATTTTGGGATAATCCGAAAACAGGTTTATTATATCTAGGGAATATGCAGTGCTAAACCCAAAGAATAATGAAATCTGTTTTTAGTGATGAATATGCAACCTTCCGTTGCTGTATGATTGTGGCTCGTAAAGAAGCGCAACTAACTCAGGATTCTGTTGCTAAATCTCTTAAAAAGCCCCAGTCTTTCGTAGCCAAATATGAAAACGGTGAACGACGGTTAGATGTAATTGAGTTTTTGTTAGTTGCTCGTGTAATTGGTGTAGATCGGGAGCATCTCATATTTGTAAAAACACTTATTCTGGCTCCTTCCTTCTGACTCTTTCCTCCTGACTCCTGACTCCTGACTCTTGACTCCTGGCTCCTATTTCTAGCTTGGCTGCTTTCATTGAGATGCTCCCTGTAGATCCTTGCGATATTATTAGGAAAATTTCACAAAAAATATCTGAAGCATCTTGTGAGAGCGAGATATGAACACCCAAGATGTAATCAGACTTGCATCCCAATACTCCATGCAGAAAAATTCAAGTTGGTATTGAGATTAGCTTTTTTTCCACGACCAACAGTGCTAGTCGCCTTGCTTTTTAAGATGGTGGGAGAATTCGCTTCAGGGTTACATCGACTCATTTGTTGATTTACGTGGTTCTAAAAATTCAGTAACTAATACCTTATCCTATTTTGGGATATCTGGTTGGCAAGACCCGTACAGTGTCGAACCCTGAGAGACGACAGCCTCAGTGTTTCAATCCCTAATAGGAATTTATTGTGATTGTGGTAAAAAAGAGGTAAGAGCTCGCTCAACCCAACACATCCTCAAAGGTAACTCTGGCCGCTCTACCCAGCCTACAAAAATTTTATATTTAAGTGCAAATACTTAACTTTACTAAATATGTAGGTAAAGGCACAAAATGATGACTAACTATCTATCGCACAGAAAATTGTGATATGATACACGAAATTTCGATCGGTGTAAATTCTACAGTCAAGAAACTGACTCGATATCATTTTTTTTATGATTGATAAAAGTAAATTACCAGTATAACTGGAGGCCGTTGAAATGTATGGTTTAGTTAATCGTGGGATTCAAGACATGGTATGCGATCGTTTTGATGAAGCTACTTGGGAAAAAATTAAGCAGAAAGCGCAAGTCCTAGAGGAGCAATTTCTCATTTTAGAAGCTTATCCTGATGATTTGACTCATCGTCTAGTTAAATCGGCCAGTGAAGTGCTTGGCTTGTCGGGTGCAGAAATTATGCAGGCATTTGGCGAATACTGGGTTAAATTTACTGCGACTGCGGGTTATGAAGAAATACTAGATATGGCTGGAGATACATTACCCGAATTTCTAGAAAATCTAGATGATTTACATATTCGGATTGGGGTGCAATTCCCTAAGTTGCGACCACCATCTTTTGAATGTACAGAAGTTGCCCCAGATGCGATCGAGCTGCATTATCGCTCTACACGGGAAGGTTTCGCACCAATGGTAGTCGGGTTAGTTAAAGGTTTGGGCGATCGCTTCGAGACAGCAGTTGAGATCGCACACACTCAATCCTGTGAAGCAGGATTCGAGCATGACATATTTCGGATTGAGTTCAGATCGGAAGAGATTGTAAATGATTCATGACTAAGCCGCTATATACACTGAATCCCCAGATGTTTTGCGATATATTTCCATTTCATATAGGATTTAATCAAAATCTGGAGATTGTCCAAGTTGGCGAAGTATTACAACGGACTCATCAAATACCATTATTAGGTGAACAGATAGATAGACATTTTCAAATTCATCAGCCAGCGATCGCATTTAACTTTTTGACTATTCAGCAAAAACTCAAATCATTATTTATTCTGGAATCCCGACATAACTCTCTACGATTAAAGGGGCAAATGGTCGCTCTGAAAGAGGAGCGGGTGATCCTCTTTATCTGCTCTGTGTGGACTCCCGACTCAAGCCTACTCTCGAAATTAGCGGTTAAGTTGAAAGACTTTCCAATCCACGATCTGACTCCCGATTTTTTGTTTTTGCAACAAACTAGCCAAACAGCAATTCGGGAAGTTCAAAGCCTTACAGAAGAATTAACTAAGCAGAAAAATCAGCTTCAAGCATCACTAGAGGTTCAGAAAGAACTGACTTCTTTATCCCAAATTCAAGCACAACATTTAAAGCAGGCATTGAGTGAACTTCAACAAACGCAATCACACCTAATTCAAGCAGAGAAAATGTCTAGTTTAGGCCAGTTAGTTGCAGGAATGGCCCATGAAATTAATAATCCGGTCAACTTTATTCATGGTAACTTGAAATATCTGCAAGAGGATGTCCAAAACCTAATAAGTTTATTACACCTTTATCAGAAATACTATCCGCAGCCACCATCTGAAATAGAAGAAGAAGCGGCCATAATCGATCTCATTTTTTTAGAACACGATCTTCCTAAAATTCTTAATTCTATCAAAATTGGCAGTGAACGCATTCGCAAAATAGTTAATTCTCTCAGAAACTTCTCCCGCCACGATGAAGCGGCAATCAAACCTGTAGATATTCATTCTGGAATTGAGAGCACTTTGTTGATTTTGCAGCATCGGCTAAAATCTCATGGTGAAGCTCTAGAGATTCAAGTGATTAAACAATATGGTGAATTGCCTTTAGTCCAGTGCTACGCATCGGCAATTAATCAGGTATTTATGAATATTATCAGTAATGGCATAGATGCTTTGCGAGATGCACAGAAAAATTGTGCTGACTGGAACAAAGAACCCACCATTATTATACGGACTTTAGTTAATGATTCTCAGAATTTGGTAGTCAGCATTGCTGACAATGGTCTGGGTATAGAACAGTCGGTAATCAATAAGATATTCGATCCCTTTTTTACGACGAAGCCGGTGGGAAGTGGTACGGGTTTGGGATTGTCAATTAGTTATTCGATTGTGGTGGAAAAGCACGGGGGTAAGTTAAGCTGTATTTCTGCACCGGGAGAAGGAGCAGAATTTGCGATCGAGATTCCGCTCTAAATTCAAACCTGTAAGTTGAAACTCAAGCGGGCTGAAGCCGCTGAGATTCTTAAGAAATTGCTTCCTATCCTAAGTTTTGATGAGCCGATCCCTTGACGCTTTTTTGGGCAAACAATGCAAAAAATATAGTTTGATCCCATCGCCCAAATCTATCACAACGATATCTCAGTAACCGCAATATTACCCTCAAAACACACGTCAACATCAGTCCCCGCCGCCCGATCGCGCGAGCCATATTCTCCGGCATAATAAAAGTATTCTCCCTCCATCCGGTAAACCACTGGCAGCGGCTGCGTCGAAGGCTGGCAAAACACAATTTCCGGTTCCGCACTTCCCGGCGCTAAATGCGGCAAATTCACATTCCAGAAACACCCAGACTTTAGTTCCCGGTTCAGCAAATCCGCTAACACCCGCGATGTCCAGCGAGTAGCGACATCCCAGTCAATTTCGAGCGGCTTTTTAATTCGGTGGGAAATGGCGATGCCCGGAATACCGTGCATGGCTGCTTCCCGCACAGCCGCAACCGTGCCCGAAATATACACGTCAACCCCCAAATTGCCACCCGCGTTAATACCCGAAAGCACCAAATCCGGTTTCGCACAAACGTGATGAAGAGCAATACGCACGCAATCGGCCGGTGTTCCCCCTACAGCATACTCAAATTCCGATCGCCGATCGACATGAATCGGACTGTGAGCAGTCACCTGATGCCCGCAGCCGGACAATTGCCCCTGCGGAGCCACCATAATTGTTTTGCCTTCTACAGCCTGCAAAAGTGCCTGAATCCCTGGAGCATCGATGCCGTCGTCGTTGGTTAAAATTATCGTCATTATGTGTCGGTTTTATAGAACCGATTTGAGAGCGCAGAGGCTGGCAACCTTCTGATAGTTCTAGCCCAAATTGGTTGTTGATTGGTGGCGATCGTCAGTATGAGCATTGCCACACATTTATATCATGGCATTAATTGAACAGTTGCCCCAGAAATGTGGCGCGCCACATTTTAGGTCAGCCGCATCTTGATGTGTCAGTTAAAGCGACTTGTTACGCTTGCCCCAGTGCAGCATTCATGACATCAGTGTCGATGCAAACATCTAATCACATAATTTTTTCCTCGCCTCTCCGCGATGCTGGGTGTTAAAAGTAGCATATGATACTAAGTAGCTGACTACTGAACGTTCAAACCCTCGATCGTGCTAAATTATTAGCTTGCGTTATCACCATAAGTACGAGAAAGCCGATAATAAGTTAATGTCGATTCCCATTGGGCTTTGACGCAGGGGAGGGGAGAAGAGGAAATCCTTACCAAGCAGAGTATCTAAGTTCCCATCCTCAGTCCCCATTCATAAATCAAATACTGATCTACACTGTTACAATTATTACATCTCACCCAGGAGAGCCACATGAGCGAATCCCCTCAAAGCAATGCCAAAACAGGCTGTCCCCCAGTTCCTCAGTCGATTATGACCGCAAGCAGGGACGAACTAGATAACATCCAACTGGAAATTGAAGGGGACTTACCAGAAGAGGTACAGGGTTATATCTTCATTGTTGCGCCAGTAGGAACCGTTGAATCAGGAGGTCTTCCTTTTGCCGACGGAGACTCTTTTTTGAATGGCGACGGCATGATTTACCGACTTGATTTTAATCAAAAGGGTCAAGTAATTTTGAAAACGCGGATTGCCAAGCCTCTAGATTACCATTTTGACGAGGCAACTAAGGGTACTAAGTTGGGATTTCGCAATCATGGGATCTTAAGGTTTTCCTTACTTCTGGGCGCTCGCAACGAGTTAAATACAGCTTTTCTGCCCGTAAAATTCTCTCAAGACGAACCTGAGCGCTTGCTAGTAACTTATGACGCGGGTCGTCCTTATGAAATTGATACCGATACCCTCCATCTGGTGACGCCAGTTGGGTCAAATAAAGAGTGGCGTCCTGAAGCTCCTCTGCCCTATCTTTTTCCACCCATTTTTAGTACCGCCCATCCAACTTTTGATACCTACACGGGCGAGATGTTCGCAGTTAATTATGGTAGATCGTTAGAGAATTTTCTTGATACTATACCTTTCATTGAGAAGATAGACGAACGCTTTCCAGGAGTTCGTCACTTTTGGGAAAAATTTAAGGGTTTAGAAGATTTTGTCTATCTGATTCGCTGGGATGGAGTGACTCACTTGGAGCGGTGGACGCTGGTAAATCCTGATGGTTCGCCAGTCAGCATCAAGCAAACTATCCATCAGATTGGAGTAACGGAAAATTATGTAATTTTGATGGACACAGCCTTTAGCACTGGACTGGAGCAGTTGCTCACCAATCCTTTTCCAGAAAACAAAGAGCTAGAAAGAATTTTAAGGGAATTATTAGAAAGTCCACCGTCACCCGATTCTATTATTTATATCGTTAGCCGCAGCGATCTGCAAAAGGGGAAGGGGCAGCGTCCAGCCTTGAACGAACCTGAAGTTAAAGTTGTCGCCCGAAAAGTGGTAATTCCCCTCGAAGCGGCTCACTTTTTGGTGGACTATGAAAATCCTAACGAGAAAATTACGCTCCACGTAGCTCATATTTGTGCTTGGGACGTTGCTGAATGGCTGCGTCAATACGATATTTCCCCTTATCAACCTCACAATCCCGTGCCTAAAAACTTGCCTGGGATGGAACTGAATGAGATGGACATCAGCCGTTTGGGACGCTACGTAATTGACCTAAACAACCAAGATCAAACCATCGAGCCAAAAGTTATCTGGGATACCGAATATACATGGGGGCTGGGATTATACGCCTACCTTGACCGATTACCGTCAGGTAAAACTCCCAGAAAGCTAGATAATATCTACTGGATTTCTTTCGGACTGTGGAAGGATTTAACGACCGATTACTTGTGCCAATTATACCGGGATTATAAGTATCAGGAAGTACCGCAGTCAGAGGTTTTGGCTCTGGCTAAAAAGGGCGTACCAGCTTGCTTGCTGCGGCTGGACACGCAGTCGATGGAAATTGCCGATCGCTATCAGTTTGATCCTGGCTACATCGTGAGTTCACCGCAGTTTATGCCGCGTCGCGGTAATCAAGGTAGTTCAACCAACGGTTATATAGTTTGCACCGTTTTCACTCCCCAAAGAAATGAAATTTGGATTTTCGAGGCTGACAATTTGTCTGGCGGGCCGAAATGCAAACTTAGCCATAAATCCCTTGACTTTACATTCACATTGCATACAGCTTGGTTACAACAAATAGGGCCTCGTTCAGCTAAATACAACATCTCGTTGCCGGAAGATTACCAGGAATTAGCAAAGAACTTCCAATCTCCGCCGGAATTCGAGAAAGAGATTCAGGAGTTGTTTGCTAAAGAGTTGTACCCGCGCTTTGAAAGCGAGTAAAAATTTACTAACAGGCAGATAATCCATGAATCTGCTTGTGATTTAGAATAGTTAATGAAAAGGGTAAGGTGAAAACAATGATAGTTCTTTCGGGATACGAAATTATAGAAAAAATTTACGAAGGAGTAAGGACTGTTGTATATAGAGCTAAAAAACATGGTTACAGAGAACCAGTTATCATTAAACTTATTAAATATGATTATCCTAGCCTTGAACAAATCACCAATTTAAGGCAAGAATTTATAATTACTCAAAATTTAGAGTGTGAAGGAATTGTCAAAACTTACAACTTAGAAAATTATCAGAATAGTTTAGCGCTAATACTAGAAGATTTTGGGGGTCTATCCCTTTATCATTTTATGGCAGCCAATAACCTGTCAATAACCGAGTTGCTGAGGGTAGCGATCGCTCTATCCGAAACTTTGATATATCTCCATCAAGTACCGATCATTCACAAAGACATTAAGCCCTCAAATATCATTATCAATCCAGCGACCGAAAAAGTAAAACTGACTGACTTTAGTATTTCATCGCGCTTGGAATTGAAAAACCAAAGCATTAGCAATCCCAACTTGCTAGAAGGGACTCTCGCTTATATGTCACCCGAACAAACGGGGAGGATGAATCGAGCAATTGACTACCGCACCGACTTCTATTCTTTAGGAGTGACTTTCTATGAAATACTGACCAACCAGTTGCCATTTAATACCACCGATCCGATGGAGTTGGTTTACTGTCATATTGCCAAACAACCAGTCCCACCTAAAGAGGTTGCAGAAATTCCTCAAGCGGTTTCAGATATTGTCATGAAACTGTTAGCAAAAAATGCTGAAGACCGATATCAAAGCGCTGCCGGATTAAAATTTGACCTGGAAACTTGTTTGCAGCAATTGCAGACAACTGGAAAGATTGAAAATTTTCCCATCGGTCAACGCGATCGCGGCAACCAATTACTCATTCCCCAGAAGCTTTATGGTAGAGAAACCGAAGTCCAAATTCTTCTAGATGCCTTTGGACGAGTCAGCCTCGGTGCCACCGAAATGATGTTAGTTTCCGGTTATTCCGGGATTGGTAAAACTTCAATCGTCAATGAAGTTCATAAACCAATTGTAGCAGCTAGGGGATATTTTATTGCGGGTAAGTTTGACCAATTTAAGCGCAATATTCCCTATGCAGCTTTAATTCAAGCATTTCAAGAATTAGTCCGTCAGCTATTAACCGAAAGTTCCGAACAGATTGCTATTTGGCAAGAAAAATTATTACAAGCGCTAGGTACGAACGGTCAAGTTATTATTGATGTTATCCCCGAAGTCGAACTAATTATCGGTAAACAGCCTGAAGTTCCTCAACTGGGATCTTCGGAATCGCAAAACAGATTTAATCGGGTATTTCAACAATTTATTCAAGTTTTTGGTCAACCAGAACACCCGCTAGTCATCTTCCTTGACGATTTACAGTGGGCAGATTCGGCATCTCTAAAATTAATCCAACTCTTGGTAACCGATCCAGATAACAAATATTTGTTAACGATTGGAGCTTATCGAGATAACGAAGTCAGTCCCGTTCATCCTTTAATTCAAACGCTAGAAAAAATTCAAGAAAATGAAACGGTGGTGAATAATATCACCATTCAGGCGCTGGCTTTGGATAGCGTAAACCAATTAATCGCCGACACTCTCGATGCCAGCGTAAACTCAGAAAACATTAAACTTTTTTCTGAATTACTGTTTAATAAAACCCAAGGCAATCCGTTTTTCTTAACCCAGCTACTCAAAACCCTGTACTCGGAAAATCTTCTGGTTTATCAAGTAGATACAGACCGCTGGAAGTGGGATATCCAACAAATTCAAGCAATAGGTATTGCAGATTTCAATATTGTTGAACTGGTTGCCAGAAATATTCGCAAACTCCCAGAAACAACGCAGAAAGCATTAAAACTAGCGGCTTGTATCGGCAACCAATTTAATTTAGAAGTTTTATCAATTGTCAATGAAGAATCAAACTTAGCGACGGCTGCTCATTTGTGGGAAGCAATGCAAGCAGGTTTGATTCTGCCGCTGTCTGAAAATTACAAAATTCCTCTAGTGTTTGCCCAGGAAGAGTTGGCATCTATACACGATATCAAAGTTGACTACAAATTTTTGCACGACCGCGTGCAACAAGCAGCCTATTCTTTGATTCCCGAGTCAGACAAAAAACCCACTCACCTGAAAATTGGTCAACTGCTGCTGAATAATACAACAGAGCAAGAGCAAAAAGATAATATTTTTGCTCTGGTTAACCAACTGAATTTTGGCACAGATTTGCTAACTAATCAGTCTGAAAAAGATGAGTTGGCTGAATTAAACCTAATCGCTGGACAGAAAGCAAAGGCAGCGACTGCGTATGAAGCTGCTGTTAATTATTTGAATGTAGGTATAGAACTCCTGAGTCAAGATAGCTGGGAAAGTAGATACGATCTGACATTTAATTTTTATCGGGAAGCGGCGGAAGCCGAATATCTCAATGCCAATTTAGAACGAGCGGGGAGCTTGTGCGATCGCGTGTTTCAAAAAGCCAAAACAATCCTCGAACAAGTCAACTTATACGAACTGAAAATTAGAATTTACCTCGCTAAAAATCAAAATAATGATGGCTTAGATGCCGGACTGCAAGTTCTAAAGATACTAGGAGTGACCCTATATGAATCACCCCCGCAAGAACTCAATATTGAGGAGTTAGCAAACCTGCCTGAAATGAGCGAACCCTACAAGCAGGCGGCTATGCAGCTTTTAGTTCTTATATTCCCACCTGCTTGCTTTGCAGAAAGCCCGCTATCGCTACCTATTATATATACTATGGTGGAACTTTCTCGTCAGTACGGGAATTCGCCGCAATCTACTTACGGCTATTCTGTTTACGGTATATTCGTATCTTGGCTATTCTCAGATATAAATTTATCCTATCAACTGGGGCAACTGGCTTTGCAGCTATTAGATAAGTTAGATGCTAGAGAGTTTCGTTCTAAAGTTTTAGTTAATGTTTCCATCGGTATTATCCACCTCAAAAAGCATACTAGGGAAACGATAGAACCCCTTCGTCAAGCAATTAATAGCGGCTTAGAATTTGGAGATATAGAATATGCTTGTCATGCTGCTGATTACTATTGCTCGCATTTATTTTTTAATGCAGAGCATCTGGACTACGTGCAAGAACAGCAAAAACTATATATTGACTTGGCAGAGAGATTGTCCCAAGAACACCAGTTATATTTACTCAAAATTCTCGGTCAATTAGTAGAAAATTTAAGGGGAATGACAGATAATAAACTGATCTTGATGGGCAGCATATTAAATGAGGAAAAAGCTATCTCTTATTTAAGAGAAGTAAAGAATTTCATTTGCTTGTTCAGGCTTTATTTTGCCAAAACTGTAGTTTGCTATTTGTTTAAGCAGTATGAAGAAGCTATCGAGTTTGCGAAAGAGGGGTTAAAATATTCAGGTTACGTTCAATCAAATATTAGTTTTATTGAACATAGTTTTTACTATTGTCTGATTCTTTTAGCCCAGTATGTTCAGGCAGATTCAGGAGAGGAAGAAAAGAAACAAGAATACCTCAACCAAGTAGAAGAAACTCAGAAAAGCATAAAAAATTGGGCGTTCCATTGCCCAGCCAATTACCAGCATAAGTATGACTTAGTAGAAGCAGAAAAAGCCCGCGTATTGGGTGAATCTTTCTCAGCAATGGAATATTACGACCGGGCGATAGATGGAGCCAAGGAAAATGGATATGTGCAGGATGAAGCCCTCGCCAATGAACTAACAGCAGAATTTTATTTAACTTTAGGTCGTCAGAAAGTAGCGCGTACCTACATGATAGACGCTTACTATGCTTATATTCGCTGGGGAGCGAAGGCAAAAGTTAAAGATTTAGAAGAGCGCTATTCTGAATTACTCGCACCAGTCGTCGGCAGGAAAAACAGCCTGACGAGTGGAGGAGACGAAACGATTGTTCAGAGCAGGAACACTATCACTTCTACCAGTTCAGGTGCTGGACAAGCTCTGGATTTGTCAACAATTATCAAAGCCTCCCAAGCGCTCTCAGGGAAAGTTAATCTGGATGAATTGCTCTCGAATTTGATGCAAGTCTTGCTGGAAAACGCGGGAGCGGAAAAATTTTATTTCCTCATACCTGAGCCAGCAGGTAAGTGGAAAATTGAAGCTCAATGTACGGGTGAACGATGTCAATTAATCTCCAAGTCAGCGACTGAAAGTCAAGAGATTCCTATCTCGCTGGTTAATTATGTAGAACGCACGCAAGAAACTCTTGCGATCGATGATGCAAGCACTGAAACCAGGTTTGCATCTGACCCGTATATTATTCAGCAGCGACCTAAATCTATCTTGTGTAGCCCCCTGATCAATCAAGGTAAGTTGGTAGGCATTTTATACCTAGAAAATAATTTAACAGCGGGGGCTTTTACGCGCGATCGCCTAGAAGTCCTCAACATCATTTCCGCCCAAGCTGCGATCTCCATCGAAAATGCCCGTCTCTATCAAACTTTAGAAGATAAAGTGCAACAACGCACCGCCCAACTCGCCCAAGCAAACCAGGAAATTAGCTCCCTCAACAACAAACTTAAAGCCGAAAACATCCGCCTCAGTGCTGAGTTAGAAGTCACGAAACGACTGCAACAAATGATCTTGCCCAAACAATCAGAACTTGATAAAATTAAAGGATTAGAAATAGCTGGATATATGCAACCTGCCGATGAAGTTGGCGGCGACTACTACGACGTGCTAACCCTAAATGATAATGTAAAAATTAGCATCGGCGATGTTACGGGACATGGTTTAGAAAGTGGCGTATTAATGATTATGGCGCAAACCGCCGTCCGCACTCTCCAACAAATGAACGAAACCGATCCGGTGAAGTTTCTTGATGTGTTAAACCGCACTCTTTATGCCAACATCGAGCGCATAGACTCGTCTAAAAACATGACCTTGGCTTTGTTAGATTATCAAGATAGTAACTTCAGCCTCAGCGGTCAACATGAAGAAGTTATCGTAGTCCGTACTGATGGTAACATCGAACTGATCGATACACTGGAACTCGGTTTTCCCCTGGGATTAGAGGAAGATATTTCGGGTTTTGTTTCCCAAATTCAAGTGCATCTTAATCCAGGGGATGTAGTAGTTCTTTACACAGATGGAATTACCGAAGCTGTAAATACAAATAACGTATATTACGGCATAGAAAGATTGTGCCAAGTAGCCAAAGACAATCGCCACAAAACGGCTGAAGAAATTCGACAAGCAGTAATCGATCATCTGCGGCAACATATTGACAAACATAAAGTTTTTGACGACATTACGTTGGTAGTCATAAAACAGAAATAACGCAAGTTGGTAATTGGTAATTGGTAATTGGTAATTGGTAAATTGTTTGAGCGTCCGACGATCGAAACCGACTTCACGCCCAACAATTTTGGAAATGGTGCGCGGACTCAGGAACGTGCGATCGGCCAACAGATTGGCAATCTATTTGTATAAAAAAAACTTTTACATTAGTAAAATTACGCAAATACGGGTTGTAACAGCCGATGGTACCGAAAGTTGCAATAACGGATAGTTAGCCGTGGAATGCCTCAGCAACAGTCATCCTAGCGTTTGCGGTACAACCGAGTTTACGAAAACTTTAAGAATAAACCTCGCAAAATATTGTTTTGGTAAAGGTATCAAAAATGTATAAAAAAATACTTTTACATGATAGATGATGTAAATAGATACCAGAAGAAATCAATAAAGTCAATCCCCAAACGATATAAACAAGGTATTACTCTTATGAAAACCAACTTCGCCCAACCGCTAACCGCGTGTCTAGCTACCGCTGGTTTAGCCATTGCTTCTTCATTACTAACTGCAACGCAAGCCCAAGCATTCAGTTTATCCGTGGCACCTGAGTACGGTAGTACCAACAGCCTGGGCAACGTCATCGGTACCGGCGCTACTGCAACATTGGACTTCAACGTTGTCCAAAGTGGAGCCGACTTGCTCCTGAATTTGGGCATCACCAATACCACTGGCACTAAGGCTACAGACGGCGGTGCAACAGACTCTTCTCTCGTTGCGGTGGCATTTGACGTATTGAGCGGCGTTACTGCATCAGTTAAACCGACTGCAGGCAGCACTTTTACAAAGTTTTGGAACAATGTTGATATTAGCGGCTTGCACAACGGTTTCGACTATGGCATTAGCACTCCGCGCAATAGCTTTAATGGTGGAAACGCTAATGGAGGCTTATATAAAAATCAGTCTACTTTGGTTAGCTTTTTGCTAACGGGCAGCAGTCTGAGTGCGGCTCAGGCAGAAAGTGCTTTCTTGACGGGATTTCAGAATGGTACGCTTAAGGCAGGGGTTCGCTTCCAGCAGGTAAGTGGGTCTAATATTGGCACCAGTGACAAAGTTATGGCGGGAGTTCCCGCTGATGCTGAGGCAGTGCCCGAACCAACAACTATTGCAGGTATGGTGATGGGGTTGGGAAGTTTAGTCGCAGCCCGCCGCAAGCAGGCAAAAAAAGCTCTTGCTTAAATTTTCTCAGGGGTGCAGGCCATCCATCGGCAGAAAAGCTTGTAGCATTTCGAGTGAATTGACGTTAACTTCTAGTATCAACTCATAAGAGCCAGGGCAGCTATCCCGCCTCTGGCTCTTATTTTTGCTCTAGATTGACAAAACCTCAAAATCCCGAGAAAATATCAACCAACTTGTGGTAAGGTTTTGTGTCGGTTGCTATGTGGCAATCTTCTGCAAGTTCAGTTAAACGCTCTCTCAGCAATGTTTTTGCCAATTTTCCCCCTAGCTCAAACAATCCCCGCACCTCCTGCCCAACAACAACTGATCATCGACCCAGAAGTCCCCGTACCCGAAAACGAACTGGATTTGCCGCCACAGCCAAGCAGCAGCCCGCTGAAAACAGTGACAATGCCCCAGCAAGTGCGCGTTTTGCCGGGACAACTCGACAGCATCCCGGTTTTCAACAGCAACAGCCCCGAAGTTGTGCAAACCGAAGGCATTTTGCTCTCCACATTTCCGCAAGAAGCCAAACAAGTACCTTCTGCACACTTAAACTTTCCCTTCAAAGGCCGATTTGACATCTTTGCCCACCACATCGCCAAAGCTAAAAATCGCGCAGAAACTCGCACCTTATTTCAAGGAATAATTGTCCACAATCCTAACTCCGAACCTGTTACTTTAAATGTCTTGCAAGGAGCGACTTATTTAACTCGGCCGGATGCCTTGTTTGTCGATTTGCCGTCGTATTTAGAGAATCGATTTGGCACTGTGTTTGCGGGGCCTGGAAGCCGCATCACCAGCGATGTCCTGCGGGGATACAGACAAGCCATTTTGCCCGCTGCGATCGAGATTCCCGCCAATGAGAGCCGAATGCTGATGAATTTGCCGATACCTGTGGGGAATGTGACGCCTGCTTCCAACGGTCGATCGACCTTGATGCGAATGTCGAGCAGCAATTCGGTTTATGTAGCATCATTAGCAATGTTTGCTCCTCAAAGTCAAGGAGGAGTCGAGCAATATCCCACATTAGAAGAGTGGGAAAATATTTTAAATACCAAAGGTTTAGCGGGGCCGAGAGATTTAGCACCAACTCCGAGAGGCGAAAATCCGGTGCAAAAAATTTACGGCCGCGTAGCTGGAGTAGCTGAAGGTTCCCAGTGGCAAGCTAAAATTACGGACAATTCGAGAACTGATTATTTAACTATTCCCAAGCGCGGCGAGTCATTTTCTTATGCTTTGAGCACTACTGATACGGGAACTTTTGGCACTGGTCAAGTTCAAAGCGCTAAAATGTTAGCTCGCTATCCTGATACTGCTTATTTTGCTCACGGTAATTACGGGATTCAATACAACTTAACTTTTCCTCTTTACAACAAATCTCGTGAGTCCCAATCTGTTAGCATTAAAATGCAAACACCGATTAAAGCAAATACAGAATCGGGGGGATTGATGTTTTACGATCCTCCTGAAAATCGGATATTTTTCCGAGGTACGGTGCGGGTGATGTTTAATGATGATAGGGGCAAGACTTTGACGCGCTACATTCACATCGTGCAGCGCCGGGGACAGCAGGGGGAACCTTTGGTGAATGTGAATATGAAGCCGGGGGAACGCCGTTTGGTGCAGGTGGATTTCTTGTATCCGCCGGATGCGACGCCGCCGCAAGTTTTGACTGTGCGATCGAGTAATTAGTTATTGGTTGACTGTATATTTACACTGTGCGAAACGCGGCTGAATTTCTCACAACAAAAAGTACGATCGCTACTCGACGGGCTCGCCCTTAACATACAAAGATTCGAGAAACTTAACGGCTTCATCAAGTACAGCTTCCGGTAACTTCTCAACGATTGCGATCGCCCTTTGACGGGTTTCTCGCTCGACTGCTTTGGATTGTTGCGAGTCAGTGTCTGCTAAACTGCTATTTTCCAATTGCTTTTGCTTTGATAAAGCTGTTTCTGGAGTGACAAAAATGCCAACATCTGCGGGAAGATTTATATTTTCATGATTGTAGCATTTAACCACGAGATTTGTCACATTCATCGCTACTCGCTGATTAAATCGGAAAACTTCTGAAAAAGTGCGCTCACCGCGAGTAGTCTGAAGTAAATGTTCTCCCACTTGATTGACTTCTGTGGTAAAAATAAATTTGTGTGTATCCGTACCAACTGACACCAAAACCTGGTGAGTATTAGGTTCGCTCGCAGGTTGAATAGACAAAACTTGCACTTTCATCGTATTAATGAGTAAACTGGTTGAAGGTTCCAGTAATTTAAAAACTCTTCTAATTCCATTTTATATTTTGTAGCATTCCAAGGGTCACGAATCAGAATTTTTCCTGTATCGTCGAGTCCATCAACAATGACTATATGCCCTAAGTCAGCTAAAGTTTCCCACAAAACAGCAGCCCAAGAACCCGTGCTAATTAATACCTCAACTATTTCAGAATTTGTTGCCCCAGGAATAGACATAGTACCGCCCAACCAAAATCTAGAACTGTTTGTATCCAGAGTATTGAGTGCGATGGCTAAATCTTCAATATTGACAGGTACTCCAGTTTCAGCGGCAATTAAAGATTGCTTCGCACCATTAATTCCGCGATCGCCCAGGAGCATTTCACCGCAAGCAGGGCCACATGATAACTTATCTTGTTGTTGGACGACATCCCGATCGGCTATTTCATCAATAACTTGCCAATTGCCGCCGGCTCCAGACAATCCTGCCATAACATCAGTCTATCATTTATCTATTTTATCTGCTTTACCAAAGTGTGTCTATATTAGATAATGAAATATTTGGTTAAAAAATAGTCAAAATCTCCCTTTTACTTTCCTTGGGTAAAAGGGAGATTTAGGACGATCGCTAAAGCGTTAAAGACTGAGGATTTGTCTCAATCAATTTCGCTAAATCTTGCAAGAAAGACGCCGCATCAGCACCGTAAATAATCCGGTGATCGCAAGTAATATTCACCTGCATTTGGCGCTTCACTCCCATCAAACCATCTTCATTAGCCACTACTTGCGGCCGCGAAGAACCGATCGCCAAAATCGAGCCTTGATTCGGGGGTAAAATAGCGTCAAACTTGTCTACTCCAAACATTCCCAAATTGGAAAGAGTAAAAGTTCCGGTGCTGTATTCATCCGGCTTCAACTGCTTGGTGCGGGCGCGATCGACTAAATCCTTCCAAGTGCGCGAGAGCGAATAAATATCGAGGCGATCGGCATTTTGCAACACCGGCGTAATCAAACCACCGCCATCCATCGCCACCGCTACCGCCACATTAATATCAGCGCGGTATTGAATTCCCGACTCCACATAAGAAGCATTCAGCAGAGGATGTTTTTGTAAAGTTACTGCTACAGCCTTCGCCAGCATAGCCGTCATCGTGACGCCCTTCGACTTAATTTGTTTGTAGAGTTTGTCGAGATTATCAGTAGTAATTGTGTAACCCACGCGGAAAGACGGCACGCTCAAACTTGCTTCCATATTCCGCACTACCGCATTTTGCAGCGCGTTCATCGGTACTTTTTGGCCCGAAAGTGCGATCGCCGGGACTGGTGCGGAGGCGGGTTTGGCTGCTGCGGGGGCGGGTGCTGCGGGTGCGGGTGCTGCGGGTGCTGCGGGGACTGTTACCGGTTGCTGAACCGGAGCGGGTTGGGCTTTGCCGGCTGCTGCTTCCACATCCTCTGCGACAATGCGACCGTTGGGCCCGCTGCCTTTGATAGAATTCAAATCTACTTTAAATTCTTTGGCTAATTTGCGAGCGCGGGGAGAAACGACGCTGCGGCCGTTTTGGCGGCTGACATTTTGCTGCAAACCTGCTGACGATGTAGCTGCGCTCACAGGAGCGGGGCTGGGAGCCGGGGCTGCTGCTGCGCTTGGGGCGGCGGCTCCTTGCTGCTGAGCTGTGGCGATTTCGGCTTCTGTTTCTGCTACGAGGGCGATTGCCGCCCCCACCGGAGCAACTTCGCCTGCTGGTACGATAATTATTGCTAAATAGCCTTCGTAGAAAGACTCCACGTCCATGTCGGCTTTGTCGGATTCAACGACTACCACCGTTTCGCCTTTTTCTACTTTGTCTCCTGCGGATTTGACCCAGGAAACAATTTTGCCCTCTGTCATTGTCGAACTCAGGGCTGGCATGAAAACTTCGCGAATCATCTGTAAAAAGTCCTTTTGAGTTGGTAATAGGTAATCGGTATGTGGCAATTGATAATTGGCGACCGGCCACCGGCAATACTTATTATTATGCCAGTGTCTCGCATTTGGGGGGGTGACTGTTGACTCAAAATCTCTTGCCAATTACCGATCGCCAATTACCACTTACCAATTTCTAAATATCACCTCGAATTTCTTCGACTATGCCGTCGCGGAGGAGAATTTCTACTTGCATTTTTTGAATCAAGTTTTCTCCCAGCCCGACAGTGAATGTGCCGTCAATTTGACCTTGACTCACTTCTTGTTCCAGGTCTAGCACCTGCACTTGCTGAAGCTGTTGCAGGTTTTGGTTTTTCTGTTCTAGCAGTTCGCTTTTTCTTTGATTCACCTGCACTTGAATGTTTTCTATTTGCTGCATTACTTGCGGGCCTGGGGGCTGCAGATTTTGCTTTTGGATTTCTGAAATCATCCGCTGCCCTTGCATTTCTAACTGTTGTAGCTGAGAATCTATTTGGTTGATTTGGGCTTGGAGTTGCTGTTGAGCTTCTTCTTTCCAGCGGGGAGTAACGACGACTTTAACGTTAATCGATCGTTTCAAGAGTAATTGTGGTTCCATAAAGTTGTTGCTTGTCAATTAGGAATTAGGCATTAGTCATTAGTCATTAGTTGGTAAACATGAACTAATGACCCAGGACTGAGGACTCGGACTCGGGACTCGGGTGTTGGGATAATTTTTTCTTTTCCATTCCCCAAGTCCTGCGAATATTTCAAAACATCCCGTCAATCATATCGCGGTAGTGTTGCGTCACAACCGGGCGCTTAATTTTCAGGGTTTGGGTCAACATTCCATTTTCCATCGAAAATGGCTCCTGAATCAACCGGAACGGGCCGATGCGATCGTCCGCGCGGTATCCAGGGCGATTTTGCACCTCTCGGTTCAATTCTTTGCGGAATAAATCTTGAATTGTCTTGCTATTCCAGTCAATTTCGTGTAAAGGGGGATTCTGAGTTTCGGCCCATTTCTGCACAGCTTCTGCATTGGGGACAATTAAGGCGCCGACGGATTTCTGGTCTTGACCTACTAGCATAATTTGGTCGATGTAGGGGCTGCGGACGCAGGCGTCTTCTATGGGCTGGGGTTCGATGTTTTCGCCGTTGCTGAGGACGATCGTATCTTTGGCCCGCCCGGTCAAGATTAAGTCGTTTCCCGGTGTCAGCCAGCCCAAATCGCCGGTGTCGAACCAGCCTTCGGAGTCGATCGCCTTAACAGTCGCTTGGGGATTAAGATAATAACCTGCCATAATTTGCGGCCCCCGCGCCAAGACTAAACCGCGCTGGCCTGTGGGCAGTTGCTGTCTGGTTTCTGGGTCTACTATTTTAA
The DNA here is from genome assembly GCF_036705485.1 of Microcoleus sp. AT9b-C3. Classification (NCBI taxonomy): domain Bacteria; kingdom Bacillati; phylum Cyanobacteriota; class Cyanophyceae; order Oscillatoriales; family Microcoleaceae; genus Microcoleus; species Microcoleus sp. AT9b-C3. The sequence goes on along the minus strand of NZ_JAUBUR010000023.1, from coordinate 85,072 downwards.
TTTCCGTATGGGCAATGGGCTGTCCAGCGGAACCTTTAAGATTGTGCCAAGGGCGGCGGACGGTTAAAACCGGGGACGTTTCGGTTAAACCATATCCCACCAACAAGCCGATATTCGCTATTTCAAAGAAATTGTCTATATGCGCGGCCAAAGAACCGCCACCGCTAATCGCCCATTTGAACCGTCCCCCTGTAGCTTCCCTGACTTTTTGGTAAACCAGTTTTTCGGCGAGGGCGTGGATGGGTGACAACAGAATGCTTTTGATGCAGGCGATGAGTTTTTCAGTAGCAGAAGCAGGTTTCAAACTGAGAGTTAATCCTTGAAAAATACGGCTGGCCTCGATGTATTGCTGGCTGGAAGATAACAGGAAATTCACCAATTTTTGTTTGTTCGGCGGCTGTTCCCGAAATTGCTTTTGTACGGCCTCGTAAATCGATTCCCAGATGCGCGGAACACTGACCATGTACTGGGGTTTGTAAGTTTTCAAGTCTTGTTTGAAATAGCGAATATTGGTGTAAATTTGCGTGCATCCTTGGGAAAGCAGGAAGTATTCGACGCTGCGTTCGTAGGCGTGCCAACTGGGCAGAATGCTGAGGGCAGATTCGCCGGCTTCGGGCTGGAGAATTGTGCCCAAGGTGGTGAGTTGGTGCAGCAGGTTCCCGTGAGTCAGCATGACGCCTTTGGGTTTGCCTGTGGTTCCGCTGGTGTAGAGGAGGGTGGCGAGGGTTTGAGGCTTGTGGTTGGTGGGTTTGAGGGGGCGGTTTGCCCCTGTGGTCATGACTTGGGAAAATTTTACTGTGCTTAGGGTTTGGCTGGTTTCCGGTTCTTCGTCGGAGAGGAGGACGATGAGTTGGATGGGCAAATCCGGGAGGCGGTGTTGCAGTTTTTTGAGTAATGCCCGGTTTTCGACTACCAAGGCGGTGCTGCCGCTGTCTTGGATGATGTACAAAAGTTCTTCCGGGTCGGCGGTGGCGCCTCGAACGGCGTTGGCGGCCCCAGCCATCATGATACCTTGGTCGGCTATCAGCCAGCGGGGGCTGTTGTCGGCGAAGAGGGCGACGCGCGGAGGGACTGCTTCTTCGGGATTGGCTTCGATGCCGAGGGCTTGGAGGCCGGCGGCGAATTGCTGGATTTGCTGGTAGAGGTCGGTGTAGGTGAGTTGGATTTCTGGCTGGCTGTGGGGGTCGTGGAGGGCGACGGTTTGACCGAATTGTTGTTTGACGATCGCCCAAAATTCGGGTATCGATCGAATGGAAGTGTAATCGATTAGGCGGCTAAGGTTGGCGCGTTCGCGATCGGTCAGTTGATACGATGTGTAAGATGCTGGGCCGTTCATAAGGTATTTTCCTGAGTTTTCGGAGATCAAATTATTGGTACAAGTTTAATATCACAGTTATTTTAGAACTATCTGGCAGTGTCGTGACAGTTTGTCAACCTGCCGTTGTCTATTTAGATAATTAGAGATACAAAATGATGACAGTTATAGTTGCACAGAAATACATGAATTTATCAAGGTTGATAGTAATTGCTTTAAGTGCGATCGGTCTAATATCCTGTGGAAATAAGCCTTCCAAGTTAGTCGCCGATCCGCAACTGGGAAAAAGTGGACGAACATTTGCCGATTGGTGTCGCCAAAAAGCTGATTTGAGTCCCGAAGCTAAACATACTGTTGAGGAGCTGTTGAAGATAGCCGGGACTACTGAGTGCGATGCCGCCGATCGAAAACTTTCGAGTCTTCCGGGACTCGGACTGATTGATGACCATAAAATCAGCGATATCAAACCGCTAGAATCCTTGACTAACCTGACTGTGCTCATCCTCATTGGCAATAAAATCAGCGACATCAAACCCCTAGAATCCTTGACTAACCTGAAGCATCTTGTCCTCAGCAACAATAAAATCAGCGACATCAAACCCCTAGAATCTTTGACTAACCTGAAGGAGCTTGGTCTCAACAATAATCAAATCAGCGACATCAAACCGCTAGAATCTTTGACTAATCTGACTGTGCTCAACCTCGATAGCAATCAAATCAGAGACATCAAACCCTTACACTCCTTGACTAAACTGACTCGGCTCCACATCAGGGGAAACCCGATCGCACCCAAGACTTGTCCTCTCAAGCCAGAGTCTATCTGTCAGTGGTAACTCTGAAATTAAATACTCAAACTTTTATGAATTGGGTGGCTTTTTCAAACGCGATCAATAATGCCCTCCCACAGTTCGGAAATAGGATACAATTTGCCTTCTTTAATTTGCTGGAGGGAGTTACGGAGGCTGGCTAGGACGAGTTCGGCAGGCTCGTCATCGGGATCTGCGGGCGGGGTGACAATATGGCTGCTGATTAATAGTTGGTAGAAGTCGTCCACAGACATTACAGCGAGTTGAGCGGCTCGATCGAGACTGAGGTTGTGTTGCTGATAAAGTACGATCGCGAGTTCGAGTCGCACATCGGCTTCAGTCAGAGGTAGATTGTCGGGAAGGTCGATCGTAATTTGCATGATTTATAGTACCTTTTAATTTCAATTGTCTCTGAAGTGCGATCGTTACAGATTCATTAAACTTTGATTCATGCGCTGTATTCTTCAAGATTAAAACGACTAGATATGTCAGCACTTTAACATAGCTGGGTGCCTATGGCTCACCTTACCCCCACAAGAAAATTGAACTATGAGTGGAACAGGCATTTTGCCTGTTCATGAAACTCGTGCAATATCTCAGATTTAAGCGACATGGCGCGGTGCATCAACCATCGGCGCAGTACCAAACAAATGTCTGAGATAACTGCGACTGAGTTCACGGTTCCAGCGCCGCAAACGCACCATCACTCGCGTGAATGTAAAAGTCAATTCCAACACCAAAGAAATCTGTTTGAGACTGAGTGAAGTATTAAACACATCATTGCCGTGCGTGCGTTCAATCTGATGGTGTTTCAGCAAAGCAATCAGGTTTTTGGTAGAGCCTTTTAGTTGATTGAAATAACTCTGGGAGAAAGCCCAGCGGCTGAAACCCCAAAACTTAGCCAAATGATTGATTTCATCCTGTAAAGGCTGCGAAATTGCCTGTTGCAACGCTCCTGTTGAGTGTACCATCAACCATAAATAAACAGAAGTAGCTCCCCACTCGGTACTGAGGCGACTAATCACGTGTTTATAGGTATCTTGCCAAGCGTCACCTGTGGATTGACAACCATTAACAGAGTTGGGTTTAACTTGCAGTTTTTCGGCTGTAAGTTGCTGGTAAATTTTCCTAAATGTCGGGCAATGTTGGCGTTCTTCTTTTTCCCAGACACCTATCTCTAAGATGTTGCCATTGTCATCAAAAAATCCTCCCATAAACCGCGCCATTTGCGGGTAAATATGCTGTAAATAGCACCAACTTTCTCTACCGTAGCTGCGGATGGGAGCTTCAATTTCTGCCGCACTTGCCAAAATTTGCAAAAATATTTCTGGCTTGACACCAATAATTTGGTCGCGATTAATTCCTTGCCAATCTATGGGCTCCCAAGGGCGGGGATGCGGGGTGGAAAATTGCTGGGGTAGATCGGAAAGTCGATCGCTCAAAACTTCCAATGACATATAATGGTCGATGAGAGAGTTGATCCTCGCCCGACTTTGCAAGTAGCGAGGGCTTTGATACTGATTCCCAGCCAAATCAATTGTATACACCTTACCAGTAGCTTTCATTGTTTCTGCCTGTTCCTAACTTTTACAGCTATTGTGCAAAAGGCATTTGGGAAGTCGCAATGAGTAACGTGCAGGCTGCTCAATGACTAGCAGTTGCCTTGACTGAGCCGAACTCAGGTGAAACGGCATGAAGTAGAGTGAACTAAACAACAGATGATACGGCTAAGATGTGCCGAAAAGTAGCCTTCCTCCCATAAATCGTCTATATTTCAGCCTTGACCAATTCCATAAGTAGAAAGTTGGTGGTGCTGGTCTTGCAAAAATTTTTGGCGTTGCTGAATAGAGGTATGATTAGACAACCATTCCGGGCAGTTCAGGTAGAATAGCGTTCACCTCAGAGTATCGAAATGATTACTTGAATATGGAATGGGAACGTCCGATAATTTGAGGAGCGTAAATTAGTAAACGAATTGAATGTTTGAGCATTTCTTCGGATTTATAATAACAAAGATTTTTTCTCTTTAATCCAGCCCAATAATGTCTGAGGCTTGTATTTTAACCTTCAACGGCAAGTCATATAAGTTTTAGAGATGATTTTGTCACCATCTGGAATAAACATGGGATAAATTTTCCAGCCATCTGTTACGTAAAAATAGCATTTCCATTTCTCAACGCTCTCCCATAAAGGTTTAAATGTTTGGGCACTATGATTCCCTAAAACCCATCCTAAAATACCTGCTTTGAAGTGGTCTACTGCTGTCCACAGCCAGATTTTTTTTGAACCCATAAATATTTCTAATTCATTTAGTTCTCCGACATCGGGAATTGTGTCTGGTTCGTAAGCGTCTGGCCAAAGTTCTCCCACCTGTTTGACCAATTAATTATTGTTGTATGGTGAACACCTTTGATTCTTTCACTTCCTCGAAAACCCATACCATTAACATACATTTTTAAGCATTCCTGCTTAACTTATTGAGAGTAACCTTTCTGGGGTTGGTAGCATTCTATGAATTCCCTACCACACTCAACACAAAGATAATTCGGTTTACCTTTTTTATGGCCATTTTTAGTGACATAACTTGATTTACATTCAGGACATTTCATAGGCTGTGACTTTTAGTTAATTGTTTTTGCCAATTTCTCTTTGAACTAATCATACCTTAGTTCAGCAACGCCCACGTTCAGTTTTGGAGAGCAGTGGAGGAGGCGACTCCTTCACTGACTTTAATTATCCTGAAAAAACCAATGAAGATGCTAGGAATGGAGGGGCAAAACGGTATTTCTGGGCAAGAGGAATCCGGCTCGAAAGAGGGAAAGCGTGGGGAGAATACCCCCTCTACTATTGACGATACACCCTGAGATAGCAAGTGGACATCGATGAACTATGAATTAGAATCTCCGTCCGCGACGGTCGGGGAGTATGTCAAGGATGTCGAAACAGCCTCATCTAACAAACGACAAAAGGTACTTAGGACGATCGCGCCACAGAAAAATTCTCCCCCCTCCTCCCCTTTCCCCAACTCCTTCAGTGCCCGCGCCTTGCGACTCACCAAGCAATCTCACGCACTATTCCCCTTCACCTATCTCCTTTGGGGCTAATGGCAGTTTCCGTAATTTATCTTAACTATAAAACTCAAAACTCAAAGCTCTTCACCAGCCCCTATCTCCCTTCAGACAGAGGGAAGTGTTCGTGATTTCCCTTATGATAAATATAAGGTTAACTTCTAAGTACCCTTGTTAAAAATAAATTTTGCAAACAATAGGGGAAAAACTAATGAATAGTCAAGAAAACGCGACCCAGACGGGCAGCGAAAATCAAGTCACGCTACCAAAATCTAGGGAAATATTGCTCGGTGAGGAAACAGAAAAAGCCCTGGGTCCGCAAAAACAAGAAGATGCTCAAACTATGCGCGCTGTCGAACAGTTGAAAGAAGAACTTCAGCACAAAATAGATGAAGAATGTCATCATAAGGTAGATTAAAACTAATACGGAATTTTTTCTGCTGTGGGTAAGATGCTGTCTTGCCCACAGCCGCTTTTTTAAGGCTTTTTTAAATTTTATTTAAAAATTATAAATTTTTGGGGGCTTAAAAAAATAGTCTTGGACGCACGGGCGACCCTCCAGCAGTTTTTTACAAAAATACTTGATTGCAGCCAGCAGAAACGGTAAAAAAAGTCGGTAACTATGAAAGTGGCAGTCCGTCTAAAATTGAAAAATTATTTTTCCATCTTCCATGTTCCCTCTTCATTTTTTATTCATTGTTTCTTCCTAGAGGTAGAGTGCAACGCAGCTCCTAGTTACCTATGATGAGTTTATTAAGTAAAAAATGTCTGATTAGATACACATAGGGAGAAACCCATGAGCGAAGATAGAGCAAAGGCAACTGGCAACAACATCGCAGGCAAAGCTCAAGAAGCCCTAGGCAATATTACTGGCGACCCGAAAGATAAAGCAGAAGGCAAAGCCAAGCAGGCAAAAGCTGAAGCTGGTCATGCGATCGAAGATGTAAAAGATGAGCTCAAAAAGAAACTAGACTAAGCCTAATAATAGTTGAGAGGGTCGCGCAACCTGACCCTTTCAAGTATTCAACTTGTTTTCATTCAGAACGGAGGAAAAAAGGTGAGTTTATTGCAGCAGAGTCGCCAAATAATTGCGGGCGTACTATTGGTATTAATGCTGGCTGTTACTACTGCCTGCGCGCCCAGCGTTTCAGCCCAAAAACCGACTGATGTACCTGTAGCAATTGGTGGCACTCAGGGTTATTACGCGCAGCTAGAACGTGGCAATACCGCCGCAGGTCAAGATTTTGGTCAATGGGTAACAAAGACCGCTAAGGGCTTGGTTCAGGATGCTTACGTCCGCGACAATAACAAATTGGGAGTTGTAATTACCCCGCAAGTCCGCCCGACTGAAGTGAAAGATTTGGCGAAATCTTTAGCACAAGGTTTTCACCGCAATTTCCCAAATCAGGATGTAAGTGTTTTGGTTTACGCTCCTGACAAGAAACTAATTTTGACTGCTAAGTACGACCAGCAATCAAATCAGATTGAATACAAGTCTTGACAGGGTTAGCAAGCTTAAATGATAGCCGCGTGGCGGTTTAATATTCCGCAGTTTTTTGAAGTCGAAATTATCTCAATTTAAGACTGAAATGTTGTGTAGATTGCAAGAGAGTTACCATGAGTAGCAGCGATAATTACAAGCATCAAATCATGAAGGATTTAGCCCAGGGCGATCGAGAAATGATGCCGGAGACAACTGGTGAAGATTACGAAAACTTTGACGATTTTGCTCAGAGAACTTCGCCGGCTCAGCGCAAACAATTATTCGGGCGTTCCCTGAATCACGACTCCCTCCCGCCGGCTCAGTTGGAACCGGAATTGCAAAAGGCGATCGCCCAAATTAAGCCAAACGAACGCGACGACGTGGCGCGGGAATTCTTCAAGCATTTGGGCAAGAGAGGATTGGACGATCGCAAATTGGAAAAGCAGCTAGGACTTTCTACCCACCACGCCAGCCGCATGAATGCTGACGATGTTACCAAGCTGGCTTCGTTTACCTATCACAATCACCCGGATATTTTCCAAGAAGTGCTGGCCGAACAGCCGAGTTTGATGAAGTTTTTGGGCAATCCAGTTGTTGCTGGTATTTTGGGAATAGTTGCGGCTAAATGGCTCAACAACCGCAAATAATTTTGGATTCAGACAACCCTAAAAGCGGATAATACGTGCAGAAATAAAAGGACGACCGCCTGGTCGTCCTTTTATTTTTTATATCTAGCCCTGTAAAATAACCGCGAGTACGTTTGTAGTTAAGACTTTACTCCTCATAATCCGATCGCGACTAAAGTCCTCAGTACAAACCTTTTTTATTGGGTCGTTTGAGGCAAAAATTTATTATAATAAATTTTAATGATTTAAATCTTAATTATTAGGTTATTCGGTGTTCATGGGATTAACACCCCTTGCAAATTACCGACTACGAATTACTGATTGCCAATGGCTAATTATTGCTCAAAGCTAAAAATAGCTGGACAGCAGTCAACAGCGGTATACCTGACACTCCGCAAAATTAAATGTAGGATTAAGTGTTGCTGTGAATCAGAAAAAAAGATGAACGTATCCACTATTTGGCGAAAACTCCGCAGCCAGCAAGCCTTCTGCTTGGCTGTACTCCTGGCAGGTTGCCTCGTATTTATCGGTTGTTCCCCCGCGCAGTCAGCGGCTGGCAATTCAGTCGATCCCAAGTTGAAAGAGCAAGTCTTGCAGATTATCCGCGAAAACCCGCAAGCAATTTTAGAGTCGGTACAAGCGTACCAGCAACAGCAGCAGCAGTCTCTCAAAGCAGCGCAGCAGTCATTTTTGCAGGAGATGAAAACTAATCCCAAATCTGCGATCGGGGATTCTCCCACCACGGGTTCAGCTTCGCAGCAAATTGTACTTTTAGAATTCTCTGACTTTCAATGTCCGTTTTGCGCGCGCGCCCACGATACTGTCAAGCAGTTTATGGCAAAACACCAGGACAAAGTTACTTTAGCTTACAAGCATTTTCCCTTGACTTCTATTCACCCTCAAGCGCTGCCCGCAGCTAAAGCAGCTTGGGCGGCGGGCCAGCAGGGCAAATTCTGGGAATACTACAGCGCTTTGTTTGAAGGGCAGAAAGAGTTAGGCGAACCATTGTATACATCGATCGCCCAAAAGCTCAATCTAAAATTAGATAAATTCAACACCGATCGCAACAGCCCTGCTGCCGAAGCCGCCATTGCCAAAGACGTGCAACTTGCTCAACAACTGGGCATTGAAGGCACTCCATTTTTTATTATGAACGGCCAAACTTTCTCCGGGGCGATCGAGCTTGCTGAAATGGAAAGCATTCTCGCATCTGTCTCGAAATAAATAATTGATGACTCTTGGAAACCGAGTCTAAAAATTCGTTCCCAGCCTGCTTGGGCTGGGAACGAGAAAAACCAGAAAAACTCGAAAAATCTTTGATTAAACCGCAGCCAACTCAGGAGTCGGGCGCTTGCTGTGGCGGATACCCTCGATCGCTGCTGCGTAATCATTCGCCTTAAACACAGCAGAACCAGCGACGATCGCATTTGCGCCCGCTTCCAGAACCTGCCAAGTATTGTTCCCCTTCAAACCGCCATCTACCTCAATCCAAGGATCGAGGCCCTTGTCGTCGCACATTTTACGCAACTGGCGAATTTTCGGCAAAACAGCCGGGATAAAACTTTGACCACCAAAGCCCGGATTGACGCTCATAATCAGCACCAAATCGCAAAGTTCCAGCACGTACTCGATCAACTCCAGCGGCGTCGAAGGATTCAGAACCACACCAGCCATTTTGCCCAATTCCCGAATTTGGCCGAGGGTGCGGTGCAAGTGAGGCGAAGCATTATGCTCGGCGTGAACCGAAATAATATCAGCACCAGCCTTAGCGAAGTCCTCCACGTACTTCTCCGGCTCCACAATCATCAAGTGGACATCGATCACCTTGGTAGTAACGGGGCGAATTGCCTCAACAATCAGCGGCCCGATAGTAATATTAGGAACAAAGCGACCGTCCATCACATCTACGTGAATCCAGTCAGCCCCAGCTCGATCGACAGCCTGAATCTCTTCTCCAAGACGGCTAAAATCGGCTGATAATATGGATGGAGCAATAACAATTGATTTTTGGGATTGGGTCATGGCTAAGTCTGTTCTCCTGTCTGCTGTGCTGTATCCAGTTTATCAAAATACGGGTCTCCGGGTCGAAAAGTTGCCAACCATCGGTCGCGAGATTGGGAGGGCAGAAAAATTTTACCTCTGACAGACAAGTTTGGCGAGCGCGCACCAGCCCAGCTCTCCGAATTTTGGTTTAGGATATAAATTTTCCCTCTAACAAATAACTTGTGTGCAAAATCTGACCTTCTGCAAATTTTGAGTACCGAATTATGAAAAGAACAGATCCCTTAGAAAATCCTGAACTCGATCGTGCCAGTCTGTTTGTATTAATGATCCCAGTCATCGGCTTTTTCCCTGCCCTGTGGACTCTTTACCGTCGCCAGGGTAGTCCCGAACGCAAAGCCATCAGCCGCTTGGCAATTGCCCTTGCTTTTAGTTGGCTCTTAGGACATATTCTTTTAGAAGCTGGAGCGATTTCTGCGGAATCTCCGACACTTCCTATGTTATTAATGAGTAGCCTGCTAACCACCAGCTATTTCATCGTTGCTCTGGGACTGATGGTTCGCCTCTGGAAGCGTCAACCGCTATGGTTGCCCGGAATTAGCCGCGTAGCCGAGCAAGTAGTGGGCAAACATTTATCATAATTTAGGGTTATTTTAAGCTCCTACCCTATTGATTGATTGCGTCTTCAGCTTGATACTACATATTGCCATTATCTTTTTTATTTTTGTTGTGTGTGAGGAAGCCAGTGCCAGCTCAAAAAATTCCTAATCAAGACCCTATCCAACAATCAACTGCTCAACCTGCAACCAAAAAATCTGCCCAGCCCCATCGAGGCCGCTGGCTGGGTTTTGGTTTTGGTTTGGCTGGAGTAGCCATGCTCTCAGCCACAGCCGGAGCATTGCTAGCCGTCTCCCTTTCTACAACGCCGCTTCAGCAACAAAAGTTGAGCCCTGAAGAAGCGGCGGTATTTTCTCAAGGCGACATGGCAAAGCTCAACATGAAAATGCCGGAGCTGACTCGCCCAGTTAATATTTTAGTTTTAGGACTTAAAGTTCTGACCTCTGACATCGAAGGAAGTGTCAACAAAAATGTCGGACACGAGGTTTGGGAAAACTCATTTAAGGGCTTAACCGATACCATGCTGTTGGTTAGGTTTGACCCTCAAAATAAAAAGTTAAGCGTGCTTTCCATTCCGCGAGACACCCGCACCTATGTTGAAGGTAGGGGCGAGGTGAAAATCAACGAAGCTAATTACTACGGGGGCCCAGCTTCGTCAGCGAAGTCAGTCAGCGGACTCCTAGGCGGTGTGGGAATTGACCGCTACGTCACAGTTAATATTCATGGTATAAAAAGTTTAGTAGATGCCCTTGGTGGCATTACTATTAATGTCCCTAAAGACATGAAGTATACCGATGAAAGCCAGCATTTATATATAGATTTAAAGGCGGGCAAGCAGAAACTAAACGGCGAACAAATCGTGCAATATTTGCTTTACCGCCACGACGATTTGGGCGACATCGGGCGGGTGCAGCGCCAACAATTGTTGATGCGGGCTTTTGTGGAACAGGAAGTAAATGTAGGTTTGCTGTCTCGACTACCGAAGATTTTATCGGTGATTCAGTCTCACCTGGACACGAATTTGAGTATAGAAGAATTGGTAGCTTTGGCTGGTTTTGCTACTCAAACCGATCGCGCTAGCGTGCAGATGTTGATGGTTCCCGGCAAATTTAGCGATTCTAAGGACTACAAGGCAAGTTTTTGGTTGCCCGACCAATATGCCATCGAAACTATGGTGGCGGAACATTTTGACTTCGGCCAAAATACTTGGACAATTGAGAATGCTGATTCGACTTTTCTGAATGTGGCGATTCAAGATAGTACCGGAGATCCATCGGCTGTTGAAGCTTTTGTCAATAATTTGACTCAAGCCGGTTATCGGAATGTTCAGGTTTATAAAGCTTGGCCCGAACCGCTGGAGGTAACTACTCTAGTAGCTCAACAGGGCGATATTAAAGGTGCTCAAGCGATTCGCCAGTTTTTGGGTTTTGGAGATGTGCTGGTTGAGAGTACCGGTTCTTTGCAGTCCGACGTGACAATCAGATTGGGTAAGGATTGGTTGGAGAAAAAGGCTCAGTCCGGCGGGGCGGCTAAGTCTTTTTAAACTCGATTTTAACTGGGGTATTTCTAGGGACACAGCATTGCTGTGTCCTCTTCTTTTGTGTTGCTAGAGATGGGCGCGATCGCTTTTTTGTCGATTTACTGATACTATCTTTTTTGGTGATGATGGATCGCGATCGCAATACCGATAGTTCCCTCCGCAATCTGAACTGAAACAATAATCAAGGAGGGAAAACTTAAGATATTTTATAAAGGTAAGGTTGATGAACAAGGGTGCTAAAATAGACCGACAGCGGGAACATCAGGCTAATGAACGCACATTTCTCGCATGGTTACGAACTTCACTGGCTTTAATTGGTTTTGGGTTTGCGATCAGTCGGTTCAGTTTATTCCTCCGTCAATTTCAAGCTACAGTGACTCAGCAAGAAGTTTCCTCCCCTCCCTTCTTCAACTCCGAAACTTTAGGGCTGAGTCTGGTCATTTTTGGAATTGCGGTCATTGCCTTAGCAGCATGGCGTTATAATCGAGTTTTCTGGCAAATTGAGCGAGGTGATTATCGCCCAAATCGTGTGCTAGTTTGGATTCTGACTGGAGTTGTAATGATTTTAGGAACGTTAAGCATTCCGTTGTTGCTATGGCGCAATCGCGGAAATATAGCTCCCACTTCAACTCCTAAAAATTCTCAATTCTAAGTTAACGCGATCGCTTAGCTAAGGAATGAGAATTAAATAACTTCCACTCTTGAAAGTGGGACGGGCGAGACGCCCATCCCACAATAACAATTAAAATTGTAAGTTATTTAATTCGCGATCCTAAAGTGCCTCTTCCTTCATTCAGCTACCATATAGGCGTCCCAAATTGTCTTGATTTTTTCCAAACGCTGCAAATCGGTCAGGCGATAGAATTGAGGTAGTCTATCGTGCAAGTAAACTGGCTAACATCGCAAGTTTGAGCTTTGTTGCAACTTAAAAATTTTCAAATTCCATTAATCGCGATCGCCCACCGGTAAGCTCAGTATAAACCCTGTTTGACCAAGTATGGCAGCATCTAGTTTGATATCGCCGCCGTGAGCCCGTGCGATTTCCCTTGCTAAACTTAGCCCCAATCCCGAGCCTTCTATTTTTTGGATCTGAGTGGAGTCACCGCGATGGAAGCGCTCGAAAATGCGATCGCGCTCCCTCAAAGAAATATCGTGAGAACTATTGACAATTTTCACAATTACTCTTTTTCCCTGACAGTTAGCCTGTAACCTGAGCCAACCCTTCGGTAAATTATATTTAATCGCATTACCAACCAAATTTTGCAAAACCTGCACCAGCAAATCGCGATCGCCCTTGATATATAAATTGGGAGCAATTGCCATTTGTACATCTAATTGCGGTGCTAGCAGTTCCATATCTTCGGCAATTTCCGATAGCAAAGCAGACATATTCACCGTAACCCAATGTAAACCCATACGTCCGGCATCGGCGTGAGAAAGTAAGAGAAGTTTACGGGTTATTTCACTCAAACGACGCACTTCATCCAATAAATTACTCAGCGTTTGCTGCACCTCAGAACCAGATTCAACTTGATGCAAAGCCCGTTCTAGTTGACCTTGCAAAATTGCCAGCGGAGTCTTTAATTCGTGGGCAGCATCTCCACTAAAACGAGAAGCTTGTTTAAAACTTCGTTCGAGACGTTCTAGCATCTGATTGAACACAAAAATTAATTCTACAAACTCTATATCGGTTGCTCCGTCAGGGACGCGCCGATCTAGCCCTTGTACAGTGACATTGCGAATTGCCATCGTGAGTCGCCCAATTGGATATAGAATACTCCGCGATATCACCCACGCTCCACTGGCCACGAGTAAAAGCACTACGGGAATAGAAATTAGAAAGATATTGCCAATCGATGCCATTTCCCGATCGATCGCTTGTAAGTTAACAGCGATCGCTATTTGAGTCTGAGGAGAATGAATGGCGCCCACACGCCAAACTGCCCTGCTAGTACGCTGGGTTGCTAGTTTAGATTTGAAAAATCGAGGAAAATTGGGTCGATCGAATTGAGGATGTCGATCGCGCGGGGGTCTTCTTTCTCTCGGTGAAAATGAATCGGGTCGATCGGGAGGTGGTGGATAGGCTGGAGGTGGATAGGGCGGAGGGGGAGGTTGTAATTGAAAAGGTATTCTATGTGGATCGGGAGGCGGTTGAGGCAGCGATCGCCATAATGTATTAGCATCAAGTCCATCTTGCCACTGGCTCGATCGGTAGAGCAAATTACCATCTCTATCATTCACCAGCAAAGCCGCGGTTGTTTCCCCATCATTCATGCCCAAAACTGATGGCAAAGAATCACTATAAGCATCCCATTGGGTCGATTGCGGGCGGGTAGATTGGATTAACTGATTCTTGATTTCAGCATCAAGACGTTTTACCTTAGCATCATAAATCAACCACCACGAAACAATACTAAAGCCAATTAAAGCAATACTTGCTAGAACAGCAGATGATAGAGCAATGCGAAAGCGGAAAGATTGCAATTTCACGATGCAGAATCTGGTTTGCGAAACCGATAGCCAACGCCGCGCACACTCTCAACCCATCCTGTACCGCCAATCGGTTCAATTTTCTTGCGAATGCGTTGAATACATACATCTACTACATTCGTATTCGGATTAAAATCATAACCCCAGATATGTTCGAGGATTTGCGTGCGGGTGAGTACCCTACCGGGCGATCGCATCAGATATTCCAACAGATTAAACTCGCGACTTGTAAGTTCTACCGCATGGCGATCGCAAGTAACTTCTCGGAGAATGCGATCGAGCTTAACAGGGCCAACGCTCAGAATATTTTGCCCACCGCCTGAAGCCCGCCGCACCACAGCATAAATCCGAGCAACTAACTCCTCAACAAAAAACGGTTTAGCCAAATAGTCATCAGCACCGAGATGTAACCCTTCAATGCGATCGTCTAGTTCATTGCGAGCAGTTAATAAAATCACAGGTACGTTGCGCCCAGCCTTTCGCAGATGTTTGAGAATAGATAATCCGTCTTTTCCCGGCAAAACAATATCAAGTACGATCGCATCGTACTCATTATCCATCGCCCGATCGTAGCCATCATTGCCATTATCGCAATAATCCACAACAAAGCCTTGTTCTTTCAAGCCCATACAAACAAAATTGGCAATTTTTTCTTCATCTTCAACGTATAGAACATTCATAGATTTACCGATTAGGTTGCGATTATACCGCGAGCGTGGATTTACTTAAATTACAAAACTGTAATCTATCCACAATGTTGCAGGTAATGTTTGGGGAGTTTGATGTAGCTGTCAACATTTTTGGATCGGCGATCGTAACTATCATGAAAATTGCTTCACTGCTGGCATTACCTGCTACAGCCTTGCTGCTGGGATTTAGCAGCTTGACTTTTCCCGATCGAACTACAGCTAATTCTAATACTGTACTAGCTCAGAGCCAGCCCGAACCCAGTCAAGAGCGCAGACATCCGCCCCGTATAGATTTTGCCGCTGCTGCCAAACAATTAGGAGTCACCGAAGCCGAGTTAATCGAAGCTTTGGGGCTACCCGCCAAACCGCCCGAACCTCCAACTGAAAATAATCGCCCGCCCAGCCCACCGCCCCGTCCTCGTTTAGATATTCCCGGTGCAGCGAAAAAGTTGGGAGTCACCGAAGCAGAGTTGATTAAAATTTTGGGCATTCCACCGCGTCCACCCGGCGATCGTAATTTACCTCAAAATTCAGAAAAACGCTAATTTCTCCAGATTACAAAACTGTAATCCTAGGACAGGGATAAATGTCATATTCAACCAACTTAATGATTTTAGAGACTAAATCAAAGGCCGATTGAGAATTCATTTCTTTAGCCTGACAACTGATTCAAACTTAGAAAACTAATCCAGGTAATTACATCATGCCAGCACTATTTCCTAATTCAATCAATGCACCAGGCAATCCTCCCCAAAATCAAGGCGCACCAGGCAATCCTCCCCAAAATCAAGGCGCAGCGGGCAACCAACCTCCCCAAAATCAAGGCGCACCGGGCAACCAACCTCCTCAAAATCAAGGCGCACCGGGCAATCCTCCAGGGCAAAATCAGGCAGCAGTAGGCAACCAACCTCCCCAAAATCAAGGCGCACCGGGCAATCCTCCTCCCCAAAATCAAGGCGCACAACTTACGAATTCTGCTTTACCTCCCCAAAACCAAACTCCACCCCCTCCGCCAGCTAACAGTATTAGCACCACAGCAGGAAACGACAATATTACCGGAGATAGTTTAGATAACTTTATCCTAGGCAGTAGCGGCACAGATACCATAACTGGAGGATTAGGCACCGATACAATTAGCTATCTTTCCCTGGGCAGCGGCATTACCATTGAGGCTAAAGGTATTGTAGATAAAGGCGCAGCCGGCACAGATACCCTGCAAAATATAGAACAAATAATTGCTCCTTTAGGACAGATTAATACCATCGATGCTTCTACAGGTAGCGACACAGCTTCTATTAATGTGGATTTGTCGCAGAATCGTTTGGCGGTTAACAATTTACCCGGTATCGGAACTCTGAATTTTACTGTAGAGAATTTCGTTAATGTCACAGGAACTCCGAATGTAGATGTCCTTACCGGAAACATCCAAAACAATTCTTTAGTAGGAGGAGATGGTAACGATACACTCTCAGGTTTGCGCGGCAATGATACCCTGATTGGAGTAAATCCATTGAGTGCTACACCGGGAAGCAATGAAACGGATGTGCTGATTGGGGGTCGGGGTAGAGATATTTTTGTTCTCGGTGATGCCACCAAGACATACTATCAGGGAACAGGAGTTGCACTGATTCAGGATTTCCAACAGGGAATCGATCGCATTCAGCTACGTGGGAGTCTCTCTGACTACAATATTGTTGGTAACTCCATCAATTTGGCTGGTACATCTGACCAAATTGCTGTAATTCAAGGCGGGTTTACTCCTGATAGTTTCCTGTTTGTGTAATATCAATTCCGGTAGCATCGTCGGGTCTCAAATCCAGTCAACAGCCAACAATCTAATTCATCTGCGTTAATCTGTATTAATCTGCCATCATCTGCGGTAAAAAAAAGAGAATTTGTGAACCGCAGATGACAAGGGATTGACGCAGATTAACGCAGATGAAAAAAGCAAAAGCACTAAGTTTCTGCAAACGCCGATCGCCCTTTAATCCAATCGAGTAAAATAGGATTGACCAATTCCGGCGCTTCATCTTGGGGACAATGGCCCACTCCCTCCAAAGGAATAAACTTTTCAACAGCCGGAAACTTTGCCAATTCTCTGCCCAATGCGATCGGCTCCCAAGGGTCATCTGTCCCCCACAAAATCAAAGCCGGACAGCTTAAACGCGGCAACAAATCCTCCGGTAGCGGGCCTTGAGAATAACTGATAAATGCTACAAATACTTCGACGGCGCCGCTGTCTTTAGCAGGTTCCAGCAGCATATTTACCAGTTCGTCGCTGACAGCTTCAGGACGGCGATAAGCTTGCAAAAGCACTTTTTTTACTGTTTTTGGCGTTGCTAATTGTTTAAAAAATAATTGACTTATCCACTTGACATTTAAAACTTTTTGTGCAATTGGCGCTCCAAAACTGCGATACCAAGGCAATTCGGCGCGTTTGCGATCGTGCAGCAACCGCAGGGAACAATTGAGTAAAATTACACCCGAAGCAATATCGGGAAAATCCACAGCGGCTTGCATAATTGCCACGCAGCCGATCGAATTTCCAACCAAAAAAGCCGGCCCGCCCGCAACTTCCCGACAAAAATCAGCAATTAGCTGTCCCCAAGTTTCAAAAGTATAGTCAATCTCAAGTTTGGGCGCGGGTTTAGCAGAACCGCCAAAACCGATGAGGTCGATCGCAAAACAGCGACAATCAGCCGCCAGCGCCGGCAAATTCTTGCGCCAGTGGCCCCAAGACGCACCAAAACCGTGGACAAACACCACCGCAGGCCCCTGGGAACCCGCAGCCTGGTAGCAAATCGGAAAGCCTTTCCACAGCCAAGTTTGAGGTGCAACAGCAGTTGACGAAGTGGGAGTAGAAAATGTCATGGGATTTTAGATTTTAGATTTTAGATTTTAGATTTTAGATTTTAGATTTGGGAATTGGGAATGGGGCATCTGGCATTAGTAATTCTACTTTCCTCTCAACTGGCAACTCTTCCACAGGCGAGGGGGCAAGTTGCTTTCCTGCTTTCGGAGTCAACCCTTCGACAAGCAAGCAGGAAAGCTGCTTTCGGAGTCAACTGTCAACTGTCAACTGCCAACTGTCAACTGTCAACTCTCAACTGTCAACTGACTACTTTGCAGTTAGAGCCGATATTATGTCACGATTAAACCTGCTGACTTCTTTGCTGTATTAAAATTTCCCTTATGCCAACGATCGTTTCCACTGCTGTCGTACCGTTTCTGGGGTCAGAAATCGTACCAGACTACGACACCGCCAAAGTAGTTATCTTACCAATTCCCTACGAAGCTACCACCACTTACCGCCGGGGGTGCGAAAACGGGCCGGCGAAACTTCTAGAAGCTTCTCATCAACTCGAGTGCTACGACGAAGAATTGGATTCCGAAGTTTGCTACGATGTCGGAATTTATACACAAGAGCCGATCGCCGATACCCGCAACAGGCAACCGGTTTCATCCTCAGAAATGCTGCAAGTCACCCAAGCCGCAGTCCACCAGCTAGTTACCGAAAATAAATTTGTCATCTCCCTCGGAGGCGAACACAGCATCACTGCCGGCGTTGTCGAAGGTTATCGCCAAGCATACCCGGATGAACCTTTCACAGTCGTGCAAATCGACGCCCACGGCGACTTGCGCCACGAATACGAAGGCTCGATTCACAACCACGCCTGCGTGATGCGCCGTATTGTAGATATGGGCTTACCGACACTGCAAATCGGGATTCGGGCTATCTGCAAAGAAGAAGCAGACTTGATTAAAGCAAAACAGCTAAACGTGATTCGAGCTCGCGAAATCGCTACTCAACCGGATTGGGCAGATCGGGCAATTGCCAGCATAACAACTAAGCGAGTATTTTTGACGATCGACTTAGACGGCATCGATCCGACTTTAATTCCAGGGGTGGGAACACCCGAACCGGGCGGGTTAAATTGGTATTCCCTCACCGCATTTTTGCGCCGCGTCTTCGAGTCCTACGAAGTAATCGGGTGTGACATTATGGAATTAGCACCTATTGTAGATTCTGTAGTCTCAGAATTTACCGCTGCCAAATTAGCATACAAACTTATTGGATACCAAGCTCTGGCTCAAGGTTGGCTAAAGCCAGACGAGGAATAAATCCCCAAGTACGAATCACAATAGGCTGTTGGCAAGGCTAGAATTAAGCTAAAGCTAAACAACAGCCAATTTTATTCGTGCTGACAGTTTCATCTTTCATGCTGGCAAATCCTGCTCTTCACCTCCTGAAAACATGAGTTTACTAATGGATACAACGGGTACTCCCATTAACGGCTACGCTCCCGATTTTGAACTGCCGGGAGTGGACGAAGAAGTTCACCATTTAGCTCGATATTTAGAAAAATTTCGGGCGATCGCGGTGATATTTATGTGCAATCATTGCCCTTACGTGCAGTTGTATCTCAATCGCATGAAAGAACTTCAAGCAGATTTTCAAGATCGAGATGTTACTTTAATCGGGATTAACGCTAATGATGCAAACCAGTATCCCGACGACAGTTTTGAGAACATGAAAATTTTTGCGGCCAACAATCAACTCAACTTCCCGTACATCCGAGATGTTGCTCAAGATGTAGCTGAAAGTTTTGGGGCTTCTAAAACCCCGGAGGTTTTTTTGTTAGACCAAGACGGCAGATTGCGCTATAAAGGTTTAATTGACGACAACGCTGACGATCCGGCGGCGGTACAGGTTTCTTATCTGCGGAGTGCGATCGACCAATTGCTCAACAGCCAACCCGTTGAGCCTTCAACTACAGAGGCGATAGGCTGTTCTATCAAATGGCGATCGTAGTCATTAGTCATTAGTTGAAAGGTGCGTCTGTTGTGAGATTGTTGGTTTATATCGAAAATAATGGTAACTGACGCATCCTACTTCATTATGATAGGGTGCGTCAGGTTTTACATTCTCAATTTACACGAAAAGTCTAGTTCTAATGCACCATTGATCGAAAGCTGCTGTCAGCTAGATTTCTCGATCTCCCTATAAAAAATTAGAACATAGCCCTATGAAAAAAAAACGCATCCTTAACTTAATTGTAGTAGCCGTCGTGGCAATGACACTACTAATTACTTGGAACTTGTTTCAAAGCGTTCCTCCAGTCATAGCACAGCAGCAAACATCTTTAACAGTATCCGCCGCTATCAGCCTTTCACAAGCTTTACAAGAACTCAAAACAGTTTATCAAAGCAGCAATCCCAAAGTTACTATTACTTATAATTTCGGTGCTTCCGGCGCCCTCGCACAGCAAATTCAGCAAGGAGCACCGGTAGATGTATTTTTCAGCGCCGCTACCAAACAAATGAACGATGTGCAGCAATCTAACCTATTAATTAACGACACGCGCCGCAATTTGCTAACAAATCGCCTGGTTTTGATTACTCCCAAAAACGGTGTTGCTTTGAGCGATTTTAAACAGTTGGCAGATGCCAGAATCAAGAAAATTGCGATCGGCGAACCGAAAAGCGTACCTGTCGGACAATACGCTCAGGAAATGCTAAATAAACTTGGATTGTGGCGACAAATACAGCCTAAATTAGTGTTAGGAAATAACGTCCGCCAAGTGCTGACATACGTCGAAAGCGGTAACGTTGATGCTGGTATAGTTTATGCCACTGACGCCACAGCCTCCGACAAAGTAACTGTGCGGCTAACGGCTGCAGAAAATTTGCATTCGCCCATTGTTTATCCGCTGGCAGTTATTAGAAATAGCCGCAATCCGGCTGCTGCGAAAGCGTTTGTTGACTTTTTGGCGGGCGATCGAGCTAAAATAGTATTTCAGAAATACGGATTTGGCATAGTTCGATAATTAGTCTCATACAACCAGATTTTGTAGATACTGTCTTGATCTGTCAAGGGGTAGCCAGCAAATAAGTTGGATCGAAAGGCTTTTGGGACTTTAAAATACCAAAAGCCAAATGCACCAACTTTCTCATCAAAGCACCAATCACCTGCATTTTGACCTTGCCACGACCCAATAATCGCTCAGTCATGGCTTTGAGCAAAGGATTACAACGCATCGCCACCACCGCAGGCATATACAATGCCTTTCGCAATCGGACATTTCCCGTACAAGACAAACGAGTTTTGCCATGCACAGAAGTTCCTGAACTACGCTCACAGGGAGTCAAACCTGCATAAGCTGCGAGTTGACGAGCATTTTTGTAATCTTCAATCCGACCAACTTCAGCTAACAATACAGCGGCAGTTTGTTCTCCAATTGCTGGAATCGAAGTCAATAGCTCGCGCTGCTGTTTTAAATGTGGATGTTGGTCAAAATGCTCGCTAATCATTTTTTTGATTTCTGCTTGTTGTTCTTTGATGTATTCCAAATGAGCTCTGGTAAGTTTAGCTACGGAAACTGTAGCTGTTTCTAAACGATTCTCTTCCTGTTGATACATTTGGGTCAAAGATTCTAGTCGTCGCAGTAAAGCTTGTAATTCCTTGACTTCAAACGGGGCTGGCTTCCAGAATGACGGTTTAATCGCTGCACAAAAACGAGCAATTAATGCTGCATCTACAGAGTCGGTTTTAGTACGCAAAAGTTCGCTTTTAGCAAACCCTTTAATCCGAGCCGGATTAACCACACTCACCTGGTAGCCTGCTTCATACAGAAATTCAGCTAGGGCATCGACCTAATTGCTCGTGGCTTCCATACAAGCATGAAGTTCTTCGACACCTTGTTTTTTGAGCCACTGATTTAAGCTCTCAAACCCTTCGGTATTATTCGTGAACTTTTTGGGTTTTGAGCCACGTTCTTCTTTCAGGAAAAAAACATGAAAGTCTTTTTTACTGATATCTATGCCTAAAAATGTCGGTGTCATTGTTTGCTCCCTGCTCTCTGTTTGTACGAAAGAACATGACAGGCAATTTAACTAACCTTATAACTGGAGTTTAGACTAAACAATGGTCGCAGCTAAAAGTAGCTGCCTTTCACTAGAAGGCAAGCTGTTACTCAACAACTCAAGAGGTAGAAGATTAAACAGCTAATTTTGAAGATTTTTTGCGTCGAGAAACCCGTTTTTTAACAGTGGGATAGTACGGTGCTTTAGTACGTGGCTTTCCTTTTTCCCAACCCGGGGATTTTCCCCTATGTTTAGGCAGTTGAGCCGGAGTACCAATGTCAACTAAAATCGACAACATTGATTGGGCAACACGTCCAGGAGTTAAATTGATACTAGCAGATTGCTCTCGTCAGTCGATTCTCGACCACTAAGTCCCTAGCCAGCCAGAGTTGCCAACTCATCAACGGCATTAAATCGCTCCACCGCTCTGATTGTTCGGGAGTTCTTAAGTTAGGTAATGTCCAATGTAATCGTTGCGAATGCAAATCTATACCAATGATCCACTCCAAAACGTCGTAAATACTTAAACCAAACAGTTTCGCTTGGGTAGAGTGCGCTCTCCGACCCAAGCCAACCACAAGGGTGGAAACGGCTGACCGCTTGACATGAGATTCATTCTTTCCACAAGGATTAAATTGACTCTCTGTCCTGCTGCACGATAAAAATGTAAGTCAAGCCATTGCTTAACTCGGACTTGTCCCAACTGCGGATGTTCGTCAATTTCAATTCCCTGTATCCACTTCGAGCCATGTGGTTGGGTCGGAGAGCCTCATTTTCTGACCGTGCTTGCGTGGTCTGCCGCGACCACTATATGTTGGTGGTGCTGACCACAAACAGGCATTCTTTCGGACTCTCATTAAACAATCAGCTTCAATATCTGCTTGAGCTAGTACCCAACTTGCATTGCCATATTCTCGGTCTAAAACTGCTAATACTGGATTGACGCTCTGTTGGCAGACCAGCTTCAGTTGTGTTGCCGCTTTTTGTATGGGGGATTCTGCACTGCTAATCCGTTCGTGCAGCAACGGTAGTGCCCAACTTCCTTCTGCTTCGGGTATCCACGCAATTGTGCTGTATCCTTGTCCAATAATTACGCCTAAGATGATATTCATGGGTTCTGTCTTTTAATGTTTTAGCATCTGGTCTCCCCCATGCGGTAGGGTCGATTGCTACTAACATATGTTCCATTGCAGGTGCTTCCTGCTCTAATTGCTTGATATACAACTCCATTAGTTTTCTCCGGTCTGGCCTACTGTCTTGTAAGGCTTCGTATATGCTTGACCATTGACGACTGTTGGGACGGACTGAGCGAAAATTCCGCTAAACATGACGCATCAAGCGTGGTCATCACTGCATCTATCAGCTCGAATGTTGCATCCTTCGCTCGCACCAATAACTCGTATGCTGCTTGACGAAAGTCCTTTAATCGTTCACTGTTCATTTAGGGAGTGGATGGGTTTTATTTTTCACCCTCATTCTCTCCTTAACGGTGGCTCAAGTTTTTCTTTTGCCACCGTTCTCTCTTTTTTAGTCTAAACTCCAGTTATAAATGCAGGCTGTCCCGTGAAAACGAGCGCCTAAGATACTGTCCAGCTTTTTATATGCGCCTGTCATCAGTAATGTCCGCTTATCTACGCAACAGACTTGTAATAGTCACTCGGGGCGGGCCAACTTCACCAATTTCTGATGTCCGATCACAACACTTTTTACTGTCATGTGTACCTATAGGCAAGAAACTTTAATGGTTTCTTTATCTTTACTCGTGTTACGATTCAATTACAACCGTGTCTGCGGTTCGATTACAACCGTGTCTGCGGTTCTATAGCCTGCGGTCTCCGGTTCAATCGCCTGACTCTTTTAAGATACAAGGGGCGGGTTCACCCACAATATTTGCCAATAATTGACAAACTAAATAAACCCGCCCCACCCCAACCAGCAATCAAAATGCACATTTTCCGCATTAAATAAACATCAAGGTTGATGTAGGTTGTTTGTTGTGGCGGGCGGGTTTATATAGGTTGTTTGTGGGAATTAAATATTATTGGTGAACCCGCCCCTACAAGATTTTACGAATCAATCTTTAATCGGCCGCATTGTCGGGAACATCACTGCATCGCGGATGCTTTGAGTATTAGTTAAAAGCATCACCAATCTGTCTACACCGATGCCCATTCCCGCACAATTAGGCATTCCCAAAGATAAAGCTTGAATAAAGTCTTCATCCATTGGATGCGCTTCGTCATCGCCCGCATTTTTCTGCGCTAACTGTTCCTCAAACCGCTTTCTTTGCTCTTTCGGATCGTTCAATTCTGAGAATCCGTTCGAGTATTCTGTACCGTTGATAAACAGCTCGAAACGTTCTACAAATCCCGGCTTGCTGCGATGTCCTTTTGCTAAGGGACTGACTTCAACAGGGTAGTCGATGATGAATGTAGGTTGAATTAGTTTGGGAACAACTAATTTGTCAAAAACTGCATACAGCACGTAGCCTAGACTCTGTTGTTCTAACTTAGACAGGTGCAATTCTAGTTTGGTTGCAGAGGATCTCGCACTTTCCAAGTCCAAACTGTCAAAATCCAGCCCAAACTCGTCTCTGACAGCTTCTACCATCGTTTTCACTTGCCAGTGTTTGCCGCTGAAACCGGGATATTTTTCGCTGTAGTCGAACTTGCGTTCTAAACTAATCGTTTCCCCCTGATTTTCAATTTCTTTGACATCCCCAAATACCGCCGCCGCTGCGAAGCATATCACGTCTTCGACAACTGTTAAAATGTCGAAAACATCGGCATAAGCTTGGTAAACTTCTAAAGAGGTAAACTCTGGATTGTGGGTGCTGTCAATTCCCTCATTTCTAAATGCTTTCCCTAGTTCAAATACTCGCTCGAAACCGCCGCAAATTGCTCTTTTTAAGAATAATTCTGGAGCCACTCGCAAATACAAATCTACCTCTAAAGCATTATGGTGAGTGATGAAGGGCTTAGCAGCAGCACCGCCATAAATAGCTTGCAGTGTTGGCGTTTCTATTTCGTAAAAATTTGCTTGCCACAGATAGGAACGGATGCTTTGAACGATGCGGCTGCGAAGCATAAAACGGTTGAGCGCATCTTGGTTGCTTGCCAAATCCATTTCGCGGTGACGGCGGCAAACTTCGGGATCGTTAATTCCATAATAAGAATCGGGAAATTGAATGGTAGCTTTTGATAATAGCTTTAATTCCCTCACTAAAATAGAAAGTTCTCCCCTGGGGGTGCGGCAGCCGATACCTTCGACGCCGACAAAATCGCCGACATCGAGCAATTTTTTAATTTGTTCAAAGCTCAAACCGACTTCGCCGGTGACGATTGCTTTCTCGATTTTGAGTTGAATTTTGTCTGTGGCGTCTTTTAAATCGATGAAACCAATTTTGCCGCTGTCTCGCTTGGAAGTGATGCGGCCAGCTAATCGCAGGGAAATTTCTTCGGGGTCAGTTTCTCCGTTTTGGAGTTCTTTTCCCGGCTGACTAAATATTTCGCGAACAAGCTTGGCTGTGTGCGATCGCGCGTAGGATTCACTGGGATACGGTTCTATGCCTTGCGATCGCAGTTCGTCTACTTTTTGACTGCGGACTTCGGCTTCACTCAGAGTCATTAGTTATTGCCTGATTAAAATTACAAATATCTGACATTTTGCACTATTCTGGCGATCGTGCGATCGGGTGGGCTAGAAGAGCCCAACCCCTACTCGCCACAAGAAAATTCACTCTTTGTGGAACAGGCAAGATGCCTGTTCGTGACAAAGCTGCAAGATGTCAGAAACACCAAACTCTATCATAACTGGGCGGCTTTGAGAGCCAATTTGCCAAATAATTAAGTTACACCCTATCGTAACCCGATCGCACAGAGTCGCACTCGCCCCAGAAATATCTCCGATAACAATTTACGATCGACTGCACAAAGCGACCGAAACATTAAAAAATTAAGTTGTCTGTCGATCGCAACTGGTGAGATGATATGTAGTGCAGCCTCACGGCAGTTCCACAGAAACTGAACAGCAGAAACGCGAGCGATCGAACTCGGCTCATCGCACCTCTGTCAGAATCGACCACACACACTCTCTCTTAACATATAAAAACCAGAATTATGGCTGTTGCAACCCAATCACTCGAAGAACTCTGCATCAACTCTATCCGCTTTTTGGCCATCGATGCGGTAGAAAAAGCAAAATCAGGACACCCGGGACTGCCGATGGGCGCTGCCCCTATGGCCTTTGTGCTGTGGGATCGGTTCATGCGGTTCAACCCCAAAAACCCCAAGTGGTTTAATCGCGATCGCTTCGTCCTCTCAGCCGGCCACGGCTGTATGCTACAGTACGCCCTCATGTATTTGACCGGCTACGATAGCGTCACCCTCGACGACATCAAACAATTTCGTCAGTGGGAATCCAAAACCCCCGGACACCCCGAAAACTTCGTCACCGAAGGCGTAGAAGTTACCACCGGCCCCCTCGGACAAGGAATTGCTAATGCCGTCGGTTTGGCAATGGCAGAAGCTCACCTCGCTGCTAAGTTTAACAAGCCCGACCACAAAATTGTTGACCACTACACCTATGTCATCATGGGTGACGGCTGCCACATGGAAGGCATTTCTGGCGAAGCTTGTTCTTTGGCCGGACACCTCGGACTCGGCAAATTAATTGCCTTGTACGATGACAATCACATTTCTATTGAAGGCGACACAAGCTTGGCCTTTACTGAAGATGTCGGCAAGCGTTTTGAAGCTTACAATTGGCACGTTATTACAGTAGACAATACCGCTCTAGATGAAGATACTAACCTAGAAGCTGTTCACAAAGCTATTGAAGAAGCCAAAAAAGTCACGGACAAACCGTCCATGATTAAAGTCCGCACCATCATTGGTTACGGTTCTCCTAACAAGCGCAATTCTTACAGTTCTCACGGTGCTGCTTTGGGTACCGATGAAGTGAAAGCAACTCGCGATTTCTTGAAGTGGGAACACGCACCGTTTGAGATTCCTGATGATGCTTTGTCACACTTCCGTAAAGCAGTCGATCGCGGTGCTCAAGCTGAGCAAGAATGGCAGAAAGCTTTTGATGCTTACAAAGCAGCATATCCTGCAGAAGCTGCAGAATATGAGCGCACGGTTGCCGGCAAACTTCCTGAAGGTTGGGATAAAGTTTTGCCGACATACAAGGCAGAAGATAAGGCCGATTCGACTCGGAATCATTCTGGAAAATGTTTGAATGCTTTGGCAAGTGTGTTACCTGAACTGATCGGCGGCTCCGCAGACTTGGCATCTTCTAACATGACTTTGCTCAAGGGTGAAAAAGACTTCCAAAAAGGTCAGTACGAAGGACGTAACCTG
This sequence comes from Microcoleus sp. AT9b-C3, assembly GCF_036705485.1. NCBI lineage: Bacteria > Bacillati > Cyanobacteriota > Cyanophyceae > Oscillatoriales > Microcoleaceae > Microcoleus > Microcoleus sp. AT9b-C3. The sequence goes on along the minus strand of NZ_JAUBUR010000023.1, from coordinate 58,212 downwards.
CGCTTTGGTGTGCGGGAACACGGCATGGGTGCGATCGCCAACGGTATGCTTCTGCACGGCGGTTTAATTCCTTACTGCGCTACTTTCTTGGTATTTGCTGACTATATGCGGGGAGCAATTCGCCTCTCTGCACTCTCGGAAGCTGGAGTTATTTATGTAATGACTCACGACTCCGTAGCCTTGGGCGAAGACGGCCCGACTCACCAACCGGTAGAAACCATCGCTTCTCTGCGCGTAATTCCCGATTTGTTGGTAATGCGCCCTGCGGATGGTAATGAAACATCCGGCGCTTACAAAGTGGCCGTTGAAAGCCGCACTCGCCCAACTTTAATGGCTTTGTCTCGTCAAAACCTGCCCAACTTGGCTGGAAGCTCGATCGAAGGAACAGCCAAAGGCGCTTACATTTTGTCCGACGACGGCGGCACTCCCGACATCATTTTAATCGGCACCGGCGGCGAAACCTACCTCTGCGTTGATGCCGCTGAAAAATTGCGCGCCGCAGGCAATAAAGTGCGCGTAGTTTCGATGCCTTGCTGGGAATTGTTCGACTTACAAGATGCCGCTTACCGGGAATCTGTACTGCCGAAAGCTGTTACTAAGCGGTTGGCAGTTGAAGCCGGTTCTAGCTTCGGCTGGGGACGTTATTTGGGTTCTGAAGGCGATAGCCTCAGCATCGACAGATTTGGCGCTTCTGCACCAGGCCCCGTTGCTTTAGAAAAGTTTGGCTACACAGTTGATAATGTGGTAGCTAAGGCTCAGGCGCTGTTGGGCTAATAGCAGCAGCATAATTTTTGGTGGGGCGGGCTTCGAGCTCGCCCCATTTTTTATAGAAGGAGGAAGAAGTTTGGCAACGGATTCGCTTTCTTCGGATGTAACAGATGTAACAGATTGATGGAAGAAGGCTTTAGTTATCCAGGAGAGAAGCCTTTAGTTATCTAGAAGATAAGGAAGAAGGAAGGAAAAGCTAAAATCTAAAATCTAAAATCTAAAATCGGAATATTGGGTTTCACTTCGTTCTACCCAACCTAGAGCTCGCTACAGCTCGCGAATCATTGAGAATTGCTATATTAAGAGTTACGGAAGAAAAACCAGTTTCTACGACAATATTCGATTTGGCAACGAGGCATCTAACCAGAAACCGGGTTTTTAGCCCCCGGTGCGTTCAAGACTGTATCTTTCAAAAATTTGAGATAGGTTATAAGTCATTGGGTTAAATTACCAATTACCAATTCCCCCTTACCAATTACCAATTACCCATTACCAATTCTCGATTACCCATTCCATTTATGATGATTTGGAAATTTTTAAATCACCTGTTATTCATCGGGAATTATATTCCTCAAGGCTACTGTTACCTTTGGCAACGAGAGCTAGTCGCGCTCCACATAGTGTCAGACTCTATAATTGCCCTGGCCTACTATTCAATACCGCTATCCCTAATTTATTTTATCGGTCAGCGCAAAGACTTGCCCTTCCGTAACATCTTTTGGCTGTTTGCAGCCTTTATTATCTCCTGCGGAACTACTCATATAATGGAAGTTTGGACGCTTTGGCATCCTGTTTATTGGGTTTCTGGCTGTCTGAAAGTTATTACCGCCGCGATTTCTGCTTACAGCGCTTTTGCATTAATTCCTTTACTTCCTCAAGCATTAACTCTCCTCAGCCCAACTCAATTAGGGATGATCGATCTAATACTGCAAAAAGAAATAATTGAACGCCGAGAAACGGAAGCTCGCTATCAAACTTTAACTGAAGCTTCGCCGGTAGGAATATTTTATGCAGATGCTGGAGGGGACTGCTTGTATGTCAACGAGCGCTGGTGTCAAATTTCGGGAATTACCTGCGATGAAGCTTTGGGCAAAGGGTGGTTGCAAGGCATTCATCCAGACGACCGCGATCGGGTTTTTGCTGAATGGTATAGCGCAGCGCAGGAGAAATTGCCTTTTAAATCTGAGTACCGCTTTCAAGGCATTAATTACACTCAAATTAGTTGGGTATTCGGTCAATCTGTCGGTCAAATAGGAGAAAATGGGGAGGTTAAAAGTTATGTGTGTACTATTACTGATATTACCGAACGCAAGCAGGTAGAAGATGAAAATCGACGGCTCAATGAAACTCTGGAGCATCGAGTTGCTGAGCGGACTGCTCAAATCGAAATTTCTAACCACCAATTGCAAAAAGAAATAGCTTACCGCGAAAAAATTGCTCTCACTTTGTTGGAATTGACGCAACTGCAAAATGCAATTCTTAATAGCGCTAACTACACAATTATTTCTACCGATCCCGACGGTACAATTAAAACATTTAATAGGGCGGCCGAGAAACTTTTAGGTTATTCGCAAGAAGAAGTGGTGGGGAAAGTCACGGTAGCAATAATTCACGATCCTTTGGATGTCGCTAAAAGAGCTGAAGTTCTTTCTCAAGAATTGGGAGTGAAAATAGAGCCGGGAATGGAAGTATTTTTTGCCTTGCCGCGCCGGGAAATCGCTGACGAAAATGAATGGACTTACATTCGCAAAGATGGTTCGCGCTTTCCGGTACTGCTTTCGGTGACTGCCTTATTTGATAGTAACGGAAATATTAACGGTTTTTTGGGTATCGGTCAGGATATTAGCGATCGCAAACAAGCGGAAAAAGAGCTGCGTGACCTAACCAGTGCCATGCAAAATGCGGTGGAAGGCATTTCACGGCTGGATATTGAGGGGCGTTACGTGAAGGTTAACCGAGCTTACGCTCATAAATGCGGTTACGAACCGGAACAAATGCTTGGCATGGAATGGCAGCTCACCGTACATCCAGGCGATGTTGAGATGATGCTCTCAGCTTATCAGGAAATGCTAATTTCTGGCAAAGTAGAAGTTGAAGCTAGAGGAGTCCGAAAAAATCGCTCGTTTTTTTATAAGCAATTAACGATGGTAAAAGCTTGCGACGCCCAAGGGATATTTAACGGTCACCACTGTTTTATGAAAGATATCACTGAGCGGAAGCTAACTGAAACTGCTTTGCTAGAAAGCGAATTCAAGTACAGGCAAATAGTTGAATTAGCAGAAGAAGGTATTTGGGTAATTGACAGGAATAGCCTCACGAATTACGTAAACCACGCAATGGCGCGAATGCTAGGTTATAGTGAATTAGAAATGTTCGGGCGGTCGCTTTTTGATTTCATGGACGAACGGGACAAACCACAAGCTATTGAAAATATCGAGCGGCGCAAGCAAGGTATTGGTGAACAACACGAATTTAAATTCAAAACCAAGGACGGCAAAGATATTTGGACTGATATGTCTACCAGTCCTGTCATGGACTCCCAGGGGAATTTGCTGTCTTGTTGCGCCTTGGTTTACAACATTACCAGCCGCAAAGAAGCAGAGCAGCAACTGCTGCAACTGACAGAAGATTTGAAGCGTTCCAACGAGGAATTAGAACAATTTGCTTATGTGGCTTCCCACGATTTGCAAGAACCGCTCCGAGCCGTTACCAGTTACACTCAATTGCTGGCCCAGCGCTATCAAGGAAATTTGGACGATCGCGCAGATAAGTATATTCATTATATTGTCGATGGCGCCACCAGAATGCAGCAGTTAATTAACGATTTGTTGGCGTATTCGCGCCTGGGAACGAGGGGGCAGGAGTTTGATCGGGCGGACTGCAACGCTGTGGTTAAGCAAACTATGTGCAATTTGCAAATTGCGATCGCCGAAACAAAAGCTGTAATCACCTGCGACGCGATGCCAACCGTGATGGCGGATGAATTTCAACTGGTGCAATTATTCCAAAATTTGCTCGCCAACAGCATCAAATTTTGTCGCCAAGATATCCCGTTGATTCATATCGCTGCCCGCAGGCAAGAGAGCGAATGGCTGTTCAGTGTGCGCGATAACGGCATTGGCATCGATCCGCAGTATGCCGATCGCATTTTTATCATTTTTGCGCGCCTGCACGGACGCCGCCAATATTCCGGTACTGGTATAGGTTTGGCGATGTGCAAGCGCATTGTTGAACGCCACGGCGGGCGCATTTGGGTGGAATCTCAGGAGGGAAAAGGAGCAACTTTTTACTTTACTATTCCTATAATTAGTACCTAAAGCCTCAAAGTTCAATTTTGTTTTTATACTTTCAAGGATACGCCTGTTATGAGCGATCGAAGCACTGTTAGACCTATAGAGATTCTGCTGATTGAGGATTCTCCCAGCGATGCCGATTTGGCAATAGAAGTCCTCAGTCAGGGTAAAATATTGAATAACTTGCATTTTGTGGAGGATGGAGTCGAAGCAATCAAGTTTTTGCGCCGAAAAGAACCCTATCTCAGGGTACCTCGTCCCGATTTGATTTTGCTCGATTTGCATCTGCCGAAAAAAAGCGGTATTGAAGTGCTAGAAGAAATTAAAAGTGACCCAAAGTTAAAATTAATTCCTGTAGTGATTCTCAGCACTTCAGCAGCTCCCGAAGATATTTTTCAATCATACTCCCTCCACGCCAACTGTTACATAACAAAACCAGTAGACTTCGTAGAATTTACTAAAGTAGTCAGGTTAATTGAGGAATTCTGGCTGGCAGTCGTCAAACTTCCTCTAAATTAAACGAACAGATGCTTTGCTTATGAACGCTATAAAAGTTTTCAACCTATGGAAATTAGGCTGGTGGATGATACGCTCAGTGATGCTGCATAAACTTTATAAAAGCTGGCGACAAGCCAATTTTTAACACTTTGCAAATAGTATAAAATATGGTAAAAGCAATAATTTTATTGAATAAAGCAGGCTTTTCGGTTCGCCTTCTCGGTCTAATTTAATTATGCTTAACGTGATTTGACCTAAAAAAACGGTTGGGAATATTTATATAAATTAACTCAGCACTCAAGTTAAAAATGATGCCGGTGGTAATTATGACAAGCGAATTTATTGATGGTATCCGCCACGTGATTTATCCGTGGAATCAATCCAAAATCGAAAATCGAAAATCCTCAAGCCCCCAAATTTATCCGTGGGGTCGCCTCCAAAATCGAAAATCGAAAATCGAAAATCGAATGACAACCTCAGCAGCCGATGAAGAGATGGTCAAGTTTTATGCCCTGTCAGCCCGCTGCTACATCACTAAGCTTATCGATTTTAGTCAAGTCGCTAAGCTGGTGAGATGGATTAAGGATTGGTGGCTGGTGGTGGTGACAGTTCCCAAATAATAATTTTCAAGTTGAAAATGGCAAGGGAAAGCAAAAAAGTTTAACCTAAGATTGGTAGAGTAAAATTTTTACAGTCAAAAACGTCTAAGCTATGTGGATTAAAATTCTGTTAGTAGAAGACAATCCGGCTGATGCTGATTTACTTGCAGAACTGTTAGAAGTATCTGTGGGCGTCGAGTGGGAACTGGTGTCTGTTGAGTTCTTGCATGAGGCGATCGCACAACTGGGTAAACAACCCTTTGATGTAGTTTTGCTCGACCTTTCTTTGCCGGACAGTCGCGGTTTGGAAACGCTAACTCGCCTGCGAGAAGTTGCGCCGGATACGGCAATGGTGGTAATGACGGGCTTGGATGATGAGGCGATCGCCCTCGAATCAGTTCGCTTGGGAGCTCAAGACTATATTGTTAAAGGTCAAATTACTACTCAATTATTAGTGCGGACGATCCGCTATGCGATCGAACGTTCTCAAACATTTCAAATGCTGCGGGAAAGCGAGCGCCGCTTTCGGGCGATTTTTGACTCTTCGTTTCAGCTAACCAAGCTGCTGACTCCCGAAGGAATTGTGCTGGAAGTGAACGAGACAGCCCTCGATTTTGCCGGATTGCGATCGGACGGTATTGTGGGCCGCCCGATTTGGGAAATGGCGATTTGGGCCCAGTCGCCACAGGTTTCCGAACAATTGCAGTGCGCGATCGGCAAAGCAAGTCGCGGCGAGTTTGTCCGCAGCGAAATCGACTTGTTAGGCAAAAGTGGCCAAATTATGACTGTTGATTTCTCACTGAAACCTGTTAAAAATGAAACAGGACAAGTTTTGCTGCTGATTGCCGAAGCCCGTGACATTAGCGATCGCAAACGAGCAGAAGCGGAAATTCTCAAAGCCCTCGCACGAGAAAAGGAACTTTCACAACTGCGAGCTAAATTTGTCACAATGGTTTCCCACGAGTTCCGCACACCTTTGACAACCATCCAATTTTCCGCTGGATTGCTGCAAGATTACAGTTCTCAGTGGCCCCAAGATAAAAAATCTACTCATTTTGTGCGGATTCAATTAGCAATTAAACGCATGACAGAGTTATTAGAAGATATCCTCGTAATTGGCAAAATCGAAGCCAATACCTTGCAGTTTCAACCGGTTTCCTTAAACCTCGAAAAATTTTGCCGTCAACTGGTAGAAGAGCAGCAGCTCAACGACAGCAACCAACACCCGATCGCCTTTCAATACGAAGGCGACAACTGCGAGGCTCAAATGGATGAAAAACTGCTGCAGCAAATCTTGGGAAATGTCCTCTCAAATGCCATCAAATATTCCCCCGCCGGCAGTACAGTTTCCTTGCATCTCAACTGTCAAAACAAAGAAGCTGTTTTCCAAGTTCAAGACCAGGGCATCGGCATTCCCCAAGCCGATCGAGAGCGGATATTAGAAACTTTTTACCGAGCTCCAAATGTCGGCACTATTTCGGGAACAGGTCTCGGTTTAGCAATTGTGAAGAGGGCTGTGGAACTTCACGGCGGCCAACTCGCGATCGACAGTCAAGAAGGAAAAGGTACAACTTTCACTATTACCTTGCCTCTGATTTGCCCTCCCAGTCAATAACAACTGAATTATCAACTATACATATCCGCTACTTAACGATTAATTAAGCGCCTAACAAATAAACTTATCAAGTGTCTGAACCCAGAATTTTCCAACAAACTACTAACTAAAAGGAGCTATCACCGTGGCTAAGATTTTGGTAATAGAAGACGAAGAAGCGATTAGAGAGAATATTTTAGAGTTGCTGGAAGCCGAGAATTTTGAAGGAATAGGAGCAATTAACGGCAAAGTCGGCATCAAATTGGCGATCGAAAAAATCCCAGATTTAATTTTGTGCGACATGATGATGCCCGAAGTAGACGGTCACGGCGTCATCAAAGCTTTGCGCTCCGAACCCTTGACTGCCACAATTCCGTTTATTTTCCTCACAGCCAAAGCCGATAAAGTTGACGTTCGCATGGGCATGGAACTGGGGGCTGACGATTACATTACTAAGCCGTGTACGCCGCAAGAACTGCTAAATGCCATTGCTATTAGACTTGAAAAACAAAAAACAATTAGCCGACAATCTCAAAAGACGCTAGACGAATTACGCACTAATATTAGTATGTCGCTGCCCCACGAATTGCGGACTCCTTTGAATGCAATTTTGGGTTTTTCTGAACTCATTCTGTCAGAATATAAGGTATTAGAGGAATCAGATATCTTAGAGATGATCGGTCAAATCCAAACTTCCGGTCATCGCTTGTATCGACTGATTCAGAACTTTTTGCTGTATGCGGAACTGGAGATAGCAGCCACAAATCCCGAACTGCTAAAGGAGATGCGAAACAGCGAATTTAGCTGTGTAAAATCTTTGCTGAGTCAAAAAGCGCGGCAGCAAGCAAAACACGCGAATAGAACCGACGATTTACAATTAAACTTGCAAGATTCGTCGGTAGCTATTGATTCTGTCAGACTCGCAAAAATTGTGGAAGAACTGTTGGACAATGCCTTCAAATTTTCTTTAGAAGGAACGCCAGTTTTATTAAGCACTTTAGTGAAAGATAAGACTTTTATTCTGTCTGTCAAAGACCAAGGCCGCGGCATGACTACCGATCAGATTGCACAGCTAGAAGCTTACAGGCAGTTCGATCGCAAACTTTATCAACAAGCAGGTTTGGGATTGGGCCTGGCTATTGTTCAACGCCTTGTAGAATTGCACGGAGGAGAATTTAAAATAGAAAGTTTGCCGCAGCAAGAAACCATAGTTTGCGTTTCCCTGCCTGTCTAAACAATGATTATAGCAGTTTCCCAAAAGAATAAAACTGTAGCCACACTCCCAACCCTTATGGCATAACTCATTCCCAGTTCTCAAATCTCAACTGTCAAATGGTATTATGCAGGAGCGATCGCTCCTTTCAGACACCGCTGCAGATAAATTTGAGCTACCTTATCATTAGGGTTGATTTCCAAGCAGGCCGAAAACCATCTTATAGCTTCGCCACACTTGTCACTATTGTAGAGTACCAAAGCTTGCTCAAAGATTGTCTTTGTCTCTAACTTTTTCTGTCGTAACTCTGGCGGATCTGCCGCAAATACTTCATAAAGTGTTACCATTCGCGATTTGCCTTTAACTGCTACGCGATCTATCAACCTCAAATCATAAAACTCGTTTAACTGTATAAAAGTATTGTGAGTAATTAACATCGAAACCTCATACTCTTTCGTCAAAGTTTCCACGCGGGAGGCTAAGTTTACCGCATCGCTAATCACCGTGCTGTCCATCCGACTTTGGCCACCCACCGTGCCTAACATCAAAGAACCCGTATTGATGCCTATGCCAATTTGCAGCGGCGGGCAATCGGCCTGATTACGACTAATATTATACTCGTTAAGCTCTTCTAGCATGGCAATTCCAGCTTTCACCGCATCGTCCGCACTGCCATCAAACAGCGCCATAATCGCATCGCCAATGTATTTATCAATAAAACCAAAATTGTCAGTAATTGCCGGTTCCATCCGCGACAAATAACCATTAATAAATTGAAAATTTTCTTCGGGATTCATCCTTTCCGAAAGAGAAGTGAAATCGCGGATATCTGAAAACAGCACCGACATTTCTTTCTGCACCTGATCGCCTAATTTGACTTCCAGAATACTTTCATATCCCAGAAAGTGGAGAAATTCGTGCGGCACAAACCGCCCGTAAGCATCTGTTAATTTTTCTTCCGCTGCTAAAGCTTTTTGTAACTCCTCTGTGAATTGGCGGCGTTCTGTTTCTACCTCTAGACGTTCCGTGATGTCTTGAAAAGCAGCTATGGCGTAAACTATGTTTTTTCGTTCGTCGTAGATTGGAGTCGCCCAAACCTCGATCGGCACAATCCGATCCGACCCATGAACTTCTAGATCGTCCATACGCACAAATTCTCCCCGCAACGCCCGAACAATCGGTTGGCTATCCCTCGGATACAATTGATTAGTTCCAGCGTCGTAAAAATGATAAGCTTCAGGAAATTGCTCAGTACCCCCATCAAAAATTAAACCTTGGGCGAGTATCCTTTCGCCCCAAGAATTCATGTAAAAAGGTTTACCCTTACCATCCACAACAAATATTCCTACTGGCATCGCTTCCAGGAATTGAGTCAATCGGCTTTCGTTTTCAGACAGTGCCTCATTTAACTTTTCTTCGGCTGCCAAAGCTTTTTCTAAATCATTAGTAAACCTGATTCGTTCTACTTCCACCTGTCTTTGCAAAGTAATATCCTTAGCAAAACCCTGATAGTAAAGCACTTCACCGTTAGCATCATAAACTGTGCGCGCATACTCAGAAATCCAGATAATGCTGCCATCTCGACAGTAAACCTGAGACTCAAACTCACACAGAGTACCGTGCTGTTTCATCAGCGCCAGAAACTCTTGACGGCGGTTCGGTTCTACGTACAATTGCTGCTGAATATCATTAATACTTTCTATCAATTCTGATGCCGAATCGTAGCCGTAAATGTCCGCAAGAGCAGGATTCGCACTGATAAATAGTCCGTCCGGCGTCGTCTGAAAAATACCTTCTAGAGCATTTTCAAATATCCCGCGATACTTCTCTTCAGCTTGAATTAGCGCCGCTTCAGCTTCCTTGCGTTCAGTTATGTCACTAAAAGCAATAATCGCATAGGAAATGTCGCCTGTAGAATCATAAATTGGAGTTGCCCAACTCTCTACAGGAATAATCTTATTAGCGGTACGGATTTCTACACCTTCAGTCCGCACATTTTCGCCCCGAAGCGCCCGCATAATTGGCAATTCTTCCACGGGGCATCTCTGATTAGTCCCGGTTTTATAGAATTGATAAATTGCTGCTTTTTGCTCTGAATTAATATGCGGCACAGTACCTTTGCCAAATACATCTCGCGCTTTCTGGTTAGCGTAGAAAGATTGCCCGTTTGCATCAAGTACGCACACGCCCAATGGCATAGCTTCTAGATATTGCGTCAAGCGACTTTCGTTTTCATGGAGTTTGGCAATCAGCATCGCCTGCTTGCGGTTTAATTTTACCAACTCCTGATTCATTTCCTGAAGTTCTCTTTGTTTTTCTGCTAATTGTTTATCTTGAAAATATCTATATATTGCCTCAGTGACAGTTAATTTTAAGTCATCACATTGCCAAGGTTTAGGTATATATCGGTACAATTTAGCATAGTTAATAGCATTTGCTACCGCATCCAAATCTGCCTGCCCCGTCAGCATGATCTTGAGACAGTTCGGCGAGATAGCATGAACGCTCCTTAATAGTTCGTCTCCTTTCATACTAGGCATGATATGATCGGAAATAATCAAAGGAACTTCATACTGTTCTGCTAAAAGTTCTGATAGCAACTCTAAAGCTTCTTCGCCACTTTGGGCCGTTTCAATTAAATATTTATCTTCAAAGGCTTTTAGCAGGTCTATTTCCAGACTATCGAGTATAGTCTGCTCATCATCCACACAAATAATGACTGGTTTTTTCATAAATTTGCTAGACCCGACTTAATCGCTTCAATTAATTCTTGATTCTGCCAAGGTTTTTCTATGAAAGCATGAAGATTAGCTTGAGTTTTTGTGCGTTCGATTGCTTCTTTGTCTGCTTGTCCTGTCAGCATCACTGTCACAATTTGCGGATATTTTTGATGTATTTTAATCAGCAACTCATCTCCTTTCATTCCGGGCATCAACCAATCAGAGACAATTACTAAAATGTTAACCTCAGCTTCACATAGTTCTTCAATAATTTCCAGGGCTTCGGCAGCACTTTCAGCAAATTCGCAAAGATATTTACCGTTAAATGCCTGTTGCAGTTCAATTTCCAGACTTTCCAACACTCCTACTTCATCGTCCACACACAAAATTGCTGATTTAGACATCGCTAGTTTCCTTCTTTAGTGGGGTGCGGTGAACCCCCATGGGCAGTACACCGTTTTCCAAATTCTACATTCTGCGCGGGTAGACTGCAAATTTTCGCCCCCGACTTCAGTCTCCGGCGCTTTAGCTAATCAGTTAAATTAATCGGCAAAGACACGGTAAATACTGTTTTACCGGGCCTCGACTCCACATCAATTTTACCTTGATGCTTTTCAATTATTTTTTTTACAATATCCAGTCCCAACCCGCTGCCTTCTCCCGCAGGTTTTGTGGTAAAAAAAGGCTCAAAAATTTTCGGAATAATCTCTGGTTGAATCCCCTTACCGCTGTCAAGAATTTTTACCAATACCCTGGTATCTTGTTGTAGCGCGTCAATTGTTAAAGTTCCTTGATTGTCCATCGCTTGTAAGGAATTGTGAATTAAATTTGTCCAAACTTGATTGAGTTCGTCTGGATAACACAGTACCACAGGCAATTTATCTTGATAGTTTCTGATCACTTCCACACCCTGCTTGATTTGGTTTTGATAAAGAGTTAATACAGTTTCAATTCCATCCGTAATATTCACTTGTATTTTTTCCCCATTTACATCGTAACGCGCATAATTTTTCAGGGCAAAGACGACTTTTGCAGCGCGTTCAGTAGCGGTAGCGATGGTTCGGGCGCTTCTGTGAATGCTAGCAAAGTCGTAGGCTGTTTTTATAATATTTTCGCTGTCAGGATCTTTGAGCAACAACAAGAATTCTTGCAGATTTCCTTGCAATCCGATATTGACTAAAATGCTAGCAAGGCTGTCAGAATTGTCAATGCCTTCCGAATCTAGCTGCTGCTTCACGCCTTTTTTCAATACCCGTTTTTCTCGCGTAGATAAAGAATAATTTTGTTGACTAGAAGTGTACATCAAGCGCAAAAAATCTTCCTGGCGTTCTGCTGACAGTTCTTTAAAAAAAACAGGCAAACTTTCGAGATTATTATCCAAAAAGCTGGTAATATTTCCAATAGACGATCGAATCGCCCCCAACGGCGTATTAATTTCGTGAGCAATGCCCGCAATCAGTTGCCCTAATGCCGCCATTTTTTCCGATTGCACTAATTGATTCTGAGTAGCTTGCAGTTGCTCTAAAGTAACTGTAAGTTCATTGTTTTTCTGTTGAAGTTTTTTTCGCAACTGGCACATTGCTAAATGAGTTTCTACCCTCACTAGGACTTCTTCCACCTGAAAGGGCTTGGTAATATAATCTACCCCGCCCACAGCAAAGGCTTTGACCTTATCAAGTACGTCATTAATCGCGCTAATAAAAATCACCGGGATGTCGCAAGTTCGTTCATCAGCTTTGATCTTTTCGCAAACTTCATATCCATTCATTTCGGGCATCATGATATCCAACAAAATCAAATCGGGAGGCATACCTTTTGCCGCCGAAAGCGCTAACTCGCCACTAGGTACTGGGCGCACTTTATAGCCCTTGCCATTCAAAATTCCGGCTAGCAGCCGCAAATTAGCTGGGGTGTCGTCAACTACTAAAATATTACCGCGGTCGGTGCTAAGAATGTCGTTATTCATGTGATATTGCTTGAGATATTAACTTTAAAACTGTGTCGTACTCAAAATTTTCTATACAAGTTGCGATCGCACCTGCCGTTACTGCATCCTTTAATCGAATTTGCTCTATCAATGTATCAATTAAATCCATATCTGCATTCAGTATCGCTAGCTTTAAATTAGCTACCAGTGAATCAGGCAATTTTACGAAATCAGCCGCACTCATTGCGCGATCGCCTTCTTTGATTGCCGATAAATTAGTTTGACCCGGATCTTCATAAATATAGCGCACTCCGATATGTTTGTGCATCGCATCAAAAATATCGGCTTCCCGGAAAGGCTTTCTCATAAAAGCATCGCAGCCCGCCGACAAAATAACTGCCCGTTCTTCCTCCAAAACGCTCGCTGTCAGCGCAATAATCGCAGTAGCTTGACCTTTAATAGTACCTTTAATGTATTGCGTAGCTTCGTAGCCGTCCATCACAGGCATTCTCATGTCCATCCAAATTAGATGCGGTTCCCAACTATCCCAAATCTCAATAGCTTCTTCACCGTTAGTAGCTTCTTTTAGTTCAAAACCCAGAGGAGAGAGGATTTTAATTAACAGTTGGCGGTTGAGCGGTTTATCGTCTACTATCAAAATTCGATAGGTGTGTTGGTTGGGAACCAGGCCTATAACATTCCGGCTCGGTTTTGGGCTTTCAATATCAGCCGCATCGACCGCAATAACTTGAATGTCAAACTTAAAATTAGTTCCCTTCCCAACAGCAGAACAGACGCTCATTTCGCCACCCATTAATTCCACAAATTGGCGACTGATTGGCAATCCCAAGCCGGTACCTTCTTGCGAATCTTTGCCTGTCTTTGTTTGCACGAAAGGTTCAAACAGATCGTCTAATTCATTGGTAGCAATGCCGGGTCCAGTATCCTCGACTTCAAAATAAAGGAAGAAGGAAGAGGTAGAAGCTGAATCGTCATTTGGTGTTACAATAATCTGATTGTTCGACTGACTGAATGGAGATATTTTAAGATTATCAATAGCGGAAGATTCTCTATTTAGTGATACTTTTCTGCGGTCCAAAATTCCCCTTTCTGCCTGCTGATTTATCCCTAATGACTGCTTGCTAACTCTGACCGCTACACCGCCCTCCTCGGTAAATTTAAGAGAGTTATTGAGCAGATTAATTAAGATTTGCCTCAACTTTAACTCGTCAGCTTCTATGTATTGTGGCACATCGGGACTGCGGTCAAAAACCAACTGCAAGTGCTTGTCATCTGCTTTGAGTTGAAACATATCTTCCAACTCATTGAGCAGGCGATAGAGGTCTATTTTATGGGGATTGAGGGTGGTGCGCCCCGATTCAATTTTAGATAAATCCAGCACGTTATTAATCAGGGTAAGGAGGTGTTCTCCGCTGCTCCTAATTATGCTAATATTTTCTTGATGTTCTGGGGATAGGGTTTGGTTGCGAGTCATCAGTTCGGAAAAGCCGAGAATTGCATTGAGAGGCGATCGCAATTCGTGGCTCATATTAGCAAGAAATGTGCTTTTAGCTTGATTGGCTACCTCTGCTTTGTCTTTAGCTACAGCCAATTCTGCCGTCCGCTCTTGCACTCGCTGTTCTAAAGTTTCAAAAGATTGTTGCAGTTGTTGAGCCATGCTATTAAATGACTTGGCTAATTCCCCTAATTCGTCAGAACGTTCGCTTTCTACTGTTTTGTCCCATTCACCTTTAGCAATATTTCTTGCTGCTATATTTAAGCTCAAAATAGGATTTGTTACCCACCGAGAAGTCAGAATACCGATCGCCACAGCTACTCCTAAAGCTGCGAAACAAAGCAAAACCGCTGTGCGGGTATTGGCATCGATTTCTTTGGTGAAATCTGCTTCGGGAACAACTACGACAATCAGCCAGTCTAAACCTTTGCCGTCTTGGAAGGGCAAGACTTTTAAAAATTGTCGCTTGTTATCTATTTCAAAGCTCAATAACTCGGATTTCTTAATTTGGTCTAATTTTTTAAAATTAGCCGTCAAATATTTAGCTGTCGCTTGAGTAAAAGGGTTGCTGCTTTCTTCTACTTTAAACAATTGTCTTTCATTACCTTTAGTGCGAAACGGGTTTTCTGTTGTGGAAGTTGCTAACAAAGTTCCCTGGCGATCTATAATAAATGTTTGACCGGATTTGCCAACTTTGAGACTGTTGAGAAATCTCCCAAGATGGTCGAGACGCAAGGCAGTAAATAAGACTCCTTCTAGCTGATTTTTTTCGCTGTATACTGGTTGGATAGCGCTGATAAGTAATGTCGGTTCTAGTAAGGAAACAAAAACCGAACTCCAAGTAGGTTTGCCGACTTTTACGGCTTTTTGGTACGCAGGATGTTGCCGATTATCATAGTTTTTGGCAAGGGTGGTAACTGTAGTGCGATCGCCTCGCTCGTTCGTATTGTAAGAATAAAAATTTAACCCAGTAGATGTTTCTATCACATTAATCATTCGGGAGCCGTTAGACAGTTGTTCACCGGATCTATAATCTCCCTTATCGTTGCCAACGGAGGTAAAATTGATATAGGGATATAATTGTACTTGCCGCAAAAGATATTTCTCCCAAGCTGATAAGTTTTCCATCTTTAACAAGCCGAGCTTGACAGCATCCAGCTTGGTTTGATTGATTTGGTGGGGAGTTGTCAGGTAAACTTGCAGATTTTGCTCGACACGCAAACTGACCTCGCTCATTAACTGACTGGCAAGGTTATTAACTGCTTTTTGTCCGTTTCTAAAAGAAAGATATCCTACGAGTCCCACGGCTCCCACGATTTGCAGTACAAAGGGAACTATGAGAACAGTTCGCAGCGGTAATTTGTCTAAAATTTTAGAAACCATAAAATTGAGAGGTTTGGTGAACTTAGTCTAGAACCGTATTTGCACAACCGATCTTAATAGCAGCACCATTTATTTACTGCAGCTTAGCTAGGGGGAATTGATGCGGGCTATTTTAGCTGTGGTAGATGCTCGACCCCGATCAAATGTGAACCTAATGTTTACTCGATTAAAATCTATTATTTTACCCATTGTCGTATTATTATTACCATTTAGGTAAAAGTTGCAGTCTCTGGCTTCGAGAACAGCCTGATATTCGATCGCGGGGGCGAGTTTAACCCGCATGGGTCAAGCGGTTTGGGGGCAGACCAGGAAATTTGCGATCGGCACTCGCCATTTTCCGCAAGACGTGTTATACTGTAAACAGTCGAGGGCACGTAGCTCAGTGGATAGAGCATCAGGTTCCGGTCCTGAGGGTCGGGGGTTCAAATCCCTCCGTGCTCACTTTCTATGTCTTTTGTAGAGTAAGGGTTTCAGGTTAATTGTATTACCGATAGTCCTACTTTCCGCTCAAATTTCGCTCCTGTCGGTTCCTAGTATCTCCAAAACCACCTCGATGTCTGCCAAGTTGGCCCCGGACTTTTTGCGCCGCGCTTTCAACTGGTTGAGCAGGTCGGCCGGCTCTGGGAATTCTGCGACGGTCGGAGCGGAGTTTTTATTTGCTTGGCGATCGGCGCGCTCCTTCTTGAGTTCTTGCTCCAACATCTGCACCTTCAGTCCTAAGTCACCGTTGCGCTCGTGTAACTGATTGAGTTCTGCATCCCATTCTGCAAGTTGCTTGTTGGCCGCTTTCAATTCCTGCCTGAGCGATTCATCGTTGCCATCGCTCAGGCTCTCAATTTTCCCAGCCGTTCCTCAATCCCTGCTAATTTGGCCGCTAGCAAGGTGTCTAGCTTAGTGTCTAGCAAACCGTCTAGCACTGGCTCGATGTCCGAAATTTCGGACACTTGGGCTTGAGGTTGGGGTGTCGGTTCTGACATTGCTTGGTTGGCGGCTACTTCCAGAGTGCGGATTACCCAAGCGTTGACGCTCAAACCCTCTGCTGCTGCGACACCTTTAATGGTTTCAAGTAGGTCGCGGCGACCGTCTAATCTCAAGTTAAGCTGGCATCTGTCTGTCATGTCTAGTACCCGTCTAGTGGTTGTCTAGTTACATACTAGCACCTTGTCTAGCGGTTGTCTAGTTAGATACTAGCACCTTGTCTAGTGGTTGTCTAGTTAGATACTAGCTAGTCCGTCTACCCTGCTACCGCTCAATCCTTCAAATTTGCAAGACGTTCTTCAATGGCAGCTATGCGTTTAATTAGTGGGGCAATGCGATCGGAGATAAGTATGTCTACGCTTTCGGCGGTTACTGTAGACGCGAGGGTAGTGTCACTCTCTGTAGACAGCGTTGCAGAAGTCCCTGATACTTCCTTGAGAATGCGTTGTGCAGCTTGACTTACCGACTCGCCCTCTAGCCTCTGAGCCTCTATCCAGTTGAGGAAGTGACCAGAAGCGCGGAATGAAACCACTTGACTTTGACTCATTGTAGACACTTGTATACAGTATTTGTCTACACTAACCGCTAACTGTCTACACTGTCAACATATTGTCTACAAAAAGGTAGACACAAAAATCCCCCAGTTAAGGGGGATGAGAATGCTCGTTAGCGCGGTGCAGGCAAACTATAACCCCCACCTTGAAAGGCTGTTCCACTTACCCTCAGTTGTTGACCCCCAGAGTAAGGAGTCTGAGGCTGTTGTGCAGCTCTTAGTTGAGATTTAGCTATATCCCGATACCCTTGCTCTCGCTGATCAATGTTTTTGAGAGTTTCGTTATTTGGCCCGTAGAATCTTTCTGCATTTCGCCGGGTAACATTTTGTACCGCACTGTCAAAATCACCTCTAAATTTCGAGACTCCTTTTGCTATAGCTTCTTCCCCAGGGCGTAGAGCAATTTCTTTCGTCTGCCGCCAATCTTCCGCAGATTTTGCGTTAGTCAGCTCCATGATTTCCCTCCAGGAATCCCCAGCTTGCCAACCTTCCCTAGTATTTGGATCTTGAATTGTTGGGATATATCCAGGCGGGTAAGGCTCACCTGTTTCTGGGTTCACAATAATCGGTTCGCCTGACTGTACGACTGCGTAAATCCGCGTGTATTGAGTCTGCTGCCCCAATGGGTAGATGTTCCCGTTTACTCCCATCCCCGTTCCAGGGCCGAATAATGCCGGGTTAAAATTTCCGTTGAATGTCCCGTTAACACCTCCCGGTTGAGCGGGATTTACAGACGAAGAAAAATCTCCTAGCCCTAATCGAGTAGCTTGTTGCTGGTTATATATGGGAGTGGTTATCGGTTGATTCGTGTATGCTTGTGCCATTTTTTTACTAGATTGATGTAATTCAATTGTTACCTATGATTCAATCGCATACGCATTCTTCTGCATTGTCTGACACGATGACTTTTCGCCCTTAAGGATTTGTCTGGCTTTACTTGTAGACACAAAAATCCCCCAGTTAAGGGGGATGAGCTTGAGTCATTAGTCAGCGGCTTCTAAGTCCTTGGGGTCAAGCCATGTAGTAAAACGTCCGTCAGGCTTTAAACAGGTAATTTGTCGGTATTGGTCAATATCCTGCACCACCAACTCTAGACCCGCTAGCTGTTCGGTGTACTTTGTCCCGATGTAACGGACTCGGAGTCCTTTCTTGGCTTTTACAGTCTTGGGCTGGGTTAGCATTTCTGTCAACTTTTGCCGCTCGCTGTCGGTCAGTTGAGAGAGTAAATTACATATCTGGGTAAAAGGTGAGGAAACTGGGTTGGCTGGGTTGGCAGCGCTCTCTGTAAGGGTTTGTGAGTTGGCAACTGGGTTGGCAGAATTTTTTGCCAACTCACTTGCCAACCCTGTAACGCTTGCCGTGTCTACTGCCAACTCTGCCAACCCAGTTTTATGACTTCTGGTATGGTTGTGTATAAAACCAATTCCCAGTAAATATTTTTGCCCTCTCCGTTCTGGGTTGTCGCGGTCTTCGCAACGATGTTTTGTCACCTTGGGGAAAATCTCGCACAACCTTGAGTACAACTGATTTACAGCTTTCACGGGGGCATCGTATTTATTAGAAAGCTCATTCCAAATGAACTTCGGCTTTTTCTTTTCCCCAGTGTCCTCAATCTCTAAAATCCCAGATTCTACATACCAGTCCTGTAACTGCTGCCACAAATCTGTAACCCAAACTCGCCCGCCGGCCTGAACTTCCAAACCAACCTCGCGGGCAAACTGCCAGAGGTGGCGGCTCTCTTCCTGAGCTTCCCGCATCGCCTCACGAGTCGCGTTGTAGTCAATACCTTCAGTCAATAGGAGTGGCAACCGCTCTAACATCTTATTGAGCATCGCCGGCGCAATCCGTTCAAGGATAAACTTCTCATCATCCTTAAAACGCGGGTCAGCCTCTAACTCTCCCTGAGACGGGTCAGCGCCGTGCTTGTAAGTTTTCTTGAAGCTCAAGATGCCGTAACGGTCATCAATCGCCGCCGTCCCCCCAGTGATGGAGGGTAGTTTGTTGCAGTTGGCAAAGAAGATAGCGACCGGTTTGTATTCGTAGCCGTCCTTGCCTTTGCGCTCAATATCGATCGGGTCGCCTGTGATTAATTGCTTAAGGCTCTGAATGGTGTCTAGGTTTACGTTTGCTGTGTTTTCTGAAGCCCAATTACAGATGCTTCCCTCAATCCCCGCCAGCGAGAACTTACGGCCGGTGTCGTAGGATTTGAAATCTGCCAGCGACTTACCAGTCATCCCCCGCCCAAAAACAGCGGCCAACACAGCCCGCAGGGTATCTTTGCCGTTAGCTCCCTCGCCGTAGCACAGCAAGCCTTTAACGCCCCGCCCCGTCAACTTCGAGCGCACAAGCTTCAAATTCAACGCAGCAGCGGCCGTCCTCAAAAATATCTCACGCTGCGACGGCTCCAAGCATTCCAGAAGGCGATCGCAATCAGTCGGGTCGATGTCGGGGTCATACTTGCAGCCGACATAGGTATAGACCTGGTTAGGGTCGTGTGGCACAAACGAGTGAGAACCGTCAGGATTAACTTTCAATACCCCGTTAGAACAATTCAGACCATCGGGGTTTATGTTGTCTTGATGAACGCCCTTTTGATTAATAATCCAAGCAAGAACTTCGGCAGCATAGCTAGGCTTAGCTCGGTTGTGAACCCAAACACCACTCTTGGATTTTTCCGAGTAAGTGTTTAGCCAATTGCCAATGCGACGTTTTTCTTCAACATCTGGGCGTAGCTCATAATGGTTGCCAACATATTGATAAAGTTGCCCCCCAATTGATTTCCAGTGACCCTCCGAATAAAGCGCAGCCTCTGCCTTCTGTATGTAGTTTTGCTGTGCAGTCGGCGCTATGTCTGGAATGTAGTTATTCGCGCTACTGTCATACTTCTGGCATACTACTTCTTCTCGCGTGCGCGGGTGAGGAGTTAGGGAATTTAGTATGTTTTGAGCACTGAGTTTTTTCTCGTCAATCCAATCTTTGACATCCAATCCCTGACTTTTTGGCAGATTATCCCAAGCCCAGGAGTCGGGGTAGCAGTACAGCCACTGAGCCTCTGGGAAGTGCTCGGAAATTTTGGCCGCATCCTCAACTCCTGGTATGTCACGGTCAGGACAAATAACAACCTTCGCACCCTGTAAATCGCTTGTGTCAGTGATTCGCCATTTTCCAGCGCCGCCGATGCTGGTGGTAGCGGCCAAACCTAAATCCCAAAAAACATCGGCACACTGCTCGCCGTCAACGATGAAAATGTAGTCACCGTTTGCGATCGCCTTTTGGATATCGGGATAGCGGTAAATTGGGATGCTGGCACGTTGAACGTTACCCAGTCCCATCACCCAGTCGTTCTTTTCTTTGTCCCAGTGCTGCTGCTTGATATCCTTCTTGTGGTCTTTGCCGTTATCGATTCGGCGCACCCTGACAAGCGCTAAGCCGTCACGGTCTGGGTAGTGCCAGTAGCGAGTCTGAGCGGGGCGGATAGCTTTCTTTTCTTGAACTGGCGCGTAGAAGTAGTGACCGTCCTGGTCAGTCTTACTTGTAGCCTCCCAACCAGTAGCGGGCGGTTGGTCGCGGTTGCAGACTGATAAATTGCCGATGGAGTAGCACCAGTCAGACTTGCCACAGTGCAGGCAAGGATTGTCTTTGGTTACACGAACCAGATTTCCACGGGTGCTTGAAGTTTGCCCGTCATTCGAGTTAATATTATGGGACATGATGATTTGTCTCGTCTTTCTAAGAGATGGGTGAATTACCTAAAACCGTTGCGCGTAGGTCTCAATTACTGGCAGCGGTTTTTTGGTGTCTAGAATTTGTTGAAAATTTAGAGCATAGGAGAGACCGCCCCGCGAGTTAGACTGCGGGTGCGATTAAGCTGTCGTTGCGAGCACAGCCACCTATTTCGGCATCGGGAAGCGGCACAAAACCTTTAGGCGGGCCATTGCAAGAAGGTTCGGGCTGCGACAGCAGTAAACGATTGAGGAAGTTTCGGAGTGTAGTCCGACTTGCAAGGAAACGCCGAAACGTGTCAGGGTTTTTGTCGAAAAAAGCTTTGATGGAGCAATACTTTACTTTGCGGAGCGACCACAGGAGATGACCGTTTCCCCAAAGAAGGTGTTCAAAAGATTTGTCCATGCTCCGCCTGTCTTTGAGCTGGCTCAGAAGCTGTTCGTTAGAAACCTGAATCAAAACTGTCCAGAGCGCTAGGCTGTTCGCCTTGTACTTTCGGTCACGCGCCAAATGAAACGTCAACGGTTTGCCACCGAGGACGCCGCGAACTGTTAATCGCTCTGCCAGCTCTACAAGTTTTTTCTTCTCTGCCGAACACTTTAAGCACATCGTTTTATTTTACCCCTCGCCCTAAAAACGAAAAAAACACGAACCGGAAACGAAAAAAAACTCACTCGTCGGGTTTAAAGGTAAAAGCATTCGACGAGCGCCTCGCAGAGCGGGTTTGGAACCCGCGCTCGAATCGCTCCCCTTATTCCCCGATCAGTCGCTTATATTCGGCCTCAGCATCTTTGTATTTCTGGGAGCCGCCTTTGGACACTCCCCAAACCTCAAGGATGATTTTTGCTTTGCCCCATCCTTTTGCCTTGAGTTGCAGCGCTCGTTCACCGCGTTCTATTTCGCCGTTCTGTTCGGGTTCAGCTAGCTGTTTTTGAACGTTGGGTTCTAGTTGCTCTTCCTCGCTACAAGTCAGTGCTAGAGCGCGTTCGAGATGTTCCACGGGATTGAGCAGCGCTTCGGCTTCCTGTTGCCTCTGCTTCTGAGCTACATAGACCTCGGTGGCTATCTCGTCCTCAACATCTGCCTTAATCGCACGGATTTTGAGCGCTTCTATTTCCGCATCCTCTGCCAACCGACGGGCGATATTACCAGCCGATACCGCACAAGCCACAGCGACACCCAGGCTTAAGCCCTGCGTGAATTTGTGCCAGCCAATACGCTTATCTAATGCCACCAAAGGAGCCAGCCAAAGCGTCAAACTCGCGCTCGATAAAACTATTAGCTTTAAGAGCATAGAAATACCCCCAAACCAACGACTAGAACCGCCAGAACGCTTGTCAGCACTGCCTGCAACTGTTGAATTGATATCTTTAGAAACTGGCTCAAAGAGTAGTCCAGGAGCCACGCTATCGCCCAGATAATTCCGAGCGCTGTAAGTAGAAAAGTCACCGCCCTAAATGCCATCGGATGCAAACTCGCTACCCATCCCAGAAGGGAGGAAGCGATGCACCCGGCGACAAAATAGTTTGCCAGATACATCGCTCTCATTAGTTTGCCCCCGCCGTCAGCTTGGCTTTAATTGCATCAATGCGAGTCCGTGCATCATTCTCGGCTTTATCAATTCCTAGTCCCAAGCGAGCATATCCCGGTCGGAGTCCGTGCAACTTTTTGGCTAAGCTGGCATTGCTGCGAACTTTTTTAAGTTCGTTATCGGCTACAGCACCCTCGTATTTTCTGTGTTCCTTGTGCACCTTAGCGTCCGCTTCTTCAATCTTGCCCAGAGCCTGATAAGCGCGTTTAGACTGTCGAGCGCCGTCGGTTTTCTCTTTGGCTAATTCTTTGAGTCTGTCCGCTTCATCCCGATCGAAGTAACGCGGGGCTGGCACAATCGGGGCGGTACGGATTGAATCAAAATTGCCGGGATTTAGTGGGGTAATTACACCGGGCGCGGTTGCTTGCAAAACTTTTGATTTGTCGATCGCGTGTCCGCCGTCGTTGCCAGCAGTGATTTTTCCGGCATCGGAATTACCGCCGAACAGTCGCAGTTGTAAGCTCATAATTTTGAAGCTCCGATTTGAATGTTTACGCGGACTGGGGGAAATAAATTCAGGGGGTTGATTTGACGCCACATGGACATAGCCAGCACAAACACTCCCGCCGATGCGAGAACGAGTGCGATGAGTTGCCCAAAATCAACCCAGTCTAAAAAGCTAGTGGAAGTTTGGCGGGTGAAACCGCACACAGGGAATGAACCGTCGTTAGTCCAATCAATGCTGTCTACACTGTCTAGCACTTTGTCTAGTGGTTCACTCAAGGTGTACAAACAGTCGGACTGTTTGCGACTGTTTGCGACTGTTTCACTTGTGTCAAGCGATTGACTCCCGGTATACAAACAGTCGGACTGTTTGCGACTGTTTGCGACTGCTTGTATACCTTCTGGCACTGTGTCTAGCGGTTCAGATGTCTCGTCTACAGTGTCTACATTCACTGTGTCAAGCGATTCACCGTCAACGAGGTACAGTTCTAACAGCGCTTCCCATGTAGCAGTTTTAGAAAGCTTCCCGAACTGTCTGGCGTCTTCATTGGAGAAGCCACGGTCATAGGCGATCGCCCTGAGTTGGTCAATGCGACGGTAGTTGACGGCGGGCTTAGTCATGACTGACAAGCCTCAAATCACCACCAACAACCAATCGCTCGTCAAAACAGGGATACATAGATTCTGGCCCTTGTCCACTTGTCCAATTAATGAGGTAAGCCCAAGTTTTTTCGTAAGGATGCCAGCAAAAACCAACCACTTCGCCGTACTCGATACACTCGTTGTCAAATTCATCAGTCCAGTAGTCGGCTACTTTGTCGCCAATGTTAAACGGGGACTGGGGATATTTTTCAGGGATTGGATTAACTGGCTGACTACGCGGTGCAAAAAATAGCAAAGTGGCCGATGCGATTTTTTGCAATAACTCGCGACGGGGAAATGTAAAGTGTTGCGATCGTCCGCAAAGACGATCGTCTAAAAATGTCATAATTTATCGGCTCCAAGCGTTGTAGACGAACGGTTGGGGAAGTCGTGACTTGATTAGCATTTCCAGTGCTAGTCAGTCGCGCATCAATCTTCCTTAGTTACTCACGATTGCAGACTTACAATCCCTTGTCAACACCGGGAGTGTAAAGTTTTGTTTCAAATTATTCGGCCAGCAACTCCATCACTTCGTGGGGAGTAATGCCGTAAATAGCGGCTAGCAGTTTGATACTTTTCACATCACTACCTAACTGTTTAAGTACCCCAATTGCACTACCCAAAGGAATAGCTTCCTTCGTAGACTGAGTTAATAAATCAATAGTTGTCTCAGTGTTGGCGCGACGCTTGTAAACAGTTTCATTCATCTGCGGTGAATGCCCCAAACTTTTAGCTCTTGTTTCCTGAGACATTCCAGCCATTTGACCGCTGAGATTAGCTAGATGGCGTAAAGCGTGAGTTTGAGTAAAACCTTTATTCCACCTTCTTAAGATATTTTGTGCGCGGTCACTATACAGTCCAGCAATTGTTTTCGGGTTACTTGAGAACGTTCCAATCTCAGGCAATTTACCTGACTTAATTTCTAGGCACTCTATCAAGTCAGGATGGGTAGGGGGAAGCATCGGCACACACAGTCGGTAGCCTGTTTTGGTTGTCGTGTCGAGTAATGTTTTGTCACCCACTACAGCAATCATCTTTACGTTATTTAACTCAGTCAGTGCTGGGATAATAACGCCATCCTTTGTTTTAAAAGGTTTGTCAATGTTCTGAATAGCGAACACTTCGTGAACCCGAAAGCCATACACCATCTGCATTGAGAACACCCACAGCCACCGTTTGCGTGATTCCAGATGGTATCGCTTATCATCTGAGACACTGAGAACCTGAATGCGAAGCTTGAGAAAATCATCCACTGACAAGGTTTGAAGGTCTTCCCGAAATTCTGTTTGCGTACCGTCAATTTCTTTAAGTCTAGATAGCAACTCAGTATCGCCAATAGTCTCAGCTAGTTTTTTCATGGCACACAAGCAGTTCTTAAAGCATTTAGTTCCTGGCTTTTTAATGTGAATGACCGACAAAACATCTACCGAGTTTATAACCGCCTCCCGGGGCAACAGTTTAAAATATTGTCCGTAAACACACCCCCAGGAGCTTTGATGGCTAGCATTATTTCTGTCACGTTGTTGACGGCGTTTAGTGCGTCCTTCCCAGTATTCTTTCTCTACTTTTGCTATCGCCTCACCAAACGTCATCAAATCATTTTTGATAACGTTTTTATCCAAAATAACATCATCATACCAGGCTAAAAATCGGCTCTCGCTAGAGAATGATTGCAAAGCGCTAGCAACTAGATGAGCTTTTCTCAGAGCATCCGTAATACCTTGCATCGTCAGGTAGCACCCACAGGTTCTGTTGACACGCTTGTCACCTAACTTGAATTGCAGCGTTATGTAACCACCGCTAGCTTTCCTGTCTCTTTTTAGCCCTACGCCCTTGGGACATTCTTTCTGTGCTTGTTGGAAGTAGTCTAGAATCCGCTCGTAACCAATAAGGTAGTCTGCGGAGGTACTTACCGTGACAGGATTAGACTTTTCGCTCATCTTTCGCTCCCTACTCTGACAGTGCTGAGTTTGACTGATGCACTTACCCTACAGCAAGTCGCTCACTGTTCGCTCACATCAAAAACAAGACTTTCAGAGTGGGTGCAAAAAATGGCTAGAACGACGGAAACTCGTAAATCAAGAGCGAGGCTTTGATTCAAATCCCTCCGTGCTCATTTAAATTTATCAAATGACTGATTTTGAGAGACCGGGGACAAATTTTTGCCCTCGGTCTCAATTATTGTAATTTAAGCGTCAGTGTCAAAAATCGAATCGCCCCTGTAGTCGCAGGTCGCGGACTGATTCCGCCCCTGTTCCTTAGCACGGTACAGTGAACGATCGGCGATCGCAATCAAGTCAGCCGATGATTGTTCCGACATCGGAATCAAGTTGGCGATACCCATACTAATAGTAACAACATCGCTCACATCAGAGGTTTTGTGAGGAATATGTAAAGCTTTAATAGCAGCGTGAATTCGTTGGGCCACCGAACTCGCTCCTTCAAGATCTGTATTAGGCAAAATGATGGCAAATTCTTCTCCGCCGTAACGCGCCACCAAATCCGCCGGACGGTACACCACCTCTTGCACAGTCTGAGCAAGTTTGAACAAACAATCATCCCCCATTTGATGACCGTAGCAATCATTATAACGTTTGAAATAATCCACATCAAACAACAAAAGAGAAATAGGTTTTTGTTCTCGGTATAGCCGCTGCCATTCATGCTCTAAACGGTCATTAAAACAGCGGCGATTAGCAATTTGAGTCAACCCATCAATATTTACCACTTGTTCTAAGAGGTGAGTAGCGCGGGCTAGCTCTTCGTTAGAAAGTGCCAGTTGTTGATTAATTTCTCTCATGCGCGCTTGGGCCTGCTGCCTTTCTGCCAATTCCTTCTGCAACTTCTGAAAAATATCCGCTTGCTTAATGGCGATCGCTAACTGATTAGCAATCTGTTTAACAAGGTCAACTTCAAATTCTTCCCATTGCCGAGGAGCAGAACATTGATGAATACATAACAACCCCCACAAATCTTGTCCATTGAGCAACGGCGCAACTAAATTAGCCCGAACCGGAAATTGTTTCCAAAGAGCGCGGTAACAGTGTTGAAGGTCCATCTTATTGATATCTTGAACTACCTGCATTCTCCATTCTTTATATGAATCAATACCTTGTTCACCAGCACACGGGTCGTTAAATTGATTTCTGCTTACCAATTTACATCCTTCGCCTACGGATTCTGAAACAAACTCACCATATCCAAAATTACTGTCAGGATCGAACTTAAATATGCCGACGCGCTCGGCATCAAGAAACAAGCGAATCTCCTGCGAAGCAATCTCAAAAATTGTAGACAAATCAAGAGATTGACGGATGTGTTGAGTAATCTCTTGAAGTAATATCGCCTTGTCGTACTGTTGCCGCAGAGCAATTTCCGCTTGCTTTTGGGCGAGAGTAGCTGCCTCTGCTGCTTTTTTTGCTTTAATAATTTCACCTTCGTATAGGATACGCTGACGGATACAGATCAAGATGCAATTGTTGACGAAGTTTCCTCCCTGATTCCGACGCACAGCGTTGATCAGCATAGGTATATCACTACCCTCCTTTGACCTTAATGAGAAGTAAATTTCCTCTACTTTACCGTCGAGCTTCAACAGGGGGAAGAAATGGGTTTGAAAAAAAATCCGGCTGGCCATTGGCAGAATAAAGTCCATTTTCCGTTCCCGCAGTTCATCGGTTTCGTATCCGAGTAATTGCAGTAATGTGGCGTTGACCATTAGGATCGTACCATCGTCAGCAAACGAGATGAATCCACAGGGTGACGTGTTGAGTAGCTCGTCTATCTGGTAGGTCATGTTTGCCATACAAATCAGGTAGTATGAGGTGCACTCAAATACTCCTTAATCATGTCGATCGTCTCTTGTGGATGACTCAGGTGCGGGCAATGTCCCGTAGCTTTCATCAGCCGTAGCCTACTTTTAGGCAGGTGGCGCTGAAGGTAATGCCCTACCTCGGTGGGAGCAATCACGTCATCAGCGCATTGCAATATCAGTGAAGGTACTGATACCTTGGGTAAATCACTGCGATTGTCAGAGTAAAAAGTTACCTCCGCAAAGCGACTTGCAATCACCGGATCAGTGGAGCAAAAACTTGTCTCAAGTTCCTCACTTAACTCAGGACGGTCCTGATTCTGCATCACCATTGGCGCCAGAAAGCTTGCCCAACCAATGTAATTTTTCTCCATGATATCGAGGAGATCCTCAATATCTTTGCGCTCAAACCCTCCGTAATAATTTGGTAAATCATTGATGTAGCAGGGTGAAGGCCCTACGAAAATCAGGCGATTAAAGTAATTAGGAGCTTGAATTGAGGACAGAATGCCGATCATACTGCTGACCGAATGACCGACAAAAATCACATCCGTCAACGCCAATTCTTTACAAATATCGAGGACATCCTGAACATAGCCATTGAGGTCGCTGTACCGTTCATAACTGTAGGCACTAATATCAGACTGTCCCGAACCTACATAATCAAATAGGATGATTTTGTAGTCCTTCTCGAAAGCCGGTGTTACGAAACGCCACATATTTTGATCGCACCCAAATCCATGAGCAAACATCATCGTCTGGGTGCCTTGTCCAAACACTTTTATATTATTCCGTAAAAAAAATTTTTTAGTCATTTGAGCGACACGAGCATTAAATTAATTATAAGACTTTTGCGCGCTTTGATGAGGGAGGATTGCTGATTCCACATACTGGTAGACAACAATTCAGGATGTCGGATTAATTGAGTGGCAACCTCAGCCATGACTGGCTTCCTCAACATATAATGCTGCCCAATTTCCTAGGCGATCGCTTGTAACTATTCCCATTTCGCTGGGGTTTCGATTTCTTCGGCAATTGTGCTCAGATTTAAGCCATGTGTGATTACAACTATGGGTTGGGCAATTCCGCGAGCGATCGCTCCCAACGCTGGCTAAATCGCGGACAAGTGAGGGATCAATTTTGAGCGACTTGACCAGAAAATTTTTCAGATTGTTAAAAACAGCATAGCCAGGCACAAAATAATCGACATAAATCCCAATACCACGCTTTGATAATTGGTTCAAAACATGGTATGTAATGTCAACATTAAGCCTCATTGCCGTTCCCGTAATCTCTAGCTATAGATATTTTGGCTTCGTATCGGTGCGCTCAAGGATGCGATCGCTCTTAGCGATTAAAGTCGGTTGGCTGAGTTGACGTGCCGACAGATTCACCGCGATATTAGGCAGAATTAATCCTGCTGCTAGCCACTGCTGATATTGCCAGCAAGCTTGCTCTAAAATCCATTTGCTCTTCGGGCAAAATCAATCCAGTTTTTTCGGCGATGGCAATACATCGAGGGCGATGAATCCAACCTAGTTCAGGAGAATACACTCCTAGTATAACTTTAACACCAGCAAGGCTACCTGTTTGCCAATCGAGCTGAGGTTGATCGTACAGCAAGTATTTGCTTTCCAAGCACAATTCAAGAGATTTGCGATCCCCAGGGTATGGGATTTGACCCAAGGTATTGTTGCTGTGTAAAAACTATAGGTATTGGGTTCGAGAGGCAATAAAAGCTCCTATTTCCGCAATTAAGAACCTGTAAAACATTGTCGCGGTTGCTATAAATATTCACAAACCCCTCAAATTAAAAAAGTTGGGTTTCCTAGCTCAACCCAACCTACTTTTAACAACGATGAATTACTGCTAACCCTCAAATATCCTCATCGTCTTGACCTTGCACACCCTGGAGAATCCGCGATAGCTCACTCTTCTCATTAATCGTAATCCGAGTCGGAGAACCGCTGATAATCCGTTCGTAACCACGGAACGAATCTTTAATTTGTGGGCCTCTTTCAGTAATTGTGTATTCCCGAATTCCTTTGTCGTGCCACGAACCGCGCATCTTAAACACATTAATTGCCCGCGACATTTCTCCTCGAATCTCTACATACTGCAACATAATAATCGTGTCAGTAATCGTAGAAATATGGGAGTCCGTAATCGAATTAGAACCCATAAACTGGTCGCTTGTATTCGTAAAAAAGCCGGTTATTTCTTCCTGCTTCGCAAAACCTGTCACTCCGATCACAAATTGCCTGAAAGCATTATTGCTGACACCTCTAGCTAAGGCCGACAGCGAGTCTATAGCAATTCGAGAAGGTTTGAACTCCGCAATTTCTGATTTAATAGTCTGCAAGTGGTCTTCCAAACCGGCAGATTCCGGGTAAGTACACAGCAGCTTCAGCATTCCTTTCTGTTCCATTTCCTCAAAATCAATGCCCCAAGAATAAGCATTGCGGAACAACTGAGCTCGCGACTCTTCATAGGCAAACAGCAGCGCCCGATTGCCGTTCATACAAGCATTCTGCAAGAACTTGCTCACCAAGAGCGTTTTGCCTGTTCCCGTTGCACCCGTAGCCAAAATAATCGAGTCTTTGAAGAAGCCACCACCGCACATCTCATCGAGAGTTTTATCGCCCGAAGAAACCCGCACGTTGGAAGACTTTTGAGTTAATCGCATCGCCCCTAATGGGAAAATATTAATTCCGTCATTAGTCATAGTAAAAGGATATTCGCCCTTCATATGAGTTGTACCGCGCAACTTCAAAATTTCGATGGTGCGGCGGCGGCGTTCTCCTTCCAATACGTTGCGAACAATCACCACATTATCCGACACAAATTCTTCCACTCCAAACCGAGCCACCGGGCCGTATTCTTCCACCCGTTCCGTCGTCATAACTGTAGTTGCTCCGACTTGTTTGAGGCGGGCAACTAAGCGAAAAATTTCTCGGCGCACCACCGATGCAGCATCGTACTGCTGAAATACGGCGGTAACAGAATCTATTGAAACCCGCTTGGCTTTGTACTTGCGAATGGCGTACTGAATTCGCTCGATTAAGGCTGATAAATCAAAATTTCCTACGATATCTTGACCTTCGGGATCGGGGGAAGCATCCAAAATAAATAGCTTGCCTTCCTCGATTAACTGTGCCAGATCCCAACCGAAACTGCAAGCATTTTTAATAATATCTGTCGGAGATTCTTCAAAAGTTACGAAAACTCCTGCTTCGTCAAAATGCGTAATTCCATTATAGAGAAATTGTACGGCAAATAAAGTTTTTCCCGTTCCTGATGTGCCGCTGACTAGGGTGGTTCTGCCGAGCGGCATTCCGCCGTGACTGATGTCATCGAAACCCTCAATCATCGTGCGAATTTTTTCAACTCCTGCCGTTACCAATCCTTCTCGTTTAACCGTTTGACTAATTTCATTCATGTCGATTTTTGTCAACTCTCAGTATTCTTTAGTTGTCACTCATTAACCGCCGATCATGAGTCTTTGTACCCAGCTTTTAGTTTTGGCTCTTGCTCAATAACTAATGAATGCTGACTGCTGACTAATGACCCCGCCCAAAAACCGATACCGTGCCACGTACTGCTGTCGTGGAAAGATAAAAATTTTAGATTTTTGTTCAACCTCCCAGATTCATCTGTTGAGTAAATCTAAAATCTAAAATCGTTCGACGCTCGCGCGACTCGACGCTTCGACGCTCGCGCTCGCCGAACGTTTCACGCCAAACCGAAGTCTTAAATCTAAAATCGACTGACTCTTACCTGATTATCTTATGAATTCAGGTCTTCTTCGCGAAGTTCTTCATAGAGCAAATCTAATCCTATCAGAACTTTCTCACGATCGGACAAATCGCCAATAATTTTTCGCACCGGCGGCGGCAGGATTTTGGCCAGCGTGGGGGTTGCCAATATTTTGTCCTCTTCTGCTAGCTGAGGATTTTTGAGAACATCTATGACTTTCAGCGCGTAGACACCTTGAAATTCTTGTTCTAGGATGTCCTTTAGGGTTTTCAAAGCTCGCACTGAGTTAGGAGTATTCCCCGCAACGTACAGCTTCAGAACGTAGGTTTTCTTCAGAGGACTCATGAACTTTTTTAAATGTTGAGTATTAGTTGTCAGATGTTAGTTGTAGTTGTTATTTGCCTTAAATCCGCTGTTCTTTGTTATTTTATAATAATTTCCGCCTCGCGCTCACGCGACCGTTTGTCGGCTCCTTTCTTTTTTGTTAGATTCTACCTTCTACCTTTTCTTTCTTAAATTATGCCGAATCCCTTTTACCTTCTACCTTGAGAGGTCTCTTTCGGAATCGATCGCCGATACATCTCGCACATATGAGCGATCGCGTCAATTAGAGTCAAGCGGTAATCGAGCAATATTTCCTCACTGCGCCCTTCTATTTTTAGCTGTTTAGCAAACTCGTCCATCAATTCCATGTGAATTTCTACAATTTGAGTCACGGGAACGTCAGCAAAAAAAGCCAAATTTACAAATTCATCTATTTGATTGTTGACCGCAGCATCTTGAGAAAAATAATTCAAAACGATGTCGCGATAACTTGACTTGAGTTGTTCCAAAAACTTTTGTTTCTCTGGTCCCGACAGATTTCTCAAAAAAATCTGGGAATTTCTTTTATAATACACACCTAAGTATCCTAATCGCTCCCGTAATTTTTCCGCCAGCCGCCGCTGCTGTCGGCTGAGCAAACTTTGAGCAGTCAATTGGGCTGTCGCATCGATTGTTACGGATTGGTAATTGACAGGAACCGGAGTTGAAAGCTTCAGAAATTGTGCGATCGCCCGATCGATACCTGCAGCTATTTCGCTCGATCGAGCGATTGCCAGTTGCACCTCAGCAGGGTGATAAAAAAAAGCACAGCTTTCGTCTTGACTCTTGTTGGGGGTACTGGCTGCGGCCTCAAAACCATCTGAATATGGTGCTTCGGGCCTGCAATCTTGCGGGTGAGGCGAAAAAATCACAGCAGGCAAAAAGATCGATCGTTCTTGCAGCTTGCCCAGAAGCGATCGCAGATCCCCATCCACCTCCAAAACCAAACAATCAAGGTGATAATTGTGCTTAAGGAACCCCAAAAGCTCCACTGCCGACTTAATGTGCGTTAAAGCATAGCGTTCGCCTCTCAAAAGCTCGATCGCAGAGGCTGCGATTTCCTCAGAGCGGACAAAAATACCGATAGACAGTTGAGGAAGCAAAGCTGTAGGTGCACCACCTAAGTTGCCTGAAAGTGCTGGCTCGCTCAGAGTTGATATCTCCTTTACAAAAAACTTAACATTTTAACAATCATCTCAATATTTATTTTAACCAATCTTAACCGCAAAATAAGTGATGCGCTTCTACCAAAGGAAGAATCAAAGTGTACTCTGTGGTTTTTGTGTCAAGCACCCTGAGCGTGATTTCTGCAATTAAGCTTAAGCCTTAAAATAATTGCTAGTCGCCTCAAATCAGGCGTAGGCATCGAACTCCCCCGTCTCGGTGCAGATATCGAGCCTGATAGCGAACTGATATAAAACAAATAAGATACAGAAATTCGCAGCTACATTGAGCATCAAAAATATTACTGCTCTCGCGAGCAGACTCTCAGGTTTGTTATGCCACTCACCATCCCCAGTCTCAAAAATTTTATCGAGCCAGTGCCGCTGTGCCACCAAACGGCTGCGCTAGAATCGCTGCAGTCAATTTTCAGATCCTGCAACTGCGATCGAGTCGCAGTAGTCAACGAACAGCTACAGCCGCTGGGATTAGTGTACCTCCGCAGCCTTTGGGCTTGGGGAGCCGATCGCACAAACGACGGGCAGCAACCTTTGTCAGAAAGCCCGATCGCGATCGAACCAGTCAGGGCATTACCCGGCGCTATGAGCGTCAGGGAATTCTGGCAGTACCTGCAAACAGAGGAACAGAACACCCCTGCCGGGCAAAACCGCCAAACCGTCGGCATTTCCTCAAACACTCCGATCGCGCTCACAGATGCCAGCGGTCAATTTTTAGGAATGCTGGACAGCCTGAGCCTGCTGCAATTCGCCGCACTCAACAGCAGCTCGCTCTGCCGCCTCACAGAGCCGGCAACAGCCGTCAAAGAAATCGAATTAAAAAAACCAATTTCCGAAGCAATCGCCACGGTCCTAGACGCTCAAGTGCGCTTTCTAGAAGCAGGATTGAAACCTTCGGAAAACCTGAACTCCCTAGTCGAACTACTGGAAAAACTGCCCCTGCCCCTAAGATTGCAAACCCCCACCGCACAAATAGTCAGCCAAAACGCAGCGTGGCGGATTTTGCTGGGAGCAGGCCCAGAACCAGTTCCAGAACCAGCAGCAAATTTGGGTAAACACTCGCCCCGCAAACCAAGCCATTTAACAAGCGAATACAAGAGCGTGCAGTTAGAGGGCATCACCAAAGAATGCAGGAGCCTAGTAGGAGCAAGTAGATCGAGCGATTCCCTGCGGGATAGCTTCGCTTCACGTGATTCAACAGCAGCCACCAGTTGCCCGCTGCCCCTGTACGCTGCCGCCTCCCCCTCAACATTAACCGCAGCAGCTTGGTGCCCCACCGCCGGCAAACCCGATACCTACATTTGCGAGTGCCCCGTACAAAAAGGCCAAGAACGGATCTGGCAATTTGTCAAACAGCCGCTATCAGACCAGCTAATTTTAGTAATGGGCCAAGATGTCACCGAAGAACATTTAGTCGCCAAAGAACTAGCAGCGAAAAACGCAGATTTAATCCACCTCAACCGACTAAAAGACGAATTTTTATCCTGCATCAGCCACGAACTAAAAACCCCGCTCACCGCCGTCCTCGGTTTGTCCAGCCTCCTCAAAGATAAATTGATCGGAGAACTCAACGATCGCCAAACACGCTACGCCAAACTAATCCATAAAAGCGGGCGGCATTTGATGACAATAGTTAACGATATATTAGACTTGACTCGGATGGAAACCGGGCAGCTAGAACTAATTCCCGAACCGGTCGAAATAGCATCAACCTGCCAAAGAGCCTTTGAACAAGCAAAACAACTGCAACAGCAAGAAGAAAAAAACCCTCCCGCCCCCAGCAAAACGGACGGTACAGAAAACGCAGAACCCTCGACCCAAATAGAGTTTACACTCGAAATAGAACCGGGACTGAGCCACTTAATTGCCGACGAACTGCGGCTGCGGCAAATGCTGGTTAACCTCCTTTCCAACGCCCTAAAATTCACCGAACTCGGCGGCAAAATCGGATTAAAAGTAAATGTTTGGGAAGGCTGGATCGCATTCACTGTTTGGGACACTGGCATCGGCATCCCCGCCGAGAAACAGCACCTCATCTTTCAGAAATTCCAACAGCTAGAAAGCCCCCTCACCAGGCGCTTTCAAGGAACCGGACTGGGACTGGTACTGACTCAACGCCTAGCTCGGCTCCACGGCGGAGACGTTTCGTTTATTTCCTCAGAAAACCAAGGCTCTCAATTTACCCTGCTGCTGCCACCAAATCCTCCGGGAAACAGCAGCGAAGAAGTCTCGGCACCAGGAGCCGCTGAGGAAGAATTATTACAACCTCAATATCCGACTCTGACCGCCAATTCTCGCTCTCGTTTAGTATTAATAGTCGAAGCAGTTCCCAAATATATCGAAGATTTAACCAACGTCATCTCAGGTTTGGGCTACCAAGTAATAGTCGCCCGTTCCGGCACCGAAGCGGTGGAAAAAGCTCGCAGGTTCAGTCCCGAAGCGATTTTCCTCAACCCGCTGCTGCCACTGCTGTCGGGTTGGGACGTGCTGACGCTGCTCAAGAGTGACCCGGATACCCGATCGATTCCGGCGATCGTCACGGCCACCAGAGGCGAAAAAGAACGGGCCAGTGTCAACAGAGCCGAAGGCTTTTTGAGCTTGCCGGTGGAAGAACCCGCTTTGCGGCGGCTGCTGACAGACTTGATCGGCCACAGTAATGCCAGTACAGGCAAAGTGAAGAGTTCTTTAACCGTGTTGTGGCTCAGCCCGCAAAACAGTTCGTCTCACGGTTCCGCTTTACTGCTCAACCCCAACTACTGCCGCGTTTTAGAAGCAGACGACCTCGGCCAAGCAGAACTCGTGGCCAGAATTTGGCGGCCCGACGCGATCGTCTTAGACGGTACAAGTCAACTGCAAAACCCCTTAGCTTTTATCGAACAGTTAAGTCGGTCTCGAAATTTGGGTTCTCTCCCCTTGGTGACTTTAGACCCTCCAACTACCCAACTGGCAAATCAAGTCAAAGGATTGTCGGTATTTCCCTGTTTAGCCACTAGCAGTCCCGACGACAGTGAAACTTCACCAACCGGGTTAATGCCAAGTGCTTTGTGGCAAGTGATTCAAGTTGCTGCGGGCATGAGTTGGAAGCCCAGCATTTTATTTGCCGACATTTCGACTTTACCCGATTTGCACTCCTCTTCTGGGCGAAACCCAACGACGGAAGAATTGGAACATTGCGATCGATCGACAAATGCCGAGATTCCCCTCCCCAATTCCCAGTTTTCTACTCCTAACTTTCAAGCTTTGATTCAGTACATCCACACAGCAGGATTTCGAGGGTCGATCGCTCAGAGCTGGACAGAAGTTTTGCAGCAGTTGCAATATCAAAGCGTTGACTTAGTTTTGCTGTGTTTGCGAGATGCCCCCTCAGAATCCCCCGCTATGTTGCAGGCGCTATCGAACCTGCGCCAAATGGCAGTAAAACTGCCAATTTTAGTCTGGGATTATCGGTCTGCTGTAAATTCGGAATCCGAGGCGATCGACTTTCTACTGCAAGAAGTATCTGCCAAAATTTTGCCTTCTTCCTTATCGGCAGCACAATTGTTAGACAAAATTCAACAGAGTTTATTAACTCATTCAAGTTCATGAAAATGAATAAGTGGCCAGGTTTGTAGTGAGGAATTAACTCGTTTCTCAACCCGTAAAAATCAACTATTATTTATGAGGAAAAACAGAATTTGGCAACTCTTTAACTGTCAACCGCGAAGCGTTATTTGTTAAGTCAGTCAAGTTTATAATAACTCATAATTTTGCCTGTTTTTAGTGAGATTATCAGTCGTCTCTAAAACAGTGAATAAAAACGACTACCCTGAGTGTAAATATAATTTGAGAAGTATTTAAATGAAAACCCAGAAGTGTTGCGAGTCAAGAAGCAATATCAAAACTCAAAAATATGAGTTATTATAGGCGATCGAGAAACCCTTATATTTTTTTCTGGGGCTGTACAGTGCCTAATCGCATTCCTTTAATATCTCTGCTACTCGCACTCGGTTTGGGGGCAATGCCCGAGCCTGCTGCCTGTCAGGCACTCCTGCCTTACACCCTGCAAATCGACTCGGCCCAACTCGAACAAACGGCCTTGAGCCTTGCAGAAGAAGCCGTCCAGCTAGCCAGACTGCAGCAGTACCAACTAGCGGTACCTAGAGCCGAACTCGCCACACAGTTAGCCCCCAAAAATGCTCAAACTTGGACTTTGTTAGGTAGCTTGTACCTTCAAGTCGAGGAGTTTGACAAAGGCATTGAAGCTTTGGGGCAAGCTCAATCTCTGTCGCCAGAAAATCCATCAATTAAATTTGTCTTGGGAGAAGCTCACTTTCGGAAAGCGAACTACGAGAAAGCAGTCGAATATTTGCAAGCAGGGTTAAAGTTAAAACCAGACACTCCAGGTGCATTATTTGATTTAGGCAATGCTTTTTATAAGTTGAAGCGGTTCGATCAGGCGATCGCCCAATACGAAAAAGCCTTTGCTTTAGAAAAAAACCTGTGGCCGGCTATTAACAATATCGGATTAGTCAAATACGAAATGGGAGATGTTGATAGCGCCATCAAACGCTGGGAACAAGCGATCGCGATCGACGACAAAGCAGCCGAAGCAATGCTAGCTATAGCAGTAGCATTGTATACAAAAGGCGACAAAGCAAAAGGCTTCGCGATGGGAGAAGCAGCTCTGAAACTTGACAAACGCTATGCTACCGTAGAATATCTCAAAGAAAACCTCTGGGGCGATCGTTTAATCGCAGATACCCAAAAGTTGCTAGCAACTCCTGAAATGAAAGCAGCACTGGCTAAAATTCAAGACACCCCACCCCCTGCCCAAATGTCGCCTTAATTGTAGTTAAGTTGGTAGTGAGGACTTCAGTCCTCAAAGCCTTTTTTAACTGATCACCAACTATTTTATTCAGGACTAAGACCAAAAAATAGTTGAATGCGCTATGGGTAGGGGTAAGGTGCGCGCACATCGCACCCTACAGATAGAGTTGGTGCGTAAGTTCTATTATTTCCACAAAGCAGTTTCTGTCTTCAATTCTCCAATCTAAAATCTAAAATCTAAAATCTAAAATCGCATGACCCCCCTAAGCTGGACAGAATTAGAAGCCCTCACAGACTTTGAAGTCGATCGCACAAACGGCCCCACCAACGCCCAATCCCGGTTGCGCCTCTTCGGCAAAACCGAATCCGATGTGCGAGTCACGCTGTACCGCGATAACCATGCTTGGTGTCCCTACTGCCAAAAAATCT
The DNA here is from genome assembly GCF_036705485.1 of Microcoleus sp. AT9b-C3. Lineage (NCBI taxonomy): Bacteria > Bacillati > Cyanobacteriota > Cyanophyceae > Oscillatoriales > Microcoleaceae > Microcoleus > Microcoleus sp. AT9b-C3. The sequence goes on along the minus strand of NZ_JAUBUR010000023.1, from coordinate 20,427 downwards.
GGTTGTGGTTAGAAGAAAAACAAATCCCCTACCGCATTGAGAAAGTTACTATGTTCTGCTATGGGGAAAAGGAAAGCTGGTACAAGCGCAAAGTGCCATCGGGAATGCTACCGGCGATCGAACTAGACGGCCGCATCATCACCGAAAGCGATGATATCTTAATCGCCCTCGAACGAGTCTATGGCCCCTTGGGTTTGGGCATGGAAAACCCCGCAGTGATTCCCCTGCGGCGATTAGAACGACTGCTATTTAGAGCCTGGTGCTCTTGGCTGTGCTACCCAGCAAGTTCAGCAAAAGTAGAACAGCACAACCGCAACCAATTTATCAGCGTCGTCGCCCAGGTAGAAAAGGCTCTCGCCAGCACTCCGGGGTCTTATTTCCTCGATGAATTTGGCACGGCTGATGTGATCTTTACGCCCTACGTCGAACGGATGAATGCCAGTCTTTACTACTACAAAGGCTACTCGATGCGGGAAGAAAACCCGCGCTTTGCTGACTGGTTTGCGGCGATGGAAACCCGCCCTACCTATCGCGGCACTCAGAGCGATTTTCACACGCACGTCCACGATTTACCGCCTCAGATGGGCGGGTGTTATGAAAACGGCGAACCTCAGATGCTTCTCAATAAAGCCCGCGTGGATAATGGGCCTTGGGCTGGACTGCCGGATGTGATGTACCCTGAACCGGAAACCTCCCGCGCTGAAGCACTCCACCGCGTCATTAAGCACCACCGCAACATCGTTCGAGTCAATCCTGCTGATGACAACTTATTCGATGAGGCTTTGCGTTGTGCTTTAACTTTGATGATGACTGGCGAAGTTTGTACGCCGCCTGCTGGTTCTGATGCGGCTTTGCGGTATTTGCGCGATCGGGTGAATGTGCCCCGCGATATGTCGATCTACGCCGCCAAGCGGCTGAGGGAAGCGTTGGAGGAAACGGCGGCTTTGGTGGGTGATGGCCAAGGTTCTCCGATTCTGCTGAAGCATCGGCGAGATCAAGATCCGGCTAATTTTGTGTAGGATTCTAGGGCGATCGGAATCAGACAAAATCGGCGTTGCTGCTGCTCTACTTCATCAGCTTGCTATCTGCTCGATCGATGTGCGACCAAGGGTAGTATTAAAAGTGGCATAAATAATATGAAAGTATCTATCTCTTTGCCTGATGAGCTAGTGCGTTACATTGACGATCGTGTAGAAAATCGCAGTCGGCTAATTGAGCTTTTATTGCAAGCATGGCGCAAACAACAAGAACAGCAGGCAATGGTAGAAGCCTGTTTATTGCTGGATGAACTGAGCGATGAATTAACCGATGAGGATGAAGCATGGCAGCAAGCAGCGATTACCGACTGGGAAGCATCTGGCTTGTGAATTTCGATCCTTGAGTCGGTACAGAAATCCGCAAGAGTCGATCGGCCGTAATTATTTCAGGAACTGCTTTTAATCAACGCAGTAAAGTCACAGTTCTGCCCATCACTTCTGCTGTTCCAAACGAGCATTTACGACCCATTGTTTTGCCAGTAATTCCTTCGACTCTCAATGGTCTGAATACCGACAGTTTTATCGTGTGCGTCGATCCGATGACGTTTGATAAACGCAGACTTGTGCGCTGTCTTGGGCAATTGGAGTTGCAACAAATACCAGAAATTAAACAGATTTTGGCTCGATATTTAGAACTTGAAGAGTAGGGGAATGCAAATGCTGGGGCGTGACAAATATAGCATCGAGTGACGCAGGATTTTTGGAGTGTTAAAATTTTTCCTACATTGCGGCCTTTGGCATCAGTGTAAGCGGGATCGAAAACGGGAATTTGGATTTTATTTCTGTGAACATTGTGGCGACCATGAGTTTATTTATCTTCATATTTGCGGTTTAAACTATAAATATGTGACTCTATTGTTGGCATCAATTCGTATATATTTTAACTTTTGGAGTTGAGATATTATTTTTTCTTGTTCCGACTCAGAAATTCCGCCTTGAAATTGAAACATGGCGGCGATTGAATTCTTAAGTGAGCTTATTTTGGTGGGCTTTAACTTTATGAGCCTTTCAAAAACATATTCAACTACTTCCGAACTATTTAGAGGTTTCGAGAAGTCTTTCGGGTTCTCTTCAATTCCGTGTTGGGCGTTTTGAGTTTCTTCTTCTTTTCTGGCTAGCTGTATCAGCAGTTGCGCCAAACGCAACTTGTCCCTGTATCCAAGCTGCTGGCATAAGCCAGCTATCTCATCATAAGTCATCACAACTTTCATTTGAAAATTCTCATCACGGGATAACTGCCGCTGTTTAGCCAATTCAGGATTTGACATAAAACAACATTGAATTCATTTTTCCATCTTACCACTGCCGCAAAGATTCGACTAAACCCTCCAACTCCTTTGCATCATCGCAGCAAATTCGATAAACCCGATCGCCCCGCCGCCGACATCTACCTGCAACTCGTCAAAAAACACCACGGCCCCAAATCCACAGAAGGCATCGCCCCGCACCCTCACGGAACTCAAAATCTACTCTCGACTCCTAGAGTGGGAGAAACACCCCATCCTCATTTTCTACGAAGATGCGATCGCCGTTATCCAAGGTTTTAGCCAAACTTTTCTGGATGCCCTCACACGCTTTAAAGCTTGCCGCAATCTTTGCATATACGCATAAGTTTTAATCTTCACCATCCACCGATTATTAGCATTGCCACCTCCCTGGCAACCGCCAAGACCGTAAGGACGTTCTAGAGCGCTCAAACAATTGCCTGGAATTGTATTTTTACATCGACTTCTTCCTTCTTCCTTCTGCTATAAATCCACTCAGAATGTTAATCACGTTAATTTGTCTAGTTTTTTATAATCGCTAAAAAGTTAAGCTTTTAAGCTTAACTTTTTAGCTGATATCTAAGCAACCTCTACGAACACACCGCTGCGAGCAAACTCCTCTTCTTCAGGAGTGAAGACGGGAGCTTCATCCACAAGGTCAGGGTCAAAGTAGTATGTCTCTTGTAGGAATTGTCCCGTGACGATCGCCTCCTCCAACTCTTTGATGTAATCTTGGGCAACTAAGCAGGCCTCCTTGATGCCTTCCTCATCCCGCTTATCCAACAGCTTTTGCAATGTTGCTCTCACCCCTGTCAGTCGTGCCGCAGGCTTGAGCATACCGTAGAGGCGGTACATTCGATCGGTGGCAATGCTAATGTGTTTGAGGGCCTTGGCTCGTGCTAGCTCAGAGTCAATGCTGGGCCAATAACGAGTGGTATAAAATGCTTTCTCATCCTTGTGATACCACTCTTCCGATCGCGCAATTGATGAAGAAACAGTGTTGTGCAGCTTCCAGAAGAATAAGCGCAGGGAATCGCCATCTACTACGGTGGAAAGCTTCGCCTCCATTGATACCTCAAAGTTATTCAGACGCGGGTCGCGGCCAAGCACGAGGTACTCCACAGGGTACATTTCCACCTCTTTATTCTGCACCACGTAGGCGTTGAGGTGGTGGCGGCAGTAGGGGCAGGGATACATAGTGGCAAACAGTTTGAAAAAGTCCTTGAAGATTGCCACCAAAGTTTTTTGCTGTTGGGGGGTCTTGGTAGAGACGATTTCAGCCGTAGTGTGGAAGAAACGCCACACCGCAGGGCCAATATAGTAAGGGAAGCTGACGCGCATTTGTGAATTCTTTACTTCACTGCGATCAATATACACGTCGATGAACGATACATATTGCGAAAGTTCGCCAGACTCGCGGCCAAACTCCAAGCGTTCGCGGCGTTTCTGTACCCCATTCAGGTAGTTGTGCGTCAAGCGCCATGCCTGTTTAAGCATCAACTTCTGTTTTGGAGCGCATTTGGGAAAGCTTTCTACAACATCCGCCCCATACCGCCCAAATTCCCCTGACGTTTTAGTCGCTTCGTACCACTGGTTTAAAGCTGCTTCGTCTGGCACCGTGTTCAAGGGGATGTCTGCTGCTGTGCTGACGCTGAAGGCAGCCAACAGCTTCGGCATAAAGTCTTCATACCAATATGCCACTGGCATCATCGCACCATCGATTTCCTCTGAGGCATCCGAGAGGATGACGCGGTTCCACTTCTTCAGGTACTCTTTTGGATCTCCTTCTGATTTGGCTGGTGGCGGTGCCATTTCCTCACTCAGTTCCATTTTTCTCAATCGGTTGAGTTCGTTGATGGCAAGCACACCCTCGGCGATGTCACGCAAGTTGAGACTTTTCTTCTTGATGGTGATGGCAAACTCGACTCCCGCGGCAAACTTTTCCTTGGCAGTTGCAGACTTACCTCGCGCCTCCAACATGGCTTTTTGTTCGGCCAACATTTCTGGAGTTTTTTCTATAGTCTTCCAGTTTTTGATGCGATCTTGTAGTCGGGCATATTCATCTTCGATCGATTTCACTACTGCATCAAGTACAGGGTTGCACGCAGACTCTACTACACCCAATCCTTTATAAAGCGCGATCGCAGTCCTGACAAATTGCACAAAATCAACGATTCTGTATGGCAAGTTTCTCACGCGCAGGTGAGTCTCGTGGTTCGCCGAAAAACTCTCGCGGAAGCTGCGGTAGGCTGCTCCCTGGATCAGGCGAAACAAACCAATCTGCATTTGCAAGCGGGACGTACCGCGCTTCTTCTGGGCTTGTGGGTGTTGCGCGAGTAGTTCTTTTAGCCGCGCTATTTCTGGATTGCTATGAGTGGGTGCTTCTTCTAGATTAGGTTCAATAGTGGCAGAAGCTGCCTCGTTGATAGCAGTTGCTGTACTTGCGATCGCAGCCGCTGTACTATCTGAAATCTCGGTTGTCTGTGTACTGACAACCGGAACCGGCGAGTCTTGATATCCGGTTGCGATCTCTGACTCATCGGGTACCAGTTTGCAGAATTCCTTAAAGTCAATTGAGGCATCGCCGTCATGGTCTACTTCTTTGATGATCTCGTCCAGTTCTTGGTCTGTTAGCCCAAACTGGCTCATGACGCCGTGCAGTTCGTCTCTGGTGATTTGACCGCTGCCATTCTCATCAAATACACTAAATGCTAGTTTGAGACGACTCTGGCGATCGCCTTGCTGGGACACCAGCAGTGCTTTGAATTCCTCAAAATCGATACTGCCCGACAAGTCTACATCCACTTCTTTGATCATGTCGCGCAGCTCGGTTTCGTTAGGACTCTGGCCTAACGATCGCATCACTTGACCCAGTTCTTCTGATGAGATAGCACCGCTCCCGTCCGCGTCAAATACTTGGAACGCTTCCCATAACTTTGCCACATCTTCTTCAGTCATGGCTTTTTTTTCAACCTGCACAGATGTCATAACTAAATCTTCCCGGATTTTTTTATTGGCTGTCTATTGATTATGACCAATATACTTTAATTCCTAATGACTTACGCAACGATATTGTCAAATGCAAGGAGGTTGCCGATATCTCCCACTTTGGCTTGTGACAGTTAATCTATCAGTTTGATATTACTCCCAGTAATTTTCCCAATCATCCTTAAAAGCTTCCCGCAATCTCTGCATATACGCATCAGTCTTAATCTTCACCATCCACAGATTATTAGCATTGCGGCCTCCCTTGCACACCACACCTTCATCTACACCGTATTTCCCCTTGCGAAGATCGTCCATAAACTTGCCAGTTAATTTGCCACGATAAATCACTCGCGCAATATTTAAGTTACCAAAATCCTGAATAAACCGATCGGGAATAACCATACCGCGATCGGTTTCCACATCAAAAAGCACCAGTTGTTTGCGATCGTCTTTTTGGTGCATTCCCGCAAACGAGTTAGCACCAAAAAACTCTGTAAACACAGTAATTTCAGCGCAGTGATACTGTTCGTTCTCTCGAAATATAGACTCTAAGGGACTAGAAAAGTCTCTTTTAAATATTTCCGGTGCTGCTTCTAAACCTGGATGTGCAGCATTAAATTCTGCAATTCCCATCTCATCCAAGTCAAATCTACTGCGGCGCGTACCAAAAGCATACCAACCAAGTTCGACTTCCCAAACCCAATGCAAATTAGTGCCATCGTATTTCTCAAAAGCTATACATTGTTCATTAGGGCAATTTTTACTAGCGGGAATTTTGGGATAGGCAAGTTGAACTCGTGTCATATAGAGGAAGGAAGAAGGAAGAAGGAAGAAGGAAGAAGGAAAGGGTTTCTAACAGTTTCCCCCCTTCCCCTTCTTCCCTAAAAATCTCTCAATTGAGCAGTTTGAACCGCAAGTTCTTTAATCTGGGAACCGCGGCGCACTTTCAGTTTCAGAATTTGACCGATTGTGCTGTTGTCCACCAAACTTTGCAACTGTTCGGCCTCAGTCACTCCCTCACCGTCTATTTGAACTATCACATCCCCTTTGCGAATCCCTGCTTTCTCAGCAGGCGTATTTGGCACAACTCGCATCACTAACACCCCTTGGACTTCCGGCACAATCAAAGGAGCGTTGGGGTCAGAATTATTCTCTCTGGCCATTTCAGGAGTCAAAGCAATCATCTGAATCCCCAAAAACGGATGGCTGACTTGTTCTCCCTTGGCTAACTGCGCGTAGATGGCCTTGGCTTTGTCGATCGGAATCGCAAAGCCAATACCCATTGCATCAGCTCGAATCGCCGTGTTGATGCCAATCACTTCTCCTCTGCTGTTTAACAGCGGGCCGCCGGAATTGCCGGGATTGATGGCGGCGTCGGTTTGAATGAAATCGAGCCGCTTGTCGGGAATGCCGACGGCTGCACTGGATCGTTTGAGGGTGCTGATAATGCCCAAGGTGACGGTGTTGTCAAATCCGAGGGGGTTGCCCACGGCGATCGCCCAATCTCCTACTTTCACCGCGTCGGAATCTCCCAAGGTGGCAGTCGGCAAGTCTAATTGCTTAGTATTAATTTTGACAACAGCCAAATCTGTTACTTCGTCAGTACCTTGCACTTCTCCTGGAAATGTCCTGCCGTCGTTTAAGGTGACAGTCACTCGATCGGCTTTGTCAACTACGTGAGCGTTGGTTAAAACAATCCCGCTTTTGTCAATAATGAAGCCGGAACCTTGACCGCGTAAGCGTTCTTGTCTGGGGGTCATGCTCCGTAAATCTTCTCCTAAAAATCTACGGAAGAAGGGGTCTTCCATTAAAGGGTCGAGGTTGCGGCTGACAGTGCGCTCGGTATCAATGCGGACAACTGCCGGCCCGACTCGATCGACTGCAGCCGTCACAAAACTGCCGGTATCCCCTGGCAGTTCCCCGCCCCGCAGCGCTAACAGTTGCGGATTCGGGAGAGTGGCTGCGGAACTCTGAAACTGTAAGTTAGGGGGATTTGTGAACGTCGCGGCGGCAGCGGGTGCAGCATTGATTGCTAACGCACTCAGGGCGATCGTCATTCCTAAAATTAGGGCGAACCAACGAGCACCCGTTCGAGGTGCGGGGCGAAAAAACTTAAATAGTCGCATAGCGTCAATCTTTGTTAGTCTGGGTTAGTCTGGTAAAGGTGTGCGATCGTGCGGGCTCAATAATCTGCCACTATGAAGATCCTAAATATATTTTGACAGTTACAATACATGAGTCACGAGCCCGCACAAACTCAACCTATTCTGAATTCTAACTTTTAAAATTTCCCTCGTAACTCCAATGATTCTATCTGATACTTCTACTGACAAATCCTTGCCCTCAACTTCCCACCACCATCACGACGCTGAATCAGCCCACCCTCACCATCACGATGAAGAATCGATGCGGCGGCTGGTAAATCGCTTGTCTCGGATTGAGGGACACGTCCGAGGTATTAAAACAATGGTGCAAGAAAACCGTCCTTGTCCCGAAGTTCTCGTGCAAGTTGCGGCGGTTCGAGGCGCGCTCGATCGCGTGGCGAGAATCATTCTTGACGAACATTTAACTGAGTGCATTGCCAGAGCCGCTCAAGAAGGTAATATCGATACGGAAATCGAAGAGTTGAAAGCGGCTTTGGATCGGTTTTTGCCTTAGTCGCTGCCAATTTTTACATCGATATAACAAAACTTGCAAATTAGAAAAAACTTGCAAGTTATGATTTATGACGCTTTTTTTGAGCATCTTTCACAAACAGGGGAAAAGCATCAAATCTTCTCCCCCTCACCCCCATTGCCACAACATATAAGTTATATGCTCCGCAGTTTATGAGAGCGAGTTTTGTTAAAAAAGAATTTGTCAGGTTTGTCGTGATGACGCAAATCCTCAAAATCTTCAAAAGCTGACGGCAAACAATTAGATAATCGGTGCTTAATCCGACTTGGTATGAACTGTCTAGACTTTCGTCAGCTTGGCTTTTAGGTGGTATCTGACTGTTGCGTAAACTGCTTTATAGGAAGCTTCAATGCTGTATTCCTGCTGCAACCACTCTTGAATCTCTCCATAGCTTTTAAAACCTTCCTGGGGGTCGCTGAGGCGCATTGCCAAACTAGCGCGGGCCAGAGGAGGAATGGCCGGCTTACGGCCGCCGCTGTGCTTTGTTTCGAGGAGTCCTTCGAGTCCGTCAGAACGGTACTTTCTCAGCCACCGCTGGACTGTAATTCGATTGACCCCGATCGTCATTGCCAATTCTTTAACTGTCTTAACATGACAAATTTTGAACAGGTAAAGTGCTTGAATTTTTTGAAAGCCGCTTGCCGTTTTTTGTTCAGTTAACAGGTTTTTTAGCTCTTCACTTGTCTCTGTGATGCTAAGTTTACATACTCCAGCCATATCAATTACCTCACGATTCGCGTTCTACAATACCTTTTTTTGACAAGGGAGCGAAAGCTGCTCCTATCCTAAATGCTGACCCTTTGTTTGCCCTGAAGCAATACAAAAGCGATCGTTCTCATTAAACTTTTTCCTTCCTGGAGGCACTCAGACGCTCAGGAACGAGATTATTTTAACCTGGAGCAAGGTTGCAACGATTTTTTTGGGTAAAAAACCCGGTTTCTGGGTCAGTTTTGTATTTGATGGACAAGCGTCATTGCTAATACTGATAGCCGTTAACCGAGCGACTGTAACATTAGCGGCAATAGGTGACTCTTAAGGAATACCATTTATTCTCTTACTGTTAAACATCTATCATGGTTTTCCTGGTATTTATTGGTATTTTTTGCGAACGTATGAGCGATTTTTAGTCATTAGGTGCGAGCAAACAAGCGAATGTCTGTACACCAGCGATCGCATTTTTATACAGACATTCCCCTAGTCCCCGAAGTGCATTTTTGGCTTTCGCTGTGCGAAAAATCCTTAGATATCAGCACTCTCATCGGTCAGAGCGGGTAGCGCCGAGTGACGTTGCAACCGACTTTCTTGCCGCGGGCAAGTATCTGTGAAACTACTGGCTTGATCGCCTGAGTAAAACACGACGAGGGTGGCATTGTCAATTTCTCAGCCTTACAGTATAAGTATCGGCTATTTTTGCCCGCCTGCTGTGATCGAAAGGGGGGTTTCTATGTGATCCTACTAAGCTTGCTTTGTGATCTTGGTCACATTACTACTCAGTAAGCTCAACTATCCAGAAAAAGTTATGGGTTAGCTCGGAGTTTCCACGTAGAATCTTTGGGATTTAGTTAGGAAGTGCGATCGAAGTTGTTGTTAAAATTTTTTAAAAATATTTCTTAGCCAAAGGGAAAAGATAATGCAGCTTTGTCTTTCACCCTCACCACACTATCTAATTGATACTCAAACCTTGCATATTGAGGGAAGTTTCAGGCTAGTGTGAATATTTCAGAATCTAAAATTGCAGAACATCCGGTGCAACCAGCTTGCTGACAGTATTCTTCATTTAAAAGGTGTAGAGAAGCCACAATGAACGTTGACGAACTGCTCAAGCTATACGCAATAGGAGAAAGAAATTTTAGCGGGGTCTACCTGCACGAGGTCTACCTCTACGAAGCAGAATTAATTGGAGCCAATCTGTATGAAGCCGACCTGATAGGAGCCAATCTCAGCAAAGCGAAACTCAACAGAGTCAACTTTGGCAAAGCCAATTTGTCCAAGATTAATTTGAGCAAAGCAGACTTAGGTGGAGCCGACCTCACAGAAGCACTTTTACTTGAAGCTAACCTGCATCGAGCTGAGTTGATGGGAGCGAACCTCAGCAAAGCAGACTTGAGCGGAGCTTCCCTGATCCAAGCAACTTTAATTGGAGCCAACATATCTCGGGCCACACTCAGCCGTGCAGACTTGCACGGAGTAAATCTTTACGGAGTAAACTTGCGTAGGGCGGTGCTCACAGAATGCGATTTAATTGGCGCAAACTTGAGCAAAGTAGACCTTAGCGGAGCCGACTTAATGGGGGCGAGTCTAATTAGGGCAGACTTGACTGAAGCGATTTTAAGTGCGTCAGACTTAAGCGGAGCAAACCTGTTGGGAGCAAACCTTACAAAAGTTAACCTGAGCGGAGTATATCTTAAGGGTACAACGATGCCCGACGGCACGATTCACGACTAATTTATTTGTTAATTTTTATGGTTGCCGAGAACAGCGGCTAAAGGGTAATGAGGTTTTCATTACCCTAATTTATTGGCAGCGAAATCTTTATTTGACACTCAGGTAAGACCGAGAACTTCAATGTAGGGTGCTGATGGCGCACAGAACTCCTACATACGGCGAGTCAAAAGATTTGTTGGGTGAACTTGTGTTATGGTGATTTTCAATTGCTTGGATAAAAGCTATTTTAGATTTAATATTTTGGATTTTGGACGGTTAAAATGAAACTTAGAATCCTCGCTGCTGCAACGCTGCTGAGCGCGATCGCCCCGATCGCTCCTGCACCCGCCGAGAACATCCAACACACGCAACAATTACTAGCCACCCGACAGTGCCCCAACTGCGACCTCAGCAGTGCAGGCTTGGTTTTAGCCAATTTAACAGGAGCCAATCTCAAAGGTGCTGACTTGAGGTTGGCTAACCTCAGTCGAGCCAACCTCACTGGGGCTGACCTCAGCGGTGCCAACCTCAGTGGCACCAGCCTGTTTGGCGTCAACCTGACAGGGGCGAACCTCAGCGGTGCAAACCTCAGCGGTGCTGACTTGAGAAGTGCCTATCTCAGCGACGCCAATTTGCAAGGCGCTAATTTAAATAACGCGCAACTGCTCGGAGTTAGAGGAATGCCAACCAATATCGGCACGGCTGAAGACTTCTACCGGTTGGGAGTGCTGGAAGCTCAAGCAGGAAACTACAGAAACGCCATTGATTATTACAATCAAGCCCTGAATCTGAAATCGGATTTAGCAGCCGTTTATTTTGCGCGCAGTATGTCTCGCGCTGACTTGGGAGACTTCGCCGGCGCGACTCAAGACGCCGATCGAGCAAACAAACTCTTTGCAGATCAAGGAAATCCCCAAGGTCAGGAATTGTCAAAGCAGTTAGCCGAAGCCATTGTTGCGCGCCAAAAGCCTATGGAGCCCCGCACGGGCGGCGGTGGCAACTTTATGAGTCTTCTGGGTTCGATCGGTTCTGTGCTGGTGAAGCTAATCTTGCCTTGACGGTTGCCTAATTCAGCGGAATCTCGATCCAGAACTCTGTACCATGACCGGGTACAGAAACACACTTAAGTACGCCTAGGTGTTTCTCAACTACAATTTGGTAACTGATAGACAGTCCTAAACCCGTGCCCCGACCTACGGGTTTAGTAGTAAAAAACGGATTAAATATGTGAGAGATTAACTCTTTGGGGATACCGTGACCATTGTCGGCAATGCAAATTCCTACCGTTTTTTCATCGATTAATTCAGTGCGAATCCGAATGCAGGGGGATGGGAAATCAGGAATCAAACACTCGGTGGTGGCATTTATATCTCCTGACTCGATAGGCAGCATTTGGGAGCTTAAATGCGTCGCCGCTCCACTTGCCGCTTTAAAGGGAAGATTCATAACTCGCTCTTTTTTTCCCATTTCTAGGGCGTCAAGGGCATTACCGATCAGATTCATAAATACCTGATTGAGCGAGCTGGCATAGCATTCTACTAAGGGCAAATTGCCGTATTCTTTAATGATTTCTACGGTGTTGTGCTCAGAATTGGCTTTGATCCGGTGCTGCAAAATCAACAGGGTACTGTCTATGCCATCGTGAATGTCAACGGCTTTTTTCTCGGCTTGATCGCTCCTGGAAAAATTACGCAAAGATACAACTAACTGGCGGATGCGTTCAACTCCGACTGTCATGGAACCCAAAATTTTTGGCAAATCTTCGGCAAGAAATTCGATGTCGATTGCTTCGGCACATTCGCTAATTTCTGGGTGGGGAGTGGGGTAGTGCTGGCGGTAGAGTTCCACCAAGCAGAGTAAATCTTTGGTGTATTCGCTGGCGTGGGACAGATTGCCGTAGATAAAGTTAACGGGGTTATTGATTTCGTGGGCGACCCCCGCCAGGAGTTGTCCGAGACTGGACATTTTTTCGGTTTGAATCAGTTGGGCTTGGGTATTGTGCAGTTCTGTGACTGTTTTAGCTAGCTGTTCGGCTTTTAATCGATCGGCAGTTGCTGCATTGAGACTTTCTTGATAAAGTTCTGCTTGATGAATGGCGATCGCAGCTTGAGCAGCTAAATGTTGCACCAATTCCTGTTCTGCTGTTTGCCAAACTCTCGGCCCCGAACACTCATGGGCAATCAGCAACCCCCACAATTGGGAATCTTTGCCTCTCATCGGCACAATTAAACTTCCTCTCACCTGCAACTCTTCCAAAAATTCGCGGTGACAGGGTGTTAAATCCTCAGTATAAATATCATTAATTGCTCGCACCCGTCCGGCTCGATAAAAGCAGTCTGAGCCTTCGGGAAAGCATTCTTGTGGAGATGTGATACCTAAAATGGACGACCACTCGCCGCAAACAGCTTCGACAACTACCTCGCCCTGTTTCTCTGCTGTAAATTGGTAGATTACCGTGCGATCGGTATCCAACAAAACTCTGACTTCTCGCACAATAGTTTGCAGTATGATTTTTAAATCTAAGGTGCTGCGAATCTGGTCTCTAACTCGCGTCAATACTTTGGCAAAGTCCAAGGATTGTTGCAATTGAGCGGTACGTTCTTGAACTTGGCGCTCCAAGTTGGCATTCAGGGTTTGCACTTCTTTATAAAGAACGTACTGCCCAATTGCCGAACAAAATTGGCTGCCTATAGCTAAAGCTTGCTCAATTTCCTCGTACTTCCACTCGGGCGACTGACCTTTTTTTATTTCTCGCCAGACTTCAAAGGATTGTCTGGGAAGGGTTTGTGCCACGCTGCTGTCAAACCGCCCCGCCCACATTTTTTCGGTATCAATTGCATTGCGAAAAATGGTCAAACAGCCAACTACTTGTTGTTTGTACTGGAGGGGAATTACCAGCAAACCCCTAATTTTAGTAGATTGGAAAGAGGGAACTAAAACTCTAAATAGAGGTTCTTTGTATAAGTCAGTAATTATCAAAACTGGAAATTGACACTTAGTAAAATTTGAAATGTTGGGAAGTTCTTCAGTATTTTTAAATCCTTTGGTTAGCCATTTCTGCCAGAGGGGATGAGCTTCGATCGCCTTAACTTTTTCCCAATTGGGAAGTGTCGGTTGCTCTCCTGTGGTGAACAGTTCAAAGGTAGCATCGCGGTGGGTCGGGGCAATTGCCAATTCTCCTTCAATCTTGGGAGCGGATAACTTTTCACCGTTGATTTTCGGCTGGTTGAGATAGAGTCTGCCACCGCTGCCGCCCAAAGCGGTGACGGTGGCTTCTAAACCCTGTTGCAGTTGAATGTTGACGTGACCGTACAACAGGGCTGCTATGCGGCTCACGGTAGCTTCGCGGGCGGCTTGAGAGCGGGTTTGCTGGAGGAGAAGTGCGTGGGCGATGGCGCTAGACAATTGATCTGATACGAGCTGAACTACTTCTAAATCTGCGGGTGAAATATTGAGGGGCGCGGAGTGGTGGGACACTAAAAGTCCCCACAGTTCGATGTGAATTTTTTGATTATTTCCTGGCTCGTATCGAGTCAGACACGTGGCCGCCTCGCAGATATCTGTTTTGCTGTTTTCCGACGCTATCCTGCGGTGCAAAATCGGTACGACTAAGGAAGATTGCACTCCCATTGCCATCAGGTAAGCTGTGTGGCAAGGATCGAGCGATCTGTAGTGCATCTCTTCCTTTACTAAAGGTTGACCGGTGTCTGCAGCATCGAGGGGACTCAGGACGATCGTCCCTGAGTTAACATCTATTATTGTCCGCTGGCGCAAAGTGACATACATCTCCCTGGCGCTGGCGGGAATGTCGTCTGCTGGAAAGTGCAGGCCTTTCAAGGAAGGGAGATGGTTGTTATTAATTGACTCAGCAACAACTTCTCCACTGCCGTCAGCACTAAACCTGTAAATCATAATGCGATCTGTTTTCAAAAAAGACCGCACTTCTGCTACCGTACTGGTTAAAATATCTTCTAATTCTAGAGATTGGCGGATGCGTTCTGTTATCCGCCGTATCAAAACTTCTCTGTCTAGTTTATAATGTAATTCTTGCGTATTTTCTCTGAGTTGCATAAATCTCCTTTTGTACTTAATACAATGATAATAAGAAGTTTTGAGGTGCTGTGGTCGCGAGCCTACTCCAATGCCTCACCCTGAGTTTTTGACTCAACCGATCTGTACAATTAATGGCTAGCGCACCGTTGAGAGACGACGGTGTATCGCCTCTGGCGCACTGGCGTAAGGAAAATCTGCGATCGCGCCAGTTTAATCCTTGCCTTCAACAGGCAGAGCGAGTTAAGCAAATAATTATTATTATTTTAATGCTCTTATAAATTTCTCGCAATCTTAAACTTTCACTATGAGAATTCTTCATTGTTAGGATAACTTGACATTTGTTGTATAACTTCATATAATGATAATTAACGAAAGAATTTGAGTTTCTATCAGCGCGCAAGGCGCTGACTAATTTCTTGGCGCACGCTCATCAGAATTTTACCCAAATGATTTTGACCGGTTCGATCGCAGCCACACCCCCAGTAGTAATCCGTTGGCGAATCCTCGACAATCACTCGATCCCCTGTGGCGAGGAGAATAGCTTGAATGTCTGTATGAGTGAGAAACTTAGTTAAAACTGCTTCGCGCATAATGGGAATTTTCACCACTTCCCAATCAGCGCGAATCCGGTGGTTCGGATCGCGACCTAATTTAGCTGCTTCTTGAGGAGTTGCTACGGCTTGAATCGCCGCGACTAATCTTTTATCAGTGGTGACAAATTTTTGGGCTTGATAGTAATGTTCCACAGTCAACCAATATTGACCGTGCAGAGAAATGTCATGTAGTGAAAAATTAGAAAAGCAGCCGTAAGGCTCCTCTACTTTATAAAAGTAAACTATCATTAGATTTGAGATTTTATATTTTACAGGATGTAGGTAGAATGTAATTATTTAAGCTGCCCCTGAAGCGCCTTACCGCGCTCTTAGTAACGTGTCAAACCACTTGTTGCCTCCAGGAGTATTTGAGATTGATTGTATAAGTAGCGCGGGGCTTGTATTAAAAACTCCTCGCATAGACTTTATTTAAAATAGCAGGTACGCTTTTAAACCCAGTTTATTGGAAAAAAGCGGGTTGGGCAAGTAAAAATCTAGGAATTAACTGGCTTTCTGAGGAATAAGCTGTTGTGCATTTAAGTTTTGTGTTGAGGGCGGGCTTTCCTGCCCACTCCACAAGAGTGAAATTTTATTGAGCCATGCAATTTAAAGGCGGATTAGCTTAGTGCGTAATTCCTATTTTTAAATTAAGGATTAAGAATTTGAAATCAAGAATAAGCAATGGGGATTTAAGAGTATTTATTATTCCCTCTTCCTTCATTATAAAACGGCCTCAGAAGAATGAAAAGCGCGGTTAGCGATATCGGCATAAGCTGTTCGCTACACAAAATTTTGCTGAGCAACTGAGTAGTCCTCGGAAATTGGAGGCCCGCTTGATAAACAGCTCCTGTAAACTGATAGAAGGCTCTGGGCAAGCGACTAGCCCAAACCATATCAGTGTTGCATTCTTGGGCGATCGATTGAGTGTACGGCTCCTTAGCGTCGTCGGCACCCCAAGAGCTCGATCGATCGCCTCAGCAGCCTTAAATCCGCTAACAATGGCAGGACTAATTCCTTCACCGGACAACTGGTAATGGGTGATTGGTCATGGGACAGGAGGAATTGGTAAGTTAATGAGTGTTAAATCTTGAGTTTTTAACTCACAACTGACAAATCATTAAGCGTTTGCTCGTTGTTCGCGGCCGGATCTCGGCAATCTCAAAACTATTCCTATTCCCCCTGCCAAATTTCCGATTCCCTAAACAGTCGTGATATCTTTCTCTTTCGCTGCCAGAACTTCTTCTATTTTGCCAATGTACTTGTCCGTCAGCTTTTGAATTTTATCTTGCAAGTCGCGGGATTCATCTTTAGAGATATCGCTGCTTTTTTCCTGCTTGCGAATCGAGTCAACGGCATCGCGGCGGATATTGCGAATTGCAACTTTACCTTCTTCAGCAAACTTCCCGGCCATTTTGACAAATTCTTGGCGTCTGTCGCTCGTCAGCGGCGGAATGTTCAAGCGAATAACTGAACCGTCGTTGTTGGGAACGAGTCCTACATCGGACAGGGAAATTGCTTTTTCGATCGAGGTCAGCGCTGTGCGATCGAACGGTTGAATGGTGATCGTAGTCGCATCCGGGGTGCCGATGTTGGCAAGGGATTTGATCGGAGTTGGAGAGCCGTAGTAGTCTACCATGACTCGATCGAGGAGAGAGGCGTTGGCCCGTCCCGTCCGAATAGTATTAAAAGACCGTTGAGTAGCCTCAACTGCCTTTTGCATATGATCTTCTGCGTCAGCTAACTTCACAAAAACCTCCGACAAGAGTTCCAATAGATTCTCCCATTACAGCTCGGTAGATGTTGCCCGACACCGAGAGGTCAAATACCATAATAGGAATATTATTTTCTTTGCAAAGGGCGATCGCCGTACTGTCCATCACCCGCAAATCTTGATTCAAGACGTGGGCATAGGTGAGGGTTTGATACCTGCGCGCGTTGGGGTTGAGGTGGGGGTCGGAATCGTACACCCCATCTACCTTAGTAGCTTTAAAAATCACCTCTGCATCAATTTCCGCCGCCCGCAAAGCGGCTGTAGTATCAGTAGTAAAAAAAGGGTTGCCAGAACCGGCACCGAAAATCACTACTCGTTTTTTTTCGAGGTGGCGAATTGCCCGCCGCCGGATGTAGGGTTCAGCTACTTCTTGCATGGCGATCGCCGATTGCACCCTCGTTGGCACTCCTGCTTGTTCAAGGGCATCCTGCAAAGTGATAGCATTCATCACCGTAGCAATCATGCCCACATAATCAGCCGTTGCCCGATCCATCCCTGCCGAAGCAGCTTTCACCCCGCGAAAAATGTTGCCGCCACCGACAACAATCGCGATTTGAATGCCTTGCGAGACGACTTTGGCAACTTCCTGGGCGATCGACTGAACGACTACCGGATCGATGCCGTAGCCCAAGCTACCCATAAGCGCTTCACCGCTGAGCTTCAGCAAAACTCGCTGATAAACCATCCCCATGCCGCCACTATTTTTTTACTCTTTTTGCCTCCACCATAAGATAGCAGTACGGGTGCATTTTGAACATCAATTGCCCGGAACAGGCATCCTGCTTTTGCTGCCAGAGAATTTGTTTGTGGCGTGGGCTGCTAGGTGAACAGGCAAGATGCCTGTTCCACAACCGGATTAATTTTTTCTCAGTGAATGCTAGGTGAACAGGCAAGATGCCTGTTCCACAACCGGATTGATTTTTTGTGGGGAGTAGGGGTTGGGCTTCTAGCCCGCCCCTAAAAGAATCAATCCTTGGGGACGAAATTAAGAGCAGCAGAATTCATGCAGTAACGCTGACCGGTAGGTTTGGGCCCGTCGTTAAATACGTGACCGAGATGAGCGTCGCAAACAGCGCACAGTACCTCTGTTCGGCGCATGAACAAGGTGTTATCCGACTCGCACTTGACATTTTCTTCGCTAACGGGAGCGTAGAAACTCGGCCAACCGGTACCGGAATCGTACTTGGTTTCTGATTTAAATAGCTCTGTGCCACAGCAAATACACTTATAAATTCCGGTTTTTTTGTTGTCGTGATATTCGCCGCTAAAAGCTCTTTCCGTTCCTTTTTTGCGGGTGACTTTAAACTGTTCTGGCGTGAGTTGTTGTTGCCATTCTGCGTCGGTTTTTTTAACTTTTTCAGTCATGATTTGAGGTTTGGTTAAGATGTATTTAGCTGTTGAGTGTTGACGGTTAACTGTTGAGTGTTGACGGTTAACGTTATATTGCTAGTTAACTCAGGCTTCCATTAATATTAACCTAATTGGCTCGAAATGAACATACCAGGGAAAAGGATTGTCCTTAATAGCCCTCCACTTTTCCTTGAAAACTTCGGCTTGCAAGTGATAATCTTGGGAATCATTGGGAGGCGAGTGCAATTTGAGATATAATGTCACCCGGTGCGGAGTTTCCACAGTCGAGGCGATCCAACAAGCAAAAGTATTTTCACGATCGCACCCGCTAACAAAACTCAGTTGATGAGCCCGAATTCCCACAGAAACTAAAGATTTGGGAATTGGTTCGACTACAGTCAGAGTACAGCCCCAGTCGATCGCCTCCACGACAGTTACGGAGATCGGTTTAGCTGCTGAGAAATTCTTGCAGCCCGTCAACTGGGCGACAGTGAAATTGCCAGGGCGATCGAAAATGTTTTCTTTGGTATCAAAGGCGATCGGTCTGCCCTCGGCCAACACCAACAGATTTTTGCACACCCGGTAAACTTCCTCTAAATTGTGGCTGACAAACAAAGTAATTCCCCGATAATTAGCCAGAGTCTGCATTAACTCGCGTTCCAGTTGACTGCGTAAGTGAGTATCCAAAGCAGAAAACGGTTCGTCTAACAGCAGCAATTCGGGAGAAGGGGCGATCGCCCTCGCCAAAGCCACCCGCTGCTGTTGGCCCCCCGAAAGTTCGTGCGGGTAGCGGTTTTCCAGTCCCGACATTTGCACCGAAATTAGCTGTTCTTTTACCCGAAGTTTTTGCTCGCTTTCAGATAAATGCTGCAAGCCAAAGGCAATATTTTGAGCCACAGTCAGGTGAGGAAATAAAGCATAGTTTTGAAACAAAAAACCAATCCGGCGGTCTTTAGAAGCTACATTAATACCCTGTGCTGAGTCAAATAAAACCCTGCCATTGACTGCAATTTTACCGCTGCTGGGAGTTTCCAAACCAGCGATGCAGCGCAGAGTCATACTTTTTCCAGAACCCGACGCGCCCAAAATTCCCAGCACTTCCGGGCCGATATCGAAACTGACATCTAACGCCAAGCTGGAGAGAGGTTTGAAAATGTTTAAACAAAGTCCGCTTTCCGGTTGTTTTTTTTGGGATTTTGTGGTAAAATTAGACGCGAATGTAGGAAGATTTGATCGCAGTCTTTGGCTCGAATTCGGTTTGGGCGATCTCCTTTGTAAATCAGTCCAAAAATTAACAGCAGTGAGCATCGTCAAAGAAATACTCAGAATAATCAAAACCCAAATAGCAGCTTGCCCCATATCCCCTGCTTCCACAGCAAAATAAATTGCCATCGGGATAGTTTGAGTTTGTCCGGGAATATTCCCCGCTAACATCAACGTCGCGCCGAATTCACCCAAAGCGCGAGCAAATGCGAGAATAGTTCCTGCTAAAATTCCCGGCCATGCTAGCGGCAACATAATTCGCCAAAAGACTTGCCACTCCGAGGCTCCCAAAGTACGGGCTGCATTGAGAAGATTGGCATCAATTTGCTCAAAAGCTCCCAAAGCAGTTTTGTACATGAGGGGAAATGATACAACTGTGGCAGTAATGGCGGCAGCTTGCCAAGTGAAAATTATAGTTAAGTCGAATTGTAGCAAAAATTGCCCGATCGCCCCATTTCTACCAAACAGCAGCAACAGCAAAAATCCCACTACAGTCGGCGGCAAAACTAAGGGAGAAATGAAAATCCCTTCAATCAAAGCTTTACCTCTGATGCGAGTTGAAAGCATCCACCGGGCGACGGCTATTCCCAGGAAAAAGGTAATAAATGTCGCAATAGCGGAGGCTTTTAGAGATATCCAGAGGGGAGAAATATCAAATTCCATAAATCCTAGGGACGGGTTTCACCAACAATAATTGCCTCAAACAAATAATTTCCTAAACCCGCCCCCACACACAGATAAATCAAAATGTATAATTTTGGGATTCGCTCGTATGGGCGGGTTTTACCAACAATCTCCGGCTAATACCAATAATCTCGTAAACCCGCCCCCACTCAACCGCCAATCGAAATGTACCTCTTTGAATACACAAGGTTATCTGTTGTGTGAGGGCGGGTTTATATAGATTGTTGGTGGGAATTAGATATTGTTGGTGAACCCGCCCCTTGTATCTTAAAAGAGTCAGGCGATTGAACCGGAGACCGCAGGCTATAGAACCGCAGACACGG
>NZ_JAUBUR010000002.1:107545-388446 GCF_036705485.1 Microcoleus sp. AT9b-C3 | reverse complement strand
GACCAAATTAGTTCGTTGTCATCTTACAAGTTTATTCTTGAAGCCCTATTCTATGCAGCTTCATATTAAATTGGTATGAACTTAAACTCCACATCTTGAAGAGTCTGACTGTTCCGAAACCAATGGACTTGTACGGAAGCTCCATTAATTTCAAAAGCCTCAATACTTGTCATTTTATCCCAATCTTCAGAATTCCCGCCATAAACAGCAATAAGTCTCGGTGCATCCCCCAACAATCTATCTGTACCGCAATGAATTACTATGCAATTACCAGCCTTGGCATCTTGCAGTAGGAGTTGCTCCTGCAAATTTCTCGGACTCTCATCGGGAATAGCACCTTGATTCACAATTTAACAACGTAAAATATTGTTTGTCAAATACCATAAAAACTAACTTTAGCAGGTGCAGTTTCCGCCAACAACTTACCCCGCGAAATCACATACCGAACCGCAGCGCGCCTCCTAATTGCATCACAACAATCCTCAGCATCCAACACAATCAAATTTGCAGGTTTCCCCGCCTCTATCCCATAATTATCATCTCCCAGATTGAGAGTTTTAGCACCGTTGACAGTGACCATATTAAAACAAGCTGCAATCTGGGCCATTCCCGTCATCTGACAAACATGAACCGCCATATAAGCGACATCCAACATATTTCCCGTACCTAAACTATACCAAGGATCTTGCACGCAGTCGTGGCCAAAACTCACATTCAATCCCTGCTGCCACAACTCCTTAACTCGCGTCACCCCACGGCGTTTGGGATAAGTATCAGCGCGGCCTTGCAGGGTGATATTAATTAAAGGATTGGCAATGAAATTAATTTTCGATTTTGCCAAACTTCCCATCAGCTTAAAAGCATAAGCATTGTTATAAGAACCGAAGGCTGTCGTGTGGCTAGCCGTCACCCGCGAACCAGCCCCGCTTCTAATAGCACAAGCTGCTACCACCTCCAAAAATCTCGACTGTTCATCATCGATTTCATCGCAGTGAACATCTATTAATCTATTGTATTTTTCAGCAAGTTCAAAAATTCTTTCAACCGACTTCACCCCATCTTCCCGCGTCAACTCATAATGCGGAATCCCGCCCACAGCATCCGCACCCATATCCAGAGACTTCTCTAAAAGTTTGTCATTTTCTGGACTTCCGTAAACCCCGTCTTGGGGAAAAGCCACAACTTGCAGAGTCATCCAATCTTTCACTTGTTCGCGAACTTCCAAAAGTCCTTGCAAAGCAGTCAGCGTCGGTTCGCTAACATCAGCGTGACTCCTGACAAACAAAATCCCTTGAGACGCTTGCAGCCTTAAAGTTTCAACAGCCCGTTTTTTGACATCATCCAGAGTTAAACATTGCTTTCGTTCCCCCCAGATTTGAATTCCCTCGAACAAAGTGCCGCTTTGATTCCATCGCGGTTCCCCCGCAGTCAAAGCCGAATCGAGATGAATGTGCGACTCCACAAAGGGAGGACTAACTAAATTGCCTTGAATGTCGATTTCGCGTTCGCCAAATTCTGATATATGGGGCGAAACGGCGACTATTTGGTCATTCTCAATAGCAATATCTACCGTTGGGCGATCGTCGCCCGCACCTAACAAACGACATTCGCGCAGAACAATGCTATACTTTTGCTCAGGCATGACAATTGCACCTATTTTAACACTTGTAAACTTTATACTTCCTAGTTGCTACTCAGCCTAGTGAGACCAAAAGCATTCCCCAATCACTTGCGAACCCCCTCCTACTCCTCCTCTGCGTCCTCTGCGCCCTCTGCGGTTAAAAAATCTTACTCAAAAAAGCAACCTATAACCATAATCACCCACAAAAAAGCGCAACTACAAATCGCAAACCTCAGACAATCTCAAACTCCAGATTGTGATTTTTTATCAAATCAAAGCTAAAATGGTCAACCACATTAGTATTGCTCAATTCCAGATTGTAAAAATCAACAAAATCCGCATCAAAATAAGGCCCAGCGTGCCAAGTTCCCACATCTAACTTAATAAAACAATTGCCCGGAATCCGAAAAGCAGCCATATCCTCTAAACTCGGTTTATAGCTATCCCCAGGAGGCGCAACCGCCATCAACCAATCCTTCCCCTCCAAAGAACCCAAACACTGAGTACATTGAACGTGTCGCGTAATTTTGCCAAACTTGCGACCTTTCTTTTGCAGCCGCATGATGTAAAATCTAGGAATACCATTTTGCAAACTTAACTGAGCATCCTCAGCATCAAAAGACTTGCCATCAACAGCCGCAAAGATAACTTGACCGTAACGCCGAAAATTCTCCGGTGTCACCCATTGTGCAAACAACTGCTTAGTTGAAATTGATTCGCTCATAAATCCCAACCTCCCTAGCTTTCTCCGTCATAAATATTCTAATATAAATAGTAAGACCACTTTATTTCTACTCGGCGCGCAGCCACGAACAGGCTTTGCGACTTCCCAAAAAACTGAATTAATTTACTGCCAAAGCGCTACACACATTACCTATCTTCTGCTTCCTCTTCATTCTCTTCCTTCGTGTCCTTTGCGTCTTCGCGGTTCGTTAAAAAGATATTACTTGAGATCGATCGCCCAAAACACCCTTACAATCAAAATCAGCACACTGCTGCAAAAAACGAGCCGGAATATCAGGCCGAGCACCCCAGTGCAAATGCAAATAAGAAGCGTGTACCTGACAAACTCCCCAACCTTCAGCAACCGCCTCAACCTCCCCCCGCTTGCCATACCTCCAACTGTGATAAACTGGATTAGTCGGTTCCACAGTTAAATGCGATCGATGAAACTCATGTCCCCAAACCTCATCAAAAGCAGTTAACACCGAACTATCCCTCACCGCCACAGCTTCTCGGTATCCCAGCGTCAAACGCTTTCCCATCGCAGCAGAAGTTTCCAACACCCCCACCCCTTGCCAAGAATTGCCATCGAAGTCTACAATAGAATCGCACAAATACATCAAACCGCCACACTCCGCATAAGTCGCCATTCCCGAAAAAATCGCCTTTCTTACCGCATCCCGAATTAAAACATTACCGCTTAGTTTTTGAGCAAAAACTTCGGGAAAACCACCGCCAAAATATAACCCTTGCACATTGTCAGGAAAAGCCGAGTCATCAAGGGGACTCCAAAATACCAACTCGGCACCCAACTCTTCCAACAAATCAAGATTGTCTTGATAGTAAAAATTAAAAGCCCGATCGCGCGCAACTGCAATCCTCACTCCAAATTGTTTTCCCAAAGAGTTGACAACATCATCTTTTTGAGTTATAGTAACCGAAGGGAGACTGTGCCTACCCGAAAGTTGCTCAGACCCCTCACCCCCCCCATTTCGAGTTGCAGCCAACAAAGGCAAAAGTTGCTCCCAGTCAAAACTAACAGCAGCCAAATCAGCCAGTTTATCGATCGCAGCATGAAGATTCGGCAACTCCTCAGCAGGAATCAGCCCCAAATGTCGATCGGGAATAGTAACAGCCTCATCCCTACGCAAAACCCCCAAAATAGGTAAATTGAGCGGTTGGAGAGCATCTTGAAGCAGTTCCAAATGTCGATCACTGGCCACCCGATTGAGCACCAAACCAGCGAATTTAAGGTCAGGGTTAAAAGAACGAAAACCATGCGCGATCGCAGCCACAGAACCAGAGAGCCTGCTGCAATCTATCACAAACAATACCGGCAAATTCAGCAAATAAGCAACATGAGCCGTAGAAGCAAAGGAAAAATCATAATTGCCTTCTTCTTTTCGATAATTAATCCGTGTATCCGTGTCAAAATCCGTCTCGTGCCTTCCTGATTCCTGATTTTTTCGACTCACTCCATCAAATAAACCCATCACCCCTTCAACTAAGGCATAATCGACATCTTGAATATGACGAGAAAAACACTTTTTTACATAAGATTCAGAGGTTAATATTGCGTCTAAATTTCGACAGGGGCGACCCGTGACAAAAGCATGAAACATCGGATCGATGTAATCCGGGCCTACCTTAAAAGATTGAACATTCAAGCCGCGACGGATTAAATAAGCTAAAAGGGCGATCGTCACAGTCGTCTTTCCCGCACCGCTGCGTTCACCAGCAATTA
This sequence comes from Microcoleus sp. AT9b-C3, assembly GCF_036705485.1. Classification (NCBI taxonomy): domain Bacteria; kingdom Bacillati; phylum Cyanobacteriota; class Cyanophyceae; order Oscillatoriales; family Microcoleaceae; genus Microcoleus; species Microcoleus sp. AT9b-C3. Next base: position 384,358 of record NZ_JAUBUR010000002.1, on the reverse strand, counting down.
CTAAAGCCATAGTTCTAGATTAGTTACAAAAAATACATATTTAACGAACCGCGAAGACGCGTTAGGCGAAGCCGCGCGTAAGCGCTAGGGCGCGAAGGAAGAATGAGAAGAAGAGAGGTAATTTAGTGGCGTTTGGGAATTAATTTAGAGTTTTGAGTTAAATAACATGATTAATTCAAAACTCCTAACTTAAAATTCATAACTCCTAAAAAAGTAGGGCAGACATTGCCTGCCCCACTGAATATTAGCTCAATCCTTCTTCCTTCTTCCTTCTTCCCTCTTTTTACCGCTTAGCCAACTTCAGCATTTGAGCCGTCACTGCCAAACTTTCTTCGTAAAGCACATCTCGACCCCAACTCTGCAAGTGCTGACCCAGCAAATGTTCCGTCACCTGATCGAACAGAGGACTCACCTGGTTAAACCGATCGGTTTGAGCGCCGCCCTTCGTTTCCATCCGCATACAGCCGCCCACTTCCGAACACAGAACCGTACCGCAGTCAGCCTTCTCGTTCGTAGAACTCAAACGCAGAGCAATCAAATCGCCCGGGACATCGCCCGTATCAGCAGTAGGAATAGCAGCCAACTCGGCTTCGACAACCCGTTCGTCCGGCCCCGCGAATTTAATTCGCTTGATGTAGTAATCGCCCTCTTCCTGTTTGAAAGCAACCGGACGCCACTGAAGCCGGCTCGCCAGCCAACCCAAATACATCAGCGCTTGAGTAGAATTGTCCTGTTCGAAATCGATCGTCACCCGATCGATTTCCCGAATCGCAGCGCGGCGTTCCGGGGCGTCAAAAGCCTCAGCAGCCAACTCCTGCCACGCGGCCAGCCGGCGCCAATTGAGATCCGCGATCGGAATTCCCTCCTCGATCAGACTTTGCATCAACAGCAATTCCGCTTCACACTCGGCAAAGCTGCTAGAGTCAACAATCACAGAACTGCTAATTGCCGCCAGCCGCTGGAACAAACCTCGATCGGCATCCGGGTTCGCCTTCCACCACAGCAGCGTCGGCAAATCCGGGATCGTCAGCGCCGTCACGATGCCGCTCACCCGTTCCAGCGCAGCTTCCGTACCCCGGAGGGTAATGTACTCGCAGCAGATCAGATTGCCAGTGGTGCGCTTGTGGACAGGACAATAAGCAGCCACTTGAGCCTGCACGCCCGTATCTTCCCCCGCCGTCGGGCACAGAGCAATAATCCGGCAGGGATTGGCAGCCACGATCGCGTCAGCCACGCCCGAACCCCCGGAACCCAAACCACTCGATCCCATCTCCTCGCCTTTTGAATTTTTGCGAGCCACTTCTTCCCGCAAAGTCGCCAGCAATTCAGCGTTAGGTTTGCCAGTTCTCGGCAGCCCGTAAGCTTTTTGAGCCGCCCTGATGCTAGATGCCGTCATCGGTCCGGTAATACCGTCCACCGGCCCGTCGTAAAACCCCAGATCCGCCAATAACCGCTGAGTTTCTTCGGGTTCGTAGACTACAAAAGTAAAAGTTGTTGCCCTACTAGCGATCGGAACATCCCCTTTCGACCCCGATTCTCTGTAACTTTCCCAAATTTGACTCAATTCGGCCTCTATTTGGTCGATCGACACATCTTTAGGATTTTGCAGCGAAACCAGAGGCGGAGCTTTCATCGGTGTCATCGTCATCGGTTTTTTCTCCTTTGTCAGTTTTTAGTCATCAGTGATTGGTCATTAGTTCAATAGTCCTGGAGATCCCAAAATTTTAGACCCTAGTTTAAGCTGTCAGATTCATCTGTGCAGTAAATCTAAAATCTAAAATCTAAAATCTAAAATCTAAAATCGACTGACTTTTAAAGTCTGCGCCACTTGCGGCCGTCTCTGTTAATTAGCAGTTCTGCTTCCGCCGGTTCCCAAGTACCCGCTTCGTATTTAGGAACCAAATCTTGGTCGTTGGACGATTCCCACTCCATCAGCGCCGGCGTTACCACCCGCCAAGCTTCCTCCACTTCATCAGAACGGGTAAACAAAGTTTGGTCGCCCAGCATACAATCAATTAACAGGCGATCGTAAGCATCCGAAGATGTCACCCCAAACGAAGAACCGTAACTGAAATCCATATCCACCGTCCGCGTCCGCAAATCCGGCCCCGGCATTTTCGCCTCAAACCTCAGCGAAATCCCCTCATTGGGATGCACGCGCATGGTCAAAACGTTAGGAGTAGTTTGTTGGGCCGCGGACTGAAAGATTAGCAGCGGAACTTCGCGGAACTGAATCGCAATTTCGCTAACTTTTTTCGGCAACCGTTTGCCGGTTCGCAGGTAAAAAGGAACTCCCTGCCAGCGCCAGTTGTCAATCATAAACTTCATCGCCACAAAAGTCGGCGTTGTCGAGTTGGGAGCAACACCCGGTTCTTCGTGATAACCTGGCACCGGTTTGCCCTTCATCCAACCTGCGGAATATTGACCCCGAATCGCTGAGAAGTCCAAGTTATGCAAATCTGCCAAGCGAGTTGCTTGCAGAACTTTCATCTTTTCGGTGCGGATGCTGTCAGCGTCGAGCGAGTTCGGCGGTTCCATCGCCGTCAGACAGAAAATCTGCATCAAGTGGTTTTGCAGCATATCCCGCAACGCCCCAGAGGATTCGTAGTAACCCGCCCGGTCTTCTACGCCTACTGTTTCTGCAACTGTAATTTGTACGTGATCGACAAATTGCCGATTCCACAGCGGTTCAAAAATCGCGTTAGCAAACCGGAATACCATTAAATTCTGAACAGTTTCTTTACCCAAATAGTGGTCGATCCGGTAAACTTGCTGTTCTTGGCAAACCTTCTGCACGACTCGGTTGAGAGCTTTTGCCGAACTCAAGTCGCGGCCGAAGGGTTTTTCAATTACCAAGCGGTGTTTTGCTGGATCTGTCAACATTTGAGCCGCGCCCAGTTGCCTAATTGCTTCTGGGAAAAAGTTCGGGGAAACTGAGAGATAAAATATGTGATTGCCGCGAGTTCTCCTGTCTTCGTCGAGTTCCGCTAAGAAAGCTTTGAGTTTTTGATAGCTTTCCGGGTTGTCAATGTCGCCGGGACAGTAGTACAAACCTTGAGCGAAATCTTGCCAAAATTCTTCATTGCCAATGCCGCCGCCAAATTCTTCAATGCCTTCGCGCATTTGCTCGCGGAAGTAATCGTGACTCCAAGGGCGGCGGGCTACTCCCACGACGGTAGTTTCCGGTGGCAAGCGTCGATCGCGCTTCATCTGATAAATTGCAGGTACCAGTTTGCGCTGGGTGAGATCCCCAGAAGCTCCGAAGATTACCAGAATTTGTGGTTCCGGCACTCGTTCTTTTCGTAAACCGACGCGCAGTGGATTTTCAAGTAGCGTTACCATTTATTTTCCTTTTGCTTCTAGTGCTGTTAATCTTGCCAATACCGCGTGATAGTTGGCGGTCATTTCTGCTAGTTGCTGGGTGAGAGAGTTAATCTGTCCTTCGTATTCAGCTTTCATTTCCTCTCTAACTTCCGCCCGGATTTTTATTCTCTCAGCAGCCAGTCGAACTTCCCAATCTTTATCCCGTTGTCGCAGTTCAGCTTTCAACTGCCTATTTTCTGCTCGCAGTTGCTCCAACTCCAACGCCACAGCAGCGCGGCGATCCCTTTCTCTGTTTTGCTCTCGGATTTGCTCTCTAAGGTGCTGATTGTCCGATCGCAATTTCTCCAATTCTGAAGCACCATCCTTGCCAGTTCGCCCGCTGCCGTCTGAAGGAAATCGCTCCTCAACCAAGCGCTTAACGGCTGCACCAGTTGGAATGCCGTTGGGTGATGACTCTACTGCTTCTTGCCAGATTTGAATTTGTAATTCTGGGGATAGTTTGGTCAAAGGACGAACTTGATTTTCCTTTCTAGGCAAAATGTGCGCAATTGCGCACAAATTTTCCATCACTAGAGCTGCCTCAATAAATTGATAGGCTGTCCGTCTGGCGATGTTCCACTTTTCTAAGCAATAAACCTCAAACGTCTTGTGGGTTTCCCGGTACAGTTTCTGTACCAGAATTTCGTTAAGGGCTTTGCCGACTTCGTAAAAAGTCTGAAGTCCTTGTTCTACTATCAATTCCAGTTCTTGAAGCCTCGCCCGTTCGGCGACATCAAGTGGGTCGGTTGCATACTCGCGATCGAGTAGGGTATTGGTACTTTGCATAGCAATTTCTCAGCGGTGGGAGATGGAGAATTCGAGTTGGAGTTCTGGCTAGAGTCGTGATAGAGGACGGACTAGATTTTTTTTTCTAGGAAAAATGTGCGCAATTGCGCACATTTTTCCTAGAGAGGATTTAAAACTCAGCATTTAGGAAGCAAAACAATTATCTATTCCGACTCCTCAATGCTTCTGCCTTCAAGGATACAGATATCTGCCTAAGCCACGGGCGACAACTTCTGCACTTTTTCTTGCAAGGAATCCATCAGGGATTGGAACGGGCTGACGAATTTCTCGATCCCGTCGAGGAGCAAGTCTTCCATCACTTTGTCCAAGTTGATGTCGATGTCGGGATCTTTGAGACTTTCGATCAGGGTGTAAGCTTCTTCAACGTTGCTCTCAATCCGGGGTGCGACATCGCAGTGATCGAAACAAGCTTCCACGGTGTTCGGCGGCAAAGTGTTAACCGTGTCGGGGCCGATTAGTTCATCGACGTACATGACATCGCTGTAGTTGGGGTTTTTGGTGCTGGTGGAAGCCCACAATAAGCGCTGTACTTTCGCTCCTTTAGCCGCTAAAGCTTGCCAGCGATCGCTCGCTACGATTTCTTTATACTTCTGGTAAGCTACCTTCGCATTGGCGATCGCAACTTTCCCCTTCACTGCTTCCAGTTTGGCTTTGGTGGAAATATCTGTGACATTTTTGAGTTTCTCATCAATCTTGCCATCGACATTGATGTCGATCCGGCTCAAGAAGAAACTGGCCACAGAAGCAATATTGCTCACATCCAAACCTTTAGCCACCCGCGCTTCCAAACCGCGAATGTAAGCCCAGAAGGTTTCGACGTAGCTGTCAACCGAGAACAGCAAAGTCACGTTAACGTTAATCCCTTCGCTGATGACTCGCTCGACTGCAGGCAAACCTTCCGCGGTTCCCGGAATCTTAATCATCACGTTTTCTTTGCCGAGGGCTTCGTAATAGCGCATGGCTTCGCTAATCGTGCTTTCTGTATCGTTGGCGATCGTCGGTGGCACTTCAATGCTAATGTAGCCGTCCAAACCCTTTGACTCTGCGTAAACTGGGGCGAAGATGTCGCAAGCGTTGCGGATATCTTCAAATACCAGAGATTCGTAAATCTCCATTACAGATTTACCCGCCCGGATGCCCGCTTCGATATCCGCGTCGTAAATCACATTACCCGCGATCGCTTTCTCAAAAATAGCCGGATTAGATGTAATCCCGCGCAATCCCCTACTTTCAATCATCTGTTTGAGTTCGCCGGACTCAATCAGATCGCGAGTCAAATTGTCCATCCAGATACTTTGGCCAATTTCTTTGATTTCTAACAGGTGATTCGTTGGTGTTGCTGTCATTACTGTAACTCCTACAATTTGATAGCTGTTAATTGGAACTTGGAAATTGGGAATTGAAAATTGAAAATTGAAAATTGGTAATTGGCAAGGGGGAATTGGTAATTGGGAGTCGAAAGTTATAAGTTAAAACCCTCTTCCTTCTTCCCTCTTCATGACATCCATTACATTCGTTACATCCGTGGAGCGAATCCGTTGCCGAACTTCCTTCTATCCTTTACATCCGTGGAGCGAATCCGTTGCCGAACTTCCCTTTTCCTTCACCCTTGGACTGTTCTAGGATTGCGCGATCGATCTTGAATAAAAGACTCAACCATCGCTACATTTTCTTTACTGCCGATAATCAAGGGCGATCGCTCGTGCAGTTGGGTCGGCACAACGTCTAAGATGTCTTGAACTCCGGTACTGGCGCGCCCGCCGGCTTGCTCCATCAAAAACGCCAAAGGAGCCGATTCGTAGAGCAAACGCAATTTGCCTTCCGGTTTTTTCACCGTTCCGGGGTACAAAAACACGCCTCCCTGGAATAAAATCCGGTGGAAATCTCCCACCAAAGCCCCACCGTACCGAGCGCTGTAGCCTTCGCTGCGGTGTACGTAGCGAATGTAATCTCTCAAAGATTCCTCCCACTGCCAGAAGTTGCCTTCATTAACGCTGTAAATCGGGCCGCGATCGGGAACCTTAATGTTTTCGTTAGCTAGAATAAACTCGCCCAAACTCGGATCGAGGGTAAAGGAATGAACGCCCTGACCGATCGAATAAACCAGCATGGTACTGGGGCCGTAGAGTACATAGCCAGCGGCAATTTGTTTGTGTCCGTGTTGCAGCAAGTCGGAAGCAGAACCGTCTTCATCGTCGCCCTCTTGCTTGCGGATGCTGAATATGGAGCCGACATTGAGATTGATGTCAAGATTGGAAGAACCGTCTATGGGGTCGTAGAGCAGACTGTAACGCCCGATCGGACAATTTTCGGGAATGTAGTAGGGTTTTTCCATTTCCTCCGAAGCCAAGCGGCAGACAAGTCCGCTTTGCTGGAATACTGAGATAAACACTTCATTAGCATAGATATCCATCTTTTTGACGGATTCTCCCTGCACGTTCGTAGCCCCTGTAAACCCCAAGGCATCTGCCATTAATCCGGCTCTGCTGAGCCGCCTCGCGATCAGCTTGGCAGCTAGTCCGATGCGATTCATCAGGGCGCTAAGATCCTGAGCATCTGTTGAAAAGCTGTGAAGTTGCTGGAGTACGTGACGAGATAGGGTTGTGCAATCGCGGTCTAAGGCTTGCACCTGATCGATCGGGCCCAGACGGGCTTCCCCTGTCGGCGCGTTTACCATGATTTTGATGTCCTCCCTGTCTTGTGGCTCTAGATGTGGGTTCGATGGAGTCCTTGACACTTGCTCCTGAATCGGCTACGAGACCGATCGTCCCCTAACTTCTATCTTAGGGAGGGTTTTGCCAAAGGGCGTCGAACTTTAGGTGAATTTTAGATCCGCATCGAAAATTGAGGAGTTCGATCGATTGTTTGGTCTGCTGCGTGTATTCCCGATGCCTAATTTTTTATTTAACGCAGAGGGCGCAGAGGACGCAGAGGGCGCAGAGGGAGAAAGTATGGGCTTGCAAAAAAGCGATCGTCCTGTTTGCCATTCGAGATAGTCAAATAAGATTAATAATTGACAACTCAAAGCCTGAAATTACGATCGAACCCGCTCTGTTACAAGTGCTTATTGGAATTGACTACGGCAAAATCTGTCAACCGCAAATTTTTGCTAAAGGTGATATGACACTCTAAAATTCTGGGTAAGCTACCCGTAGGAATACGGTCATTGAGCGTTTAAGCAAATATACATAGTCATTCATTGACTTTTCTATTGAATTGTTTGAATTTTACTCAAACGCTCAATTTTTATTGAATATTTTCTCAAAACAGGGGTTGTAAAAACCCCAATAAAAAATGTTTGTTGGTACTCATCAACTCAGGATAATGCTATGGATATTGTTGAACAAATTCCCCATAACTTAGTCAAACACTATCAGATTAAAAAGCTACTCGGAGAAGGCGGTAGTAGCACAACTTATGAAGCCATTGACCTCAAAACACACCAGCGAGTCGCACTCAAAGCTTTGTCTTTACAGAAGATGAATGAGTGGAAAGTCCTGGAACTATTTGAACGAGAAGCCAATGTTTTATCAAAATTGAATCATCCGGGAATTCCGCGTTATTTGGATTATTTTTATGTCGATACTCCCGATAACCGTTGTTTTTATATAGTACAAGAACTGGCCCAAGGGCAATCTCTAGCCAGTTTAGTCGAAAATGGCTGGCACGCTAGCGAATCCGAAATTCAACGCATTGCCGCACAAATTTTGGAGATTTTAGTTTATCTCCATTCACAGACACCACCTGTTATCCACCGGGATATTAAACCAGAAAATATTGTTTTCAAATCGCCGATCGATTCCCACCAACAAAAAGACTGGGCAGTCTGCTTAGTAGATTTTGGAGCAGTGCAAAACACTTATCACAATACTTTAATGCGAGGAAGTACCGTAGTTGGAACCTATGGTTATATGGCTCCAGAACAATTTCTCGGACAAGCCGTACCTGCAACAGATTTATATGGTTTAGGAGCGACATTGTTGTATTTACTAACCCACCGTTCGCCCGCCGAATTACCAACAAATATACTAGAGAAAGATTTTCGCTCTCAAATTCAGATTTCTTCAGCATTTGCCGATTGGTTAGAAAAAGCGATCGCGCCAGATTTAGAAAACCGCTTTGAATCGGCACAAGAAGCGCTTGAATCTCTTCGCAATCCTCAAATATGTAGCGTTAAATCCAATCCGACGCAATGGAAAAAACGCCTCAAAATAGGAATTGCTGCTATTGCTACTGTTGCTGTTTTTAATCACTTTAAATATCCGATACTCAACCGGATTGGATTTACACCCAATGCAGTTGTCAATGCTGTCAAACATGGAGATACTCAAACTGTTAGGCATTATCTGGATCTTGGCATTAGTGCCAATAGCAGGGTAAAGAACGACGAGAATTTACTACACTTGGCTGGCTCAAAAGAGGTGGCAGAATTGTTAATTGCCAAAGGTGCAGATGTCAACGCTAAGGGTCCATATGGCTTTACCCCATTACACTTTGCTGCTATGTTGGATCGCATAGAAGTGGCACAGACGCTAATTGCTAAAGGTGCAGATATTAACGCCTGGACAGGAAGTCAATATTCTAATACAACTCCTCTGTTCTGGGCCGGATCGCCTGAAATGGCCAAGTTGCTGATTGCTAAAGGTGCGGATGTCAATGCCAAAAACGAAAATGGCTTGACTCCTCTACATATAACGAAATCAAAGGCGATCGCAAAGATACTACTCGCCGCAGGCGCAAAAATTAACATCAAAGAAGACAATGCCCGAAATGGCAAGAGTAGAGCTTTATTACATAATGCAGCCAAAATAGGTTTTAAGGAGTTGGTACAACAGCTAATTAAAGACGGTGCAAATGTTGCGATTCGGGATAGTGCAAAAAGAACTCCACTGCACTATGCAACCACAAAAGAAGTTGCTGCTTTGCTAATGCTGGATATCAACGCTATAGACCAATCTGGAAATACTCCGTTACACCTAGCTGTCGATCGAGGATCTCAAGATATCGCTGAACTGCTAATTGCTAATGGTGCAAGGGTTAACGTTAGAAATGAGAACGGTCAAACTCCATTGTATCGAGCGATCGCGATCGGACACAATGAGATTGCTGCACTGCTAATTAACAACGGTACAGATGTCAATAATATAGATGGATCTGGCACAACTCCACTGCACAAAGCCGCACATTATGGCAATGTAGAAATTTTAAAATTGCTGATTGCTAAAGGTGCAGAAATTAATATCCAGGATAATCAAAGAAAAACTCCACTGGATATCGCCCTAGACCTGAAACTTCAGGATACAGTAGCGCTGCTAATTAGTAAAAACCCAGATGTTAATAGTGAAGATGAATATGGCAGCAATTTACTGCATATCGCTGTCGATTTCAAACTTAAGGATGTAGCCAAACAACTCATGGCCAAAGGTGCATTCGTTAATGCCAAAAATAACTTGCTTCAAACTCCCCTGCATCTTGCTGTTGCTCAAGGCTCTCAAGATATCGCTGAACTGCTAATTGCTAATGGCGCAAGGGTTAACGCTAGAAATGCGGACGGTCAAACTCCATTGTATCAAGCGATCGCGATCGGACACAATGATATTGCTGCACTGCTAATTAAAAACGGTGCAGATGTTAATAATAGAGCTATGTGTGATACAACTCCACTCCACAAAGCAGCACATTATGGCACTGTAGAAATCTTACAATTGCTGATTGATAAAGGTGCAAAAATTGACGCTACAAACTGCTATGGCGACACGCCACTCAAGATAGTAAAAACCAACTGGAACCCCGACCGAGACCCAGCAGCCAAAATACTCAGATCTCGCGGCGCAACAGACTAATTATCCAAAATCAACCCAGGCAGAAAAATATGGAAACACTACAACGATCGGAAAAAATCATTGCTGAAAGATATCGCATTCTCGGCAAATTAGGACAGGGTGGAGTTGGAATCACCTATGCTGCTGTAGATTTAAACAGCAATCAAAAAGTTGCACTCAAAGCTTTATCCCTGCGCCTGACAACTGAATGGAAGAAAGTCGAGTTATTTGAACGAGAAGCCAAAACTTTATCGGGATTGAATCATCCGGGAATTCCTCGCTACATTGACTACTTTCAAGTTGATACTTCCCAAGATCGTTGTTTTTATATCGCCCAACAACTCGCACCTGGAAAATCTCTCGCACAATTGATAGAAAATGGCTGGAAACCAAATGAATCGCAAGTTCGTCATATCGCCTCTCAATTGCTAGAAATTTTAGTTTATCTGCAATCGCTGTTACCTGCTACTATCCACCGAGATATTAAACCTCAAAATATAATTCTGCAAAAAAATGGGCGAGTCTTCCTAGTTGATTTTGGTGCAGTTCAAAATACTTACCATCATACCGTTACAGGAGGCAGTACCGTTGTCGGAACCTACGGTTACATGGCACCTGAACAATTCAGAGGAAAAGCTGTATTATCAACAGATTTGTATGGATTAGGCACAACGCTGCTTTTCTTGTTAACCCAGAAATTTCCATCCGATCTACCCAGACACAAGCTGAAGGTACAATTCCGCGATCGCGTCTCTATTTCTCCAGAGTTTGCCGACTGGTTAGAGAAGATAATTGAACCCGCAAGTGAAGATCGATTTGACTCAGCAAAAGATGCTTTATCAGCGCTGCGAGGGGAACAGCCAAGCGGGATTAGTCCCGAAAAAATGTTTAAGCGATCGCCCCAATCACGAATTACTTTAATTGATGCTAAACGGTGGTTATTAATCAAGATACACCCCGATCGTGCACCTAGCAAAATCAAGTGTTTTTTCCAGTTCATTCATCTGAGTTATAAATTTTTACTTCCCTTCTCTTTGATTCTGGTATTTTTTATATTTAGCTTGTCTCAATACGCTCCTGCCGACTGGCTAGATAAATTATTTAACCAATTTTTCGTTATATCAATCCTAGCTATAATAATAGCTACCGTATTTTATGCTTTGATGTGGTTGTGTAGGTGCTTGTTTAGGATTGCTTCTCGTCTATTCATCAGACCAATTAAAATCACTCCCCAAGATATCCAGCGGGTAAAGTTGAGCGGAATTCATCTGCCATTGCTCAAAAAATCGATGACTTTTTGCCGGATTCGCACCAAGTCGCGTAACTATTGTTTTGGCTTATTTTTGCCGCAAGCTGAGAAAGAATGGTTGGTAGGGGAATTGAATGATTGTTTAAGTAAACTAAAATAAATTCTTGTTGTTATCCACAGATTTGATTAAAAACCAGTTTTTTTTCGGAGTGCGTGGATTAAATAAAGGCGGAAGTATAGAAGATTTTATGTACTAATTTAGGCAATAATAATCATCAAAAAATCCTGGATTTGGCATGAGAATAAAACTATAAAAAATCTCGATATTTATGAAATAAAACTGCAAAAGGGGAAGGCGATCGCACTTGTTGAATACGTAGCTAAAAAGATTAGTTGAGAGTAGCGATCCTGACGGGTGACAACAAGAGTCAAAAGCTTGATAAAATCAAGGACATAGCCCTCAGACCCCTCTGAAAAAAGGGTAGCTTATTTCGCCTCATCCTTCATCCTCATTAATTCTGCAATAATATCTTGACAAAACTCCATTCCAACTACCCAAGATTGACCATATAGCCCAATCCAAAAGCTACTGTGTCGGGGCTGGGAACGTTGAGGTTCTGTGAGGCGACTAACATACTTTTGAATTCCCTGGTGCTTGATTTTTTGACCTGGCAGGATAGCAGAACTGTAAGCGAGAGCAATGAGGAGAATTAATTTTTGTAACCGTTCATTATTAGCATGACTCTTCTCGCTCGTTGTAACCACCTGTCTTACAATCTTTGAACATGGCTTCTATACCCATACGACTTTTGAAAGTAGAAATTGCTGTATTATGGGTTTCTAAGTTAGTGAGAAGATACCAACCTTCATCCTCCACCTTGCCCTGATATTTACGACGCCAATAACCAGCTATATTAAACAAGCCAAATCCTTTTTGTTTAGTGACTTTAACACCCGTGAGAAAAAAGCGACTTCCGGGTAACAATCCCAGCTCGGACAAATGAGTATATTCGGCAAATTCTTGCTGAATATAGCGTTCCTGTTTCACCCTAAAAACGAATTTCACGTCTTGCTCATACAGCCAGCTCCCTAGTTTGACGCTGCCAAATTGAGGCGTCTCCTAAAATGATAATTTTGTAATCCTTTAAAAGCTCTAAAATCGGTGTAATTAGAGTTTGCTGCTCGGCAATATTACTGCTTCCTCTCTTATCCAAGAGTTGCCAGTATAAGGGGATAGCTCGCTTGTTCCAAATCAGACTAATTACAAAAAGGTTTTTGGATCGCCCGACAAGTGCGATCGATAGCGAGTTTTAACCATTTATGATTTTTAAATTTCTGCTTCAATATTTCTTGAACGATAGGGAACCACAGGCGTTCTATTTGGAGGCAATCCCATTTGATAAATCGTTGTAGGCTGCGCCTGCGGCTTTCAAATAGAATCGGATAAGGCATCAAAGAAGCTAGCAATTCCAGGCTTACTTGTTTATGGCAAGCAAGTAGATATACCAAAATCTTTAAAGTCAGATATTCGGTGACTTTTAGCTGTTGTTGTAGGTTGATTTGGTAAAATGAAGGAAGCATATTTAATAGATGGGGATTTTTCACAATCACGACCCCATCTTTTTTTACCACAAAAGCTCCAAAAGCTCTACAGATAATGCTTTCGGCGGGGTTGTCACCCCGTCAGGTAGCGATCGCCTTTTCGATTGGTTATGCTTGACTGAGGGCGATCGTTTCTGTCAGTTTACTGCTCAACAAAAATAAAGATGTTTGTGGTTAAATATCGTATAAAGGCAAGAAATATCTCGCCCTGACTGAGGTAGTGTCGTTAAGCTCCTGTATCTCCTCTCCTAAAGGTTCCATTAATGAGTATTTCGCCTAGAAATAAAAAAATTATCCTGTTTTTGGCAGCCAACCCCAAAAATACCACCCCTGTGGACTTACAGAAAGAGGCGAAGGAAGTTGCAGAGGGGTTACAACGCTCTAAAAAGGCCGACAAGTTCCAACTTGAGCAACAGTGGGCGGTGACACCCAGAGAAATGCAGCGAGCCATATTAGATTATAAACCAGAGATTGTGCATTTCTCTGGGCATGGTGCAGGAGAAGGCGGTTTAGCCTTGGAAGATGAGGCGGGACAAATTAAGCTGGTAAATACCAAAGCTTTGGCAGCTTTGTTTGAGGCGTTTAATGAGTACGTGGAGTGCGTAATACTCAACGCTTGCTATTCAGAAGTGCAAGCTGAGGCGATCGCACGTCACATTCCCTATGTGATCGGCATGAAGCAAGCGGTGGGAGATAGCGCCGCACGAGAATTTGCTGTAGGTTTTTACGATACGTTGGCGGCGGGGGAGTCGATCGAATTTGCCTATAAATTGGGTTGCGTTAGCATCAGCATGGCTGGTATTCCAGAAGAGCTGACTCCGGTATTAAAGAAAAAGTCGGATTTTTCTGAGTTGGATGCAGCAGGGCGATCGGGCGATGCTTCTGTTAGCGATATCGTTGAGGAGTCGTCGCCTGTGGTGGAAAATCCGCGCTCTAGCGCCGTATCTCCCGTTGCGAGTTCCAACTTAGACAACCCAGAAGGTTCTGTTAGTTTAGATTCACCCCTATATATCGATCGGCCTCCCATTGAATCTGACTGCTACCAAACTATTGTTAAGCCCGGAGCTTTAATCCGAATCAAAGCCCCCCGACAAATGGGAAAAACTTCCTTAGTGCAGCGAATTTTATACAACGCCAAGGAACAGGGTTATCAAACGGCTTATTTAAACTTTCAATGGGCTGATGGCAGTTTTCTCACCAATCTTGATGAGTTGTTGCAGTGGTTTTGTGGTGAGATTACCAACGAATTAAATTTAGAAGATAGGTTAGGAGAATATTGGAAAGGCGTTCTCGGCAGTAAAAATAAAAGCACGAAGTATTTCCAACGCTATCTACTATCTAACAGCGATCGGCCTGTTGTTTTAGGGTTAGATGAAGTCGATCGCATTTTTGAGCATTCCGAAATAGCCACCGACTTCTTTGGATTATTACGAGCTTGGCACGAACGGGGAAAAAATGAGGAAATTTGGAAAAAGCTGAGGTTGGTCATTTCTCACTCTCAAGAAGTTTATATTCCTCTCAATATTAATCAGTCGCCATTTAACGTAGGATTGCCCATAGAATTACCTGAACTCAATCACAAACAGGTAACAGATTTAGTGAATCGACACCAATTAAATTGGTCAAATCAAGAGATTTGTGACCTGATGGAAATGGTGGGCGGTCATCCTTATTTAGTGCGAGTTGCTCTCTACCAAATTGCCAGAGGGAGAATTAGCTTAGATAGCTTGCTAAAAGTCGCTCCTACTGAAGAAGGCCCTTACTACGATCATTTACGACGGCATTTAGTTAACTTAGAACAAGATGCAGAACTAGCAGCAACAATTAGACAAGTCATTAACAGCGAACAACCTGTAGAAATTAATACCGGAGAGGCTTTTAAATTGCGAAGCATGGGGTTGATCAAATTTCAGGGAAATGCTGTCATGCCATTGTGTGGTTTGTATCGTCAATATTTTAGCCATCGCCTAGCTTTTCCCCAACCAAATATGACTGCTGTGCAACAATCTAATAACCCATTAAGCTTTAGCGTAGAGAGTAATTTAGCAGCTATTATTTTTTCCGATGTAGTTAATTCCACCGCTTTATCAGTGGCCAACCAAAAGCTGACACTAGAATTAGTGAATCGAGATTTCAACATCATCCGAGACATCTGCGCTAAACATCAAGGCAAAGTCCTTAAAGAAATGGGCGATGGTTTATTAATTTTCTTTCCAGAAAGTGCCGTAAAAGCAGTAGCCTGTGCGCTAGAAATACAGCGAAGTCTCGCCGAAGCTGCTACAACCTTACCTGCGAGTCATGTCCTGCAACACCGGATTGGTATTCACTTGGGGGAAATCTTCTTTCTTAATAATGATATCAGAGGAGCTGGTGTAAATTTAGCGGCTCGTTTAGAAGGGAAAGCAGAGCCAGGAGGAATCTGTATTTCTGAAACAGTTTATCAAGTCGTTAAAACCCACTCTCCTTTAAATGTGATTGACTTAGGTATGCAACAGTTAAAGGGAATTACTGAACCTGTACGGCTGTACAAATTGATTCCTTGATTCTCTGATTTTCCACCTATAAATTAACAATGACCTATGAAGGATTATCAATATCAAGTTGGGGGTAGCCTGCCTGCAAACGCCCCAACTTATGTCACTAGAAAGGCGGATGAAGAACTTTATCAAGCTTTAAAAGCTGGAGAATTTTGCTATGTTCTTAATTCCCGACAAATGGGAAAATCATCCCTGCGAGTGCGGACAATGCAGCGGTTACAAGCAGAGGGAATTGCCTGTAGTAGCATTGATATCACAGAAATTGGCACCTCAGACATTACGCCAGAAGAGTGGTATGCAGGCGTGATTGATAGCATCGTCAGCCGATTAGATTTGTATGACGTTTTTGATTTAGATGAATGGTGGGATCAGAACAGCTTACTATCGAATGTTAAACGATTCAGTAAATTTTTTGAAGAAGTATTACTCAAGATAATTTCAGAAAATATAGTAATTTTTGTCGATGAATCGGACAGTTTACTCAGCTTAAATTTTAAAATAGAAGATTTTTTTGCTGTAATTCGTGATTGCTATAATAATCGAGCTGATAAACCCGACTATCGTCGATTAACATTTACGATGTTAGGGGTAGCTACTCCCTCAGATTTAATTCAAGACAAGCGACGCACTCCGTTTAATATTGGTCGAGGAATAGAGTTAACGGGGTTTCAATTAGCAGAAGCCCAACCTTTAGCAGTGGGGTTAGAAACTCAAGCGGAAAATTCTCAAGCTGTGTTAGAAGCAGTATTATATTGGACGGGCGGACAGCCATTTTTAACACAAAAGCTTTGTAAACTAATGCTCGGTAGTGCCAATCCTACACCCATGCCAAATCCCGCTGAGTGGGTAGAAAGTTTAGTCCAAGAAAAGGTGATTGATAATTGGGAAGCACAGGATGAACCAGAACATTTAAAAACGATTAGAGGACGCATTTTACGCAGCGAACAGCGTGCCAGTCGGTTATTGGGACTCTATCAGCAAATTTTGCAGCACAATGAAATAGCGACTGATGATACTCCCGAACAAATGGAACTACGATTAACTGGGTTGGTGGTTAAGCAGTCTGGCAAACTTAAAGTTTATAACCGGATTTATCAATCGGTTTTTAACCTGGATTGGGTGGAAAAACAATTAGCGGAACTCCGCCCTTACAGCGAAAGTTTTAAAGCTTGGATAGAGTCTGATTGCCAAGATGAATCGCGACTGTTGCGGGGTCAAGCCTTGCACGATGCTCAAACTTGGGCAGCAGATAAAAGTTTGAGCGATTTGGATTATCAGTTTTTAAATGCCAGTCGGGAAGTCCAACAACGGGAAGTTGAACGAGAGTTAGAAGCACAGAGACAAGCGAATAAAATTTTGACTCAAGCGAATCAGACGCTAATTAAAGCAGAGCAATTAGCCACGTATAAAGTCACTCAAGCCCAGAATTTAGCAAATGTAATCCAGGAAACTGCTTTTTCTAATGAATCATTTCGTTCAGGACAGACATTCCAAGCACTGTTGGAAGCATTAAAGGCAGGGCAAGCATTCAAACAGCTAGATTCTTCATCCGAGACGACAAAACATATTAGAGGACGAGTGATAGCTGTGCTGCAACAAGCAGTGTCCGCAGTAAAAGAGCGCAATCATTTGGAAGGGCATAGCAATTCTGTAAATAGCGTCGCCTTGAGTCCAGATGGCAAGACATTGGCTTCTGCAAGCAGTGACAACACCATCAAACTGTGGCACCTGGAAAGCCAAAAACCTATCGCTACCCTCACCGGGCATAACAATTCTGTTAATAGCGTCGCCTTTAGTCCAGATGGCAAGACATTAGCTTCTGCAAGCAGTGACAACACCATCAAACTGTGGCACCTAGAAAGCCAAAAACCCATCGCTATCCTCACCGGGCATAGCAATTCTGTCTGGAGTATCGCCTTTAGTCGAGATGGCAAGACATTAGCTTCTGCAAGCAGTGACAACACCATCAAACTGTGGCACCTGGAAAGCCAAAAACCCATCGCTACCCTCGCCGGGCATAGCAATTCTGTTAATAGCGTCGCCTTTAGTCCAGATGGCAAGACATTGGCTTCTGCAAGCAGCGATAAGACGATTAAACTGTGGCACCTGGAAAGCCAAAAACCCATCGCTACCCACACCGGGCATAGCAATCCGGTGTGGAGCGTCGCCTTTAGTCTAGATGGCAAGACATTGGCTTCTGCAAGCCGTGACAACACCATCAAATTGTGGCACTTGGAAAGCCAAAAATCCATCGCTACCCTCACCGGGCATAGCAATGAGGTCTTGAGCGTCGCCTTTAGTCGAGATGGCAAGACACTGGCTTCTGCAAGCAGTGACAACACCATCAAACTGTGGCACCTGCAAAGCCAAAAACCCATCGCTACCCTCACCGGGCATATCAATGAGGTAAATAGCGTCGCCTTGAGTCCAGATGGCAAGACATTAGCTTCTGCAAGCCGTGACAACACCATCAAACTGTGGCATCTGGAAAGCCAAAAACCCACCGCTACCCTCACCGGGCATAGCAATCCGGTCTATAGCGTCGCCTTTAGTCGAGATGGCAAGACGTTGGCTTCTGCAAGCAGTGACAAAACCATCAAACTGTGGCACCTGGAAACCCAAAAACCCCTCGCTACCCTCACCGGGCATAGCAATTCGGTCTATAGCGTCGCTTTGAGTCCAGATGGCAAGACATTGGCTTCTGCAAGCTTTGACAAAACCATCAAACTGTGGAATCTGGAAAGCCAAAAACCCATCGCTACCCTCACCGGGCATAGCAATCCGGTCTATAGCGTCGCCTTTAGTCCAGATGGCAAGACATTGGCTTCTACAAGTGACGACAACACCATCAAACTGTGGAATCTGGAAAGCCAAAAACCCATCGCTACCCTCACCGGGCATAGCAATTCGGTCTTGAGCATCGCCTTTAGTCCAGATGGCTTGAATTTCGCTTCTACAAGTGACGACAAGACGATCAAACTGTGGAATCTGGAAAGCCAAAAACCCATCGCTACCCTCACCGGGCATAGCAATTCGGTCTTGAGCGTCGCCTTTAGTCCAGATGGCAAAACTTTGGCTTCTGCAAGCAGTGACAACACCATCAAACTGTGGAATCTGGAAAGCCAAAAACCCATCGCTACCCTCACCGGGCATAGCAATTCGGTCTATAGCGTCGCCTTTAGTCCAGATGGCAAAACTTTGGCTTCTGCAAGCAGTGACAACACCATCAAACTGTGGCACCTGCAAAGCCAAAAACCCCTCGCTACCCTCACCGGGCATCAAGGTTTGGTCTGGAGCGTCGCCTTTAGTCCCGATGGCAAAACTTTGGCTTCTGCAAGCAGTGACAACACCATCAAACTGTGGGTTTGGGATTTCGATAAACTAATGGCATTAGGTTGCAATTGGATCGACGATTATCTCAGAACCAACCCGAAAGTGACAGCAGAGGATAAAAAGATGTGTGCTGATTACCTCAGTCAACAGTCAATCAAATAGAATTTAGGCAAAAACCTGCAGCCAACCAGATGTTCGCCCTACATTTTTTTCCCACTACTTCCACTTTTTCCGTTGTCCATTCCTCACTCGCATCAGTTACAAGCCTAAGATTTCGCTGCGACGAATCTTCTCTTCATCCACAACCAGAACCAGCATGGGATTATTAAATCTTGCTATTTAATTTTCACTTTTGTCGTTAGTCTAGGTGTGGGGAGTTCAAAAGGCTGTAGGTACTAACTCTGAGGGATATTGCACTGATGTCCCTTGGAATATAAAGTGTAAAACTCCTGGAGTGCTGACATTTGTTCTCTCAATCTAGATATCTCTATATCCCAGGGAGGGAGTAGTTTCTCAAGGTGGCGAACCTCACTAAACCACAGTCGTAACTCGGGTTTGAGGGTTGCATAGAGCGTTTCGGGACAGGAGAGTAATATTGCTGTTATTATCTCTGCTACGAATGGCTGGTGCGGCCACTTCCCTACAACAGACATTGCATCCGAGTCATCGCTTGACAAGCATTGGTGAACAATATCAAACAGTGAATTTAACTGAATAGCTGCCCGTAATTTCTCAAGTGTCTCTGCTGTCTCTGAGGAGGTATTCACCATAGTTGTGAATTCAACAGGCCAATGGTGCAGAATGGTACTGACAAATGAAGCAATTGAATCAGGTTGCTCTTTTCTTATAATTTCTGGGAGTATTTCTGTAAAGTAAGGAGCAACACTACGCCACTGATGTAAATCACAAGCAACATGAAAGAAGGTTTCTGGCAACCTTTCACTCTTCTGTAATAAAATATAACCTCGACATTGATTAGTGACAGGATCTACAGATTCAAATGCTTGCCATAACAAAGGCAGAGAAACCCAGTGAGGTGGATATTTGAAACGGGCAACATCCAGCAGAAGAACTAGATCCCGCTGGGGATGATAGCCACCAATTGGTGAAAAGTGACCATCACCCGTTTGTCCCAATACCTTTCGGCTGTAGGAAACAACTAGATGAATATCACCTGACGCCGCAGTCACCTCCTCAACTGCTTGCCGAAATTTTTCCAAGCTGCTTTGGTGGTAACGATTAGGTTTTACAACCGCACCGTTGCAACGTGCTATACAGACAAACTCATCAAAGGTGATACCGTTTTCTTTAATGACTGAAAGAGGTAAACAACAGTCTAAAAATTCCTCTCCATACCATCTCCACACCCCTTTCCAAATGCGACCCGGATCGATGGATAAGGCATTAAGAACAACAACTAAACTACCCAATCCACAAAAAGCGGGTTCTGCTTGAGTATGAAACTGTTCCGCTAGAGCAAAATACCCTTCCATACCTCCCAGTGCCAACGCTTCTCGAAATATTTGCTTTCCCTCTACGGAGGAAAAGGCAATAGCAGAATCTGGGAGTGAACGACGATAAAACCCTTTAGCAGACATTGAGTGTTTTAACCCTGATTGCTTATGGTGCTAATAAATATTATGCAAAATCGTCACCTTGATAATGATGAATGCACTTATTTACTATTTTTTCAATTTTAGCAATAAAACGCTGCGAAGGTTTGACTTTCTGGGTGCAAATTTAAAAAAGGTGACCATTTGCGAGGGACAGCTAGGCATCAAGCTGATGAAACAATTCGGCAATTTGCCACAGATTAAGCGGTATGCCGATCGGATCAATCAAGCTTTTCTGAATATCATCACTCACGCGATCGATGTTTTAGAAAAGTCTGGTCAACAGTTGTAAAAGTTGCAATCAATCAAAGTTAAGCCGGTGATTTGGATTGGCACTGAGGTGGTCGATGCTCAGGGGATTTATATTAAGGTGGGTGATAACGACATGGCAATTAGCAAATATGTCACAGCGCCACTTTCTGCTTCCTTGTTGGTTAGCAGAACCAGCCATCTCGTCAAGAATTACTCTCAAATATCAGATAATTGTAGAACCACCAAAAGGAGAATTAAAGTGTTTTTAGCAACCTGGTAAAGGTACTAAATTTCGGATATAACTTCCGATGTGGCACAGTTAATTAATATTATTTACAGTGGTGGGGCGGGTTTTTGAGATTGTTGGTTTGAGTCATAAATTATTTGGAACCGCCCCTATAAGGACTGCACAAAATTTGTCAATTGAGTTCGGCAATGAGCCTAGAGTTGAGTTCGCTGCTAATTTTGTACTCGCACTGCTGTTGCAGCGGACACTCGCGGCAGCGGGGGTTTCTTGCGGTACAAACTGCCGCCCCGAAGTCCAGCAAACCCAAATTCCAGGGCCCGACTTGCTGTTTGGGAGCGACTCGTTCTGCGGCTTCCCAAAGTTCGGGCGATCGCGATTTTACTTTACCGCCGTCAATTCCAAAAAAACGCTGCAAAATCCGAGCAACATTCGTATCGAGTACCGCTTTTGGCTGTCCGAAAGCATTAGCGCAAACCGATCTGGCAATGTACTTGCCAACTCCGGGAAGTTCCAGCAACTGAGCTTCCGTGCGGGGAACATTTCCCTGATAATTTTCTAAGATAACCAGCACGGATTCCCGCAGCTTTTGTGCCCGAAAAAAAAGACCCAAAGGCTGCAACAAACTAGCAACTTCCGCAGCAGGCGCGGCCGCTAAATCCGAGAGAGTCGGATATCGATCGACAAATTCTTGATAAATTGGAGCCACTGTAGCGGCAGTAGTCTTTTGCAGCAACAACTCCGCCACCAAAATCGCGTAGGGGTCGCAGGTGCGCCGCCAAGGAAAATCACGGAAATTCTGCCGGGCCCAAGCTTTCAGGCGGCGTTGAAACCACCGGATTTTAGCAGCGTCTAAATGCTTTGACCCAGGCTCAATATCGGAAGAAAAAACAACGGTATTTAAGGTAGACATTTGATTGGTACTTTTGATAAATTGCAAAGTTTATATCTCTATATTAGCAGATTTAAATAATTTGTAAAACTATCTTTTTATGCTCTCGTTATTCTCTTCCTCTGCGTACTCAGCGTCCTCTGCGGTTTATAAAAAAAATCTTATTAACTACCCGCCCGACCCCGGAACCTAGAAACAACTTTGATTTCAAATATTTGAAAAATGTAAAATTTTGTATATTAACGAACAAAAATGCCAGAGAATAGACGATAGTTGATATTCAACAGATTTCTTTCGATAGTTCGCCAAAACAAATTTTAATCAGGTAATAAAATGGTAGTAGCAGCACCTGTTCAATCCGGCAGTCAGTCGATTTTTCAACCTCGCTACGACAACTTTATCGGCGGCCAGTGGGTGCCACCGGTGAAAGGGAAATACTCGGAAAACCTGTCTCCAATTACCGGAAAATCAATTTGTCAAGTTCCCCGATCGACCGCCGAAGATGTAGAATTGGCACTGGATGCCGCCCACGCCGCGAAAGACAAGTGGGGTAAGACTTCCCCAGCCGATAGGGCGCGGGTTTTGCACAAAATAGCCGATCGCATCGAAGAAAACCTCGATCGCCTCGCCATCGCCGAAACCTGGGACAACGGTAAACCAATTCGCGAAACCCGCGCCGCAGACATACCGCTGGCGATCGACCATTTCCGCTACTTCGCAAGCTGCATCCGAACTCAAGAAGGGTCGATCGGCGAACTCGACGGAACAACAGTCGCCTACCACTTCCACGAACCCCTAGGCGTCATCGGACAAATCATACCCTGGAACTTCCCGATATTAATGGCCGCCTGGAAACTCGCCCCAGCCCTCGCCGCCGGAAACTGCGTAGTCCTCAAACCAGCAGGCCCCACCCCCGCCTCAATCTTGGTACTGATGGAAATCATCGCCGACTTAGTACCAGACGGCGCCATCAACGTCATAAACGGGCCCGGCGCCGAAATCGGCAAAACCCTCGCCACCAGTCCCCGGATTGCCAAAGTCGCCTTCACCGGCGAAACCACCACGGGCAGGCTAATCATGCAATACGCCTCCCAAAATGTCATCCCCGTCACCCTAGAATTAGGCGGCAAATCCCCCAACATTTTCTTTGAAGATATCTGCGCCCAAGATGATGAATTCCTCGACAAAGCAGTCGAAGGATTAGTCATGTTTGCTTTCAACCAAGGCGAAGTGTGTACCTGCCCCTCCCGCGCCTTAATTCAGGAGTCAATCTACGATCGATTCATGGAAAGGGCGATCGATCGCATCCGTCAAATCAAACAAGACAACCCCTTAGATCCGACAACCGCCCTCGGCGCGCAAGTCTCCGTCAACCAGATGGAAAAAATCGCCGAATACGTCAAAATCGGTCATGCCGAAGGGGCAGAATGTCTGATTGGTGGCGAAAGAAACATCTTATCCGGCGACTTGCAAGACGGGTATTATTTCCAGCCGACAGTCTTCAAAGGAAACAACAAAATGCGAATTTTCCAAGAAGAAATCTTCGGCCCAGTATTAGCAGTCACCACCTTCAAAGACGAAGCAGAAGCATTAGAAATTGCCAACGATACCCTCTACGGTTTAGGTGCAGGAGTTTGGACTCGCGACATCAACACCGCCTACCGCATGGGCCGCGCCGTTCAAGCCGGTCGCGTGTGGACAAACTGCTATCATTTGTATCCCGCGCACGCAGCATTCGGCGGCTATAAATCATCTGGTATCGGCCGCGAAAATCACAAAATGATGTTAGATCACTACCAGCAAACTAAGAATTTGTTAATCAGCTACAGCCCCAAAGCATTAGGTTTCTTCTAAGTCACATCAAATCCCGTCCAACTGGAATCGATCTAATCCATCTGCGTTAATCTGTGTTAATCTGCCCTCATCTGCGGTCAAAAAAAAAAAATTTTGTAACCGCAGATGAGAAGGGATTAACGCAGATTAACGCAGATGTCGAGCTTCCATATTCCATCTTCCTTCTTTCTTATTCTAAAATGGAAACGATCGCAAAAGTCACCGCAACAGAAGCCGCTTTAAAATTAATAAACCATCTCAAAACTCAACATGGAGAATTGATGTTTCACCAATCGGGCGGCTGCTGCGACGGTAGTTCCCCCATGTGCTTTCCCAATGGCGAATTGATAATCGGTGATGGTGACGTATTGCTGGGCGAAATAGGCGGTTGTCCCTTTTATATTGCAGCGCAGCAATACAAATATTGGCAGCACACGCAGTTAATTATAGACGTGGCATCGGGGCCCGGAGGCAGCGATTTTTCCCTGGAAGGGCCGGATGGAGAGCGTTTTATTACTCGTTCCCGGTTGTTTGTTAAGGCTGATTAACTCTGTTTATCCTTAACTTGCCTGCAGTTTCTCTAAAAACATGAATTTGCTTAAGCCTGAAAGCCGATTTCTTTCATGGGAGCGAAAAAACCTATTTTTATTTAAGTTTTTATCTAAGTTTCTGGCGTTGGCTAACGACGATCAATTTTCTGAGGAGGGCAAACGCATCTTATTTTGAGAATACTTGCTGGATAAAGGTTTCAGCCATGATTTGAGTTTGGTGGCCCAAAATTAAATCCCTGATAGGGTAAAGCTTTCAGGATTTAGAGGCGTTTGCCCTGATTTGCTGACTAATTTCACGGCTAGTGCGTTGATATTCGTGGACAATCGGTAATCTTTCAGCTTGAAAATTTGCCAGAGCTTCTGCCATATTAGCACTAGATATGAGATGTCGTGATAAAGACAAACCATCTTCCCAACCTGAAGTCATACCTCTAGCGCGTGTCGGACTTTTCGCGTGAGCCGCGTCACCAATTAAGATAACACGGCCATCATATAGTTGAGGCAGGGGATCAATGTCATAGGAATAACGACAGACAATATTTTCCAAAGGGGTTGACTCAATGACATTTCGCGCATCCTCTGGGAGTTTGGCCAATTCTTGGGGAGGAATAATGGTATTAGTTGGTTGTAGCGTGCCTACTTCAAAATCGGCCAGATCCTTTTCCAGAAAGAAACCCCAATGAGTACGATTTGCACCAAGATTAACGAAATTTGCATAAATTCCTCGGTCGCGTACATAAAGCAAATAGTTTCCTTCTGGACAGAAGTTATTATCTGTTACAATTGCTCGCCATACTAAATCACCTAAATAACACAGTTCTACACCCGGAACCACAAATTGACGAACCTTAGAAACTATTCCATCGGCACCAATTAACAGATCTCCTTCCCAGTGACTGCCATCTTTAAAGTGCGCGATCGCGCTATGCTCGGTTTGGGCGATCGACAATAATTCAGCATTAAAACGAATAGTGTCAGGGGGTAACTCTTCCAGGAGTGCTTCTAAAATAGCTTTGCGGTGTACCAGCATTCCTGGGAGTTCATTTTCCTCATAGGTGACGGGTTCAGAATTGATGACATCGCCGCGGAGGTTGCGAAACTCGAATAATTTAACCGGAGCGCCTGAGTTAATAATTTTCTGGCTAATTTGAGGGTTTCCTTGATGCAGCGCTTCCATGCCTGCTTGCACGATCAGGATACCACAGCCATCGGTGCGCGGATGGGGTGCTTTTTCAAACAAGGTAACTTGAAATCCTTGTTGAATGAGCAAAATTGCCAGATAAACTCCTGATGATCCGGCGCCGATAATACCTATCCTGCTTTGGCACGAAACCATTTGTCCTTCTCCTGATTTAAGATTGCCGAGCGGTTCTCAACCACTATTGTAATTAAGGAAAATCAAATTGGGGCGATCGCTCAATTGCGGATTGAGATTTTGCTGATAATAGCTACAGCTTGAAACCGGCAGCTATTATCAGTATCGGGGACGATCCAGGATTAATTATTAATTGGTCACTTCAAAATTACCGAACTCCAAACTTAAAAATACTTTAAGCTTTAGTATTTTTAATGAGAGCCAATTCAATTTTGTCACCAGCCTTTTGACTCACTTCTGCGCGCAAACCCGGCCCAAAAAAAGTAGCTATTTTGTCTTGCTTTTCTTCCCATAAGTCGATCGGCATTAGCGGCGAATAAAACTCTAAAATTAACCCATAAGCACCGTCAACATTAACTTCCCGCAACCCTTGCAGGAGCGGCCGTTCCTCGTCTGTCGGAGCCAGGCCCAAGCGCTCCAAAGCATCATCTAAGTGCGCTTGTTGGCCGTAGCGAAATCGGGTGACATCTTTGCGGACTTGGTTTTGAGTATCTGTCGCCTGACTTTCTCGCAGGAGGAGAACTTCAGCAGAGGTAGGTTCGGTGAAATCCACTGGTTCGAGTTCGGCCGCTTTCAGAGCCAAACCTCCCAGCAACAGCGGAATTCCATAAAAAAAACCGGCTAGGTTCAGGGTAGGTCTGTCTGTGAAGTAGGCTCCGAAACCGACTGCTGCTATAATACCGCCAACAACTAAGGCTAGGTTTGCTAAAGAAATTTTGCGTAACATATTAGTGAGGTAAGTAGTCGGACAGAAATAATATACTTTAATTATTATCTGTCAAAAAGTCTTGAATAAATTTAGTTTTTTTGCCAAAAGACCTGCAAAAACTGCTAGCATCTATGAGCGCGGGAGCGGTGTGCATCCACAGTCTTGTCTCTAGGTTCAGAAGCTTATCCTGCCGGACTCGCCCGGGCACGCCATCGGTAAATATCCGTGTTAATTGCGCGGCGTTGGTTCCAGAAGGCAATCGAGATCGGCAGTATCATCAAAGTATACAGAGTGGCGATCGCGATCGACACTCTTGCCCTTTCAACCATTTTTCGGACATGATTAAAGACGAAGACAAACAAACTGCTGGCGCAAACAAGGCAGTTCTGGAGCAGATTAACTCGCTCAAACGCGAAGATGAAAGGCTTTATAATATCTTAGCGATCGATGTCTGGGCCCTAGCCAAGACGATGGATGAATATCAACCAGGATTTTGGGCTGCTTTTATGAAAAACCGGGAGAAGGCCCTGAAGCGATTTTTAGCTGGAATGATGAAAAATAAACCCGCAGATACCAAACGTCCGCCTTTTTTACGCTAAAATGTGGCTGGAGTTTGGGGGAAGTTTTGATGTACAATCAAACTATAACACAGACCCAAAAACCCTGAGCAGGTTCATCACTTCCCATATAAAAACAGTGAAGGATTTGCCCATAAAGGTATGTCGGTGAATTTAGAATCCCCGTCTGTTCGCAGGGGGGAATGTCAAATATTTTTGTTAATAGTAGCAAAGGCAAAAAACCATGGATGCACAAACAATCAAAGATCGCGTTGCACAGATCGAGAGCAAGCGGGAATCCCTCGTGCGGCTGTTAGATCGATCGGACTTGGGAGCCCTGAGAATAGATGTGAGTCAGGCGATCGAAGAAATTGACGATCTCTTAGAAGAATTCAAGCGCACTTTTAACAGTTAAGTAGTCAGCAGTCATTAGTTGTCAGTGGTCGGCTAAGCTGTCGCGCATTTATTTTGCACATAGCAATCCTTTCGTCAGTTATAAACGTGGTTTGGGTTTCTAGTCGGGACGGGCTAGAAGCCCATCCCACAACAGGGAGGGACGGGCTAGAAGCCAATCCCACAAATCCTGGAAGGATTGCTATAGTTATGTTGGTAAACATCTTGTGGGGTGAGCCGGAGAGCCCGCCCAAAAAGTAAAAATTAAATGCAGTACAGCTTAATAGCTAACAAGAACCGGCCACTGCTAACTGCAAATTTGACAACTGACAACTGACAACTGAACTTCTGACTAATTCATCACCATATCCATCAAAATTTGCTGAGAACTCACTTCCGGGCAATTAGCAGGCGGTCGCCGCTGAGAGTAGTGTCCTCCCGGCTGTAAATCCCAAGCTTGGCGGTTGTCAGCCAGCATTACACCCAAAATTTCTTGCAATTCCATGGCAATTGTCGGATCTTCCACCTGAACGATCGCCTCAACCCGTCTGGTGAGATTGCGCTGCATCCAGTCAGCAGAACCAATATACACCTCTTCGTCGCCACCGTTGAAAAAATAAAACATCCGAGAATGCTCTAAAAAGCGGCCGATAATACTGATAACTCGGATATTTTCGCTAACACCCTCAACGCCGGGACGCAAACAGCAAATCCCCCGAATAATCAAATCAATTTTAACTCCAGCTTGCGAAGCTTCGTACAAAGCAACAATAATTTGAGGGTCAACTAAAGCGTTCATTTTAGCGACAATGCGGCCACAGCTACCGCTGCCGCCTTCGGTCTGCAAGCGGCAAAATTCTGCCTCGCGGCGGATTAAAGCTAAAAATCGATCGCGCATATTGACAGGTGCCACCAATAATTTGCGATAAGATACCTGCCGGGAATAACCAGTCAAATAATTAAACAAATCCGCCAAATCCGATCCCAAATCCTCGCGACAACTCAACAAACCCACATCCGTATACAGTCCGGCTGTTTTGGGATTGTAATTGCCGGTGCCGATGTGGACGTAGCGGCGGATGTACCCGTCCTCGCGACGCACTACCATCACAATTTTGGTGTGGGTTTTGAGTCCCACCAAACCGTAAACTACGTGGACTCCTGCTTGTTCTAACTTGCGAGCCCAATTAATATTATTTTCTTCGTCAAACCTAGCTTTGAGCTCTACTAAAACGGCTACCTGCTTGCCGTTTTCCGCTGCTTGAATTAAGGCGCTGACGATCGGCGAATCTCCAGAAGTGCGGTATAAAGTCATCTTAATCGCTAACACGGAGCGATCGTGCGCCGCCTCAGTAATAAACCGCTGTACCGTCGCCGCAAACGAGTGATAAGGATGGTGCAGCATCAAATCCCCCTGCCGGATGGTCGTGAAAATATCCTCACCCTCTTCAGCATCCAACCTCGATTTGTCTAAAATCCTTACCGATTCCGAGTTCCGCAAGCGCGGCGGCACAACCGGAGTCCAAGGCGGGTCTTTCAGTTCCGGCACCGGCAACCCCACAAAAGACATCAAATCCTTGAGGCCTAGCAGCCCCTCTACGACGTAAACATCTTGCTCACCGAGATCCAGCTCCTCCATCAGCATATCTCGCAGCGCAGGCGGCATAATCGCTTGAATTTCCATCCGCACCGCAGAACCTCCAAACCGGCGCTTGCGGAGCTCCTGTTCTATTGCCAGCAGCAAATCCTCTGCCTCATCTTCCTCGACCGTCAAATCGGAATTGCGAGTAATGCGGAACGGGTGATATTCTTCAACGTCCATCCCCGGAAACAAAGCTTCTAAATTGTGGGCAATCACCTGTTCTAGGGGCACGCCAGTCCAAACAGGAGATTTGCCCCTCTGCTGCCACTGCAAATCCCCCGGTAGCGGCAAAAACCTCGGCAAAACCTGCGGTACTTTGACGCGGGCAAACAATTCTTCGCGCGTGTCGGGGTCTCTGACTACTACTGCTAAATTGAGGCTGAGATTGGAAAGGTAGGGGAATGGGTGGCTGGGGTCAACTGCTAGGGGAGTGAGTACGGGAAATACTTGTTCTTTGAAGTAGCGGTGCAAGTAATTGCGCTGTTCTTGATTGAGGTCAATGTAGTCGAGAATGTAGATGTCGCTTGCTGCTAGTTTCGGTCGCAGGGTTTGCTCAAAATACGAGTGCTGCTGAGTAACCATGGGCAAAAGCCGCTTGTTAATGGCATCTAGCTGTTGTTGAGGCGTGCTGCCGTCGGAGGTCAATTTGCTGACTTTTGCGTGTACTTGCTGTTTGAGGGCGCCTACGCGCACCATGAAGTATTCGTCTAGGTTGGAGCTAAAAATAGCGAGAAATTTGAGTCTTTCGAGGAGGGGCGTGCGGGGGTCGAGGGCTTCGTGGAGCACGCGGTTGTTGAATTCTAGCCAGCTTTGTTCTCGGTTGAAGTAATATTGAGGATCGCTGAGGTTGATTTCAGTGTAGGTTTTGGGGGGGGTCTTTTTTGGCTTGGGCATGGTTTGAGGGAGTCTTTGGGAGGCTCTGTCGATCGCATCTGTGAATTAGTATCGCAGGTTAAAGGATTTGTTCGCATCTGCTTTTGGTCGATCGCACGTTTTTGTCTGTCATCCGCGAGGGTCTGGTACGCAATATGTGTAGGGACACCGCAGTAGGGAAACGGCCCAGGCTAAGTCCGGCCCCTGCATCTGCGACTTATCCCCTCGCCCCAATCCAATTCTGTACCGCATTCAGCAAGTCCTCTTGATTTGACGGAAAATCTGTGAAGGGCAATTCCAGCGGTGGGTTAAGCGTGCCATGCCTGATAAAATTCTGGGTAAGTCATATTTTCAGCGCAATTCCAGATGACTCTGTGACATCTTTCATTCCGCCCAAAATCATTTTTGTAGATTTCGGAAGTTAGGCGATTTTTTAAACCTGAGACTGCTGTGGCGAACTGTTTACCTTTCATGATTTTCAGTAAGCTATCTGCCGGGTCAAAAATATAATATTCAGGGTGATAATTAGGAATCAACTCTATTAAAGTCGCGATCGCAACTGAGTTACCTATGTCTATTTTACCTAAGCTAGATGCCGCTCGACACCGGGTATCTGGATCGCCTGAATTGCGGATCAACTCGACTAAGGTGGCGATCGCAACTGGGTTATTGTTGTCTATTTCTCCCAAACATTCTGCCGCTTGAAGCCGGGTCTCTTCATCACCTGAAGTGCGGATTAACTCGACGAAAGCGGCGATCGCAACTGGGTTATTTTTGCCTATTTTTTTTAAATAAATTCCCAATTCCCACCGATGATATGCATTCTGAGAAGTGCCGAGCAACTCGACTAAAGTGGCTATCGCAACTAGGTTATTGTTATCTATTTTCCCTAAGCTAGATACCGCTTGAAGCCGGGTAGATTCACTTTGAGAATTACCGAGCAACTCGACTAAACCGAAGATGGCCTCTGGGTTATTTTTGCCTATTTTTCCTAAGCTTTCTGCCGCTGACCACCGGGTTCTTTCATCACCGGAATTGCGGATTAACTCGACTAAAGCGGCGATCGCAACTGGGTTGTTTTTGCCTATTTTACCTAAGCTATCTGCCGCTGACCACCGGGTTTTTTCATTGGAATTGCGGCTTAACTCGACTAAAGCGCTGATTGCAACTGGGTTATCTTTATCTATTTTCCCTAAGCATTCTGCAGCTCGCCACCGGGTAACTTTTTTATTACCTGACTTGCGGATTAACTCGACTAAAGCGGAGATCGCAACTGGGTTATTTTTGCCGATTCTTGCTAATTTTTCTGCTGCTTGATAACGAGTATCTTTAGGACGGTAGTTGCGGATTGACTCCAATAAAGTTTCGATCGCTACCGGGTTATCTTTGTCTATCCTACCTAAAATTTCTGCCGCTCGCTCTTGGGTAACTTTATGCTCGGAACTGCGAATTAACTCGACTAAAGCGGCGATCGCAACTGGATTATTTTTCCCTATTTTCACTAAGCTATATGCCAATATTATACAGGTAGGTACGTTATGCCGATCGAAAAACGGGTAGAAATGGTTATCAACTGAATTGCGGATTAGTTCTACTAAAGCTGCGATCGCTTCTGGGCTATCTTTTCCTATTTCCCCCAAGCTATATGCCACTCGCTTCCCGGTCTTTTTCTCAACTGACTTGCGGAGTAACTCGACTAAAGTGGCGATCGCAACTGGGTTATTTTTTTCTATTTTTCCTAAGCATTCTGCCGCTACACACCGGGTATGTTCATCCTGAGAAGTACCGATTAACTCGACTAAAGCGGAGATAGTTTCTGGGCTACCTTTGCCTATTTCCCCTAAGCTTTTTGTCGCTCGCCTCCGAGTATATTCATCACCTGAATTGCGGATTAACTCGACTAAAGCGGAACTCGCCTTTTCCAGATCCGTCT
Organism: Microcoleus sp. AT9b-C3; assembly: GCF_036705485.1. Taxonomy (NCBI): domain Bacteria; kingdom Bacillati; phylum Cyanobacteriota; class Cyanophyceae; order Oscillatoriales; family Microcoleaceae; genus Microcoleus; species Microcoleus sp. AT9b-C3. Next base: position 352,778 of record NZ_JAUBUR010000002.1, on the reverse strand, counting down.
CTTTCAGAACTTCCCTTGCTCTATCAACAATTGGATCGAGAAATGTCCGCCACTCCTGTTTTTGCTTATTAAAATAACCAAATCCCCAAATAACAATCTGCGACACAATCTCATCAGCAAGGCGACAATCCTTAAACTCAGCAATCCCCGCAGCCGCTAGAAAATATGCCCGATATCCATAAAATTTATCCCACCCAACCTTAAACTTAACCAACGCCTTAATAAACGCTTCCTTTTCCTCCTTCCCAACCTCCTCGCGCCCCAACCACAGCAAAATAACCTCCTTCCACTGCTTCTCAAAAATGCGATATCTAGCGTCAGGATGTTGCGGATTCTTAGGAAAATGATTCAAGAAAAAGTGCCAATCCTCAACCGCCAAGGCAGCAAAATATTCCTGAAAAGTCGGATGATAAAAAGCATAAATCCCTTCCGCCGTCTCCGCATCCCTCGCCACCAAATTCAGCCAACCCACACGACAAGCTAACTCAAACTGCGATGCACCCATCACCCGATATCCCACACTTTCTGGCAACTGAAACCGATCCGTTTCATTTAACATCCCAGAAAAAGCCAATTTCCCCAAAGCCGCATTCAATTCCTGCTGCTGAATCCAATTCAGGCGCGGTTTTTTCCACTGATACAAAGTTGTCACAAACCGCCGATAAAGCTTAGCCTTAGTATCCGGCAAATCCCCATCCAACGACTGCCAAGTGGCGCACAATAGCGAACATCTCAGGGGATTTTTGACTAAATCTCGAATTCGCTCTTTTCCCGATGCTGCTAATGCTTCGCGTAGCTGTTGAGAAAGATCCCCCCCAGCCCCCCTTAATAAGGGGGGAGCAAGAGTTTCATCTAATGCTTCCGGTAGCTGTTGAGAAAGCACCCCCCCAGCCCCCCTTGCTAAGGGGGGAGCAAGAGTTTCATCTAATTCTGTACTCTCATCATCTCTTGTCCCCCCCCTTACCAAGGGGGGGTTAGGGGGGGTTAAAAACCGATCGATAGTTTCCCCATCATCTCTTGTCCCCCCCCTTACCAAGGGGGGGTTAGGGGGGGTTCCAAACCGGGGGTTAGGGGGGGTTAAAAACCATTTATCGATAAACATTTCCACCTGTTCGGGATAGGAAAATTCCAGAGTGCGATAAGTATCAAAAGTATCCAACGCAGTGCCGATCGCATCCCAAACATTCTGCCGACAACTTAGCACAATTCGCGCCTTTTGAATACAGCCGCCAGTTCTAATTTGCCGCTGAATTTCCGCCAAAGGATTGCCATCTCCGACAGCCATCTCATCCGCCCCATCCAACACCAACCACACGCGCTCAGCATTAAACTGTGCTAAAAAATCATCCTTAATATCCGCAGTCGCCTCAGCCTTCCCAATTCTCTTAATAGCCGCCAGCAGCCAATTATCAAATAAATACGGCTCTAATTCCTTCCCCTGCAAATCCGCCAAGGATACCCAAATTACAATCGCCTCGGAAATTTCAGCCGCTACCCAATTAGCAATCTGCCGCAACAGCGTTGTTTTCCCCGCCCCCGGTTCTCCAATAATTCCTAACCGCTTGCCATTGCTTTTCGGGCTACTTCCTTGCTGGATAACTTGCTCGAGAAACTCGCTGTGTTCAAATTTTTGAGTAACTTCTTTTTCCCGGTACAAATCCGAACCTTCCTCAGCCGCAACATCCTCGCGTCGCTGAGTCACTTTCTGCCGTTCCACCAATCCCAGCGGCACATAAACATCATCTATTTGATGGTTGCCAAAAGTTAGCTGATTGCTACTAAGCCGCTGCTGTTCTTTCTCGTCTAATATCTGCTGGCAAATAGCTTGCCAGTCAATCGGCAGGTAAGCAATGCGGCTCTTTTCAACTATCTCCTCAAGCAAAGCCTTTAGCTCTTCCATCAAAGCGTGAGTTTCTGCGGTTTGGGTATCATTCCGCGTTAATGTTTGCGCTGTAAAAATCTGGAACACCTTTTGATTGTCCTTGATTTCCTCGGCAAAGTATGCAGATACTAAGCTAAACAAATTTTCCTTTAATTTAGCTTTATAAAGTGTGACATCACAATTTTTGAGTGCAATTTCCAGAAGTTTATTTTCAACTTGTTGAAAGCGATTTTGGCTTGACTCGTTTCTGGAACTTAGCAGCAATTCTATCTCATCTAAACCTTCTATTGGAATACCTGAAGGGGCTGTTTCTTTGTTAACCTGCTTTAATTGAGATTTTAACTGCTTAATCTTCTTATCTAGCCATTCTAAATAAGGACGGTCTTGAGGCAAGTAAATAACTATACCTTTAGAAGCCCTGCGAGACGGCTCAACCAATTCTTTATAACATTCTGAGGCGATTTGTTGCTGAGCTTTCAGGAAAGAACGTTTCAGCGCTTTTTCTAAATCGTAATTGACAATTTTACCGTTTCGTGATAGCTTTTTTACTCCCTTCAAACAGAGGTGCTTGAGTGCATCATTGGCTTGAGCGCCCACTATCCCATCGAAAGCGACCTTGAAAAGATATCCCAATAGCACAGCATCTAGCATTTGACAAGCGAATTTCAAAGGTGGTACCCGCCACGTGATTTATCCGTGGAATCAATCCAAAATCGCAAATCGAAAATCCTCAAGAAAGAGCATTTATCGGTGGGGTTAATCTAAAATCTAAAATCTAAAATCTAAAATCGATTGACGGTTCTCCTAATTTCAGGCTCCAAGCGGGTTACTTTAATGATAGGCGATCGACTTTGGTTGCGGGCGATCGACAATTGCTGAAAGCATCACATCAAAACTTCGATCGTCACATCAAAAGTCGATCGCTCAAACATTGAATTAGGCAAAACTTTCAACTATTTTTCGAGGATTACCACGAAATCCTCAATCATCACATCAAAAGTTCGAGCCAGCTTGTGGACGGCTGCAAAGTCAACCATTGCCATACCCTGAGAACGGGCATAATTGCTAATCGTACTGTAGCCCACGCCCGATCGCTCCGCAACTTCCTTGAGCGTCCATCCCTTCTCGGCCGCCAACTCTCGAACCCGCAATCTGACTAAGCCTTTGCTCATATTCACTATTTACAAAATTTTGGATTTAGTATAATATATCAAAAAGCGATCGCCCCGGTCATTCGATTTTAGATTTTAGATTTTAGATTTTAGATTGACTCTAAAGATGAATCTGGGAGCTTGAACGTTGGTCTAAAATTTTGCGCCTCTCATGGCAGAAGTTCGATTTTAGATTTTTAGATTTTAGATTTTAGATTGACTCTAAAGATAAATCTGGGAGCTTGAACGTTGGTCTAAAATTTGGCGCCTCTCATGGCAGAAGTCGGGGCTTGTCTCCGTTTTGCGGCGGAGTCAACGAAACTAAAGACGATCGCCAGTTATAATTAACCCCGACCGAGAATTTCTGTCGATCGCACTTAGCAGAGATAGATTTACCTACTACCACCAGATGCAACTACAATGATATCAGAAAATCAGCTAAGATCGTCAGCGATCGGCGCATCAAAAATTATTCACAAATCGTCGATCGTCAATCCGCGATCGAGATTTGTCACCGAAGAAACAGTGGCACTCCTGTTCAACATCTCTCCCGAACAGATATACCGGATCGAATGCTGCCACAATGTGGTGTACGTTCATGCCAAAGGCATGAGTCGATTTGTCAGCTACGCCGATTTCCCCCCAATCTTAGAAGTAAAACCGCCGTGTGATCAAGATTTTGTAGCATGGTACAAACGCTGGAAACGAAGACAAGCACCAGAATTTTGGACTAAATTCTATACGTATAACTTCAAAGCCGCTGTTTCAGTTGACAGCTTGCTTGAGTGGGGTAAATTAGTCGCTACAGTTAAATCGGTAATTTCTGCCTCAGCGCTTCAACAGCTACGAGATGTTTACGCTCAAGAAAAAACATTGATGGAGAATTTTTAAAGCAGTCGGGGCGAGTAAACCCGCGATTGTTTGCCACTAGCAAGATAAATGTAAGGTGCGCAATGCGCACCCTACGAAATAGAGATTCTACTCAAAACTCTTCTTTACCTTCCAATCCCCACATATTGGAAACCAGCCGCTTCTAAAGCCTTCTTATCTAAGAAATTACGGCCATCAATCATCACTGCATGAGCCATCAACTTCGCCATTTTATCGTAATCTAAATTACGAAACTGTTCCCAGTCAGTCACCAACACCAAAGCATCGCAACCGTCTGCCAACCTTTCCGGGTCAGTTTCTACCAAAACTCCCGACAAACCGTGACGCATCCCTGTTTGAGAAACAATGGGATCGTAAGCTTTAACTTTCGCTCCCAACCGATTCAAACTATCGATTAAATTCAGCGCTGGAGCATCCCGCAAATCGTCAGTATCCGGCTTGAAAGTTAAACCCAAAAGTCCTACTGTTTTACCTTTGAGAATCTTCAAAACTTGTTGCAACTTTTCAATAGCAATCAACCGCTGGCGTTCGTTAACTTCCACCGCAGCTTTCAGCAAATGCGCCTCGTAGCCGTAATCGTCAGCAGTGTGAACTAAAGCCGAGACATCTTTGGGGAAACAAGAACCGCCCCAACCAATGCCAGCTTGCAGAAACTTGTTGCCAATCCGCGAATCTAAACCGATACCTCGGGCAACTTGACTAACATCTGCACCGACACGATCGCAAATATTAGCAACTTCATTAATAAAGCTAATCTTCGTAGCCAAAAAAGCATTAGCTGCGTACTTAATCATCTCCGCTGAACTGATATCAGTCATCACCACAGGAACTTCCGGCAAAGACTGATTTTCTGCAAACTTGCGATCGACAATCGGCCGGTATAACTGTAGCATCATATCCATAGCCCGCCGAGAGTTGCTGCCAAGAACAATGCGATCGGGATTAAAAGTATCGAAAACAGCACAGCCCTCGCGTAAAAATTCCGGGTTGCTAACCACATCAAATTGAACGCCTGTTTTTGCTGCTACTTCCTCACCAGTAGCCGCGTCACCGCTTTGAGGTTTTTGACGTTCTGCTAAACCGTCGAGTACAATTCTTCGCACCCAATCCCCCGAACCGATGGGAACTGTCGATTTGTTTACGATTACTTTGTAATCGCCGTCGAGGTGAGCTCCAATGCCGCGAGCAACCGCTTCCACGTAGCGAGTATCGCTTTCCCCAGTAGGCAAAGGAGGCGTCCCCACGGCAATAAACAAAATATCTCCGTGAGACACTCCTGCTGCTAAATCCGAAGTAAATTCTAGATTGCCAGACGCAGAGGCAGAGGACATTAATTCCGACAGTCCGGGTTCAAAAATAGGCGACTGTCCAGACTTCATTAATTTAACTTTTTCTTCGTTGTTGTCTACGCAAATCACGTGGTGGCCGATGTGGGCCAAACAAGTGCCGGTGACTAAACCAACGTATCCTGTACCGATGACGCAAACATGCATACAAATGTCCTCAAAGTTAGTAAAAAAAATCAGATGGCAATCGGGAATCGGGAATTGGGAATTGGGAATCGGGAATTCGGAATATTTTTCCCATCCCCCTCTCTCAGTCTCCCCCTCTCTACGTCTCTACTTTTGGTTTCCCTCGATGCGATCGCGAAAATCCTTTATAGTCAACTCTAAACCTTGATCCAGGGGCACAGTTGGCTCCCACCCCAACCAATTTTTAGCACGAGTAATATCTGGTTGTCGCTGTTTTGGATCGTCTTCCGGCAGCGGTTTAAAGATAATTTCTGCCCCTGGATTAATCGTGTTTTGAATTTTTTGTGCCAGTTCCAAAATAGTGTATTCGCCGGGATTACCCAAATTCATCGGCCCGATTTGGTCGCTATTCATCAAACGAATAAATCCTTCCACCAAATCAGAAACGTAGCAAAAACTACGTGTTTGGGAACCGTCGCCGTATACAGTCAGCGGTTGGTTTCGCAAAGCTTGAGCAATAAAATTGCTCACTACTCTGCCGTCATTTTCCAACATCCGGGGGCCGTAGGTATTGAAGATTCGCACAACTCGAATGTCTACCCCATTTTGCCGATGGTAATCAAAAGATAAGGTTTCAGCTACTCGCTTCCCTTCGTCATAGCAACTGCGAATTCCGATACAATTAACGTTGCCACGATAATCTTCTGTTTGTGGATGTACGTCAGGATCTCCGTACACTTCGGAAGTGGAAGCGAGAAAGAATCTTGCTTTTACCCGTTTTGCCAATCCCAACATATTCATCGTGCCGATGACATTTGTTTTAATTGTCTTGACAGGGTTGTACTGATAGTGTATGGGAGAAGCGGGACAAGCCAGATGGTAAATCTGATCTACCTCTAACCGAATCGGTTCCGTGATGTCGTGGCGGATCAGCTCAAAATACGGGTTGTCCAGCCATTTGAGGATATTGCGTTTAGTCCCGGTGTAAAAATTATCCAGGCAGACTACCTCGTGTCCTTGGGCCATTAAGCGATCGATTAGGTGGGAACCGAGGAAACCCGCACCGCCTGTGACTAAAATTCTCATTGTGGAAACTGCCGTTCTGTTTAGGGGTAGGACTGGAGTACAAAAATTCAGTCGCTCGAATGAAACTTACTAATAGAATAACAAAATTGCGATCGGCGTAAAGACTTATACCTCAACTTCATAAAATCTTTAATTAACTTAGCATTTGCCAATACTTTGAACAAAGTGCTATAATTCGCAAATATCAGCTTGCAATTTTTATTTAAGCTTCAATATTTCCGAAAAAATACTGTTGACAGAGTTCAGTTATTGGTTTGTGGTTTGTGGTGATTTGATGACTTCGGTCTGAGGTGGGGCGATGCCCTACGGGATAGCTGCGCTTGACGGGCTTGTTGGAAAAAACAAGGGTCGATTTATCTCAAAAGCAATATGAGAGAAGTTATGTCGATTTCGCCAAGAGAATGTCCGCCACTTTCAACCCTGCGTTGCACCCGTTCAATTGCGATTTCGGGAGATTGCAGCCAGAACTTGCATCAGGTGGATTGTGTAGCCTTGAGTCTTACAGTTTCTCAAGAATCGAGGAAAGTTATGAGGCGCTAAAGTTGTCTCAAAGGCGGAATGGGTGCCAGAGTATGATAAAGTTCGCAGTCTTTGTATCATTAAGCCTCCTGCGAGGATAGCAAGTGACTCAGCAGTGAATTAGGACATTCCGGCCGCGCATCTGCATTGACATATTCAAAAATTCTCCAAATAAAAATTTGGTAATAATGTCGGGAAAACTGTAGTTTTACCTGCACCTTTAGGGCCGCCAATAATGTAAATATTTGGCATAATAGTCAGATCGATTTTATTGCTGAGGTTGTTGCTTGAGTCCGTAAGGGCGATCGCGCTTCCTGATTTTAGTCGCTTCACGCTACCAATCAGTTGAATTGTGGCCAAATTTTAGTTACCGTTGTTATCGTTGATGTCTAGATTTTGTATTGAGAGTTCTGAAGGTAGCGGGACAGTTATTTGTAGGAAAACATCAATTGTTATTTGATTATTATCACAAATTATATTAGTTATGTTAACTTTACTATTTTCACATAAATCGTCTTGAATAGGTAATTTAGCAGGTGACTTAGTTTTATATCCAGCTTCCTCAAGCCATTCAGCAATATTTCTCCAGTTTTCTATCTTTTCAACGCCTTTACCCACAAAGGCTTTAACGTATTTATAAATAGAGGCACACAGGTCAGTTTCAACACCCTTGGGATTCTTTTGCAGCTTTTCGGCGATTTCAGCGGGACTGTAGCCACAAAGCAACCCCCGCAGATGCAGCTTTTCTACGGGGGTGAGAGGTTTTCCCTTAACGGCGGCCAAGTCGGAGTACAGAGTTTTTAAGTCCCAGCGGCTTTCTGCTTCGACGAAGCGATCGTTTGTGGATGCCATAGATGGGTGTCTCTAAATTTCCTGATGGAATTCTAACATAACTCCTGATGTATGTCAGTTTATTGCCATACTCAGCTAGCGTATGATAAGTGAATGCCGAAGCGCAAGTAATGCAATTTACCAGTTAAAACCTTTGGGGGAGGGCTTTTTAGCCGTCACTGACTACTGTTAGCTACCCCACAGGGGAGTAAGGCTGAACTTTGGTAAATTTCTCGCTTTGACTCTAGTTTCGGCCACTGCCAGTAATTTTTTTAATTTATTTTCTGGGTTTTTGCATAATTTTCTGGATTTGCCCCTGATAAATAAATGGGAGGCAGCAATGCGCCTTCTGCGGACTGAGCTCTTTGTGAGTGCGATCGGCCAAAGCTTTGCTATGCAAGAGTTTTGTCTAGCAAATCCCTGACTTCGCATAAATTTAGGGCGATCGCTCGATCTCAAAATACAGGCTAGCAAGTCATTTTTTCAGAGATGGAGAAATACTTTTAGCTCGAATAGGCATAAATCTAGTATTCACACTGAGATTGCAACATGAACATTAATGGAACGTTGGCTGACGATACTCTCAATGGCACCCCCGATACAGATTTAATATTTGGACAACAAGGCTCTGACTTAGTGTTTGGCCGTGATGCAGACGACTTAATCTACGGCAAGCAAGGAGATGACAATCTATACGGTAATGAAGGTAATGATACCGTTTACGGTGGCAAAGGTAAGGATACAGTTTACGGCGGCAAAGGTGACGATCGGCTATTTGCTAATGCTGGAGATAATTTGATATACGGCAACGAAGGCGAGGATACAGTTAATGGCGGAATAGATAACGATACAGTTTACGGTGGTAAAGGTAATGACAGCTTGTTTGGCAACTTCGGGGATGACATTCTCTATGGAGATCAGGGAGCAGATACATTAACGGGGGGCAATGGTAACGACACTTTTTTTATTGGTAAAAATACTGGGGGTTCTGAGCTTTCGGATGCCGATTTGATTGTTGATTATACAGAGGGTGAGGATGTAATTAAGTTAAGCAACGATCTTGCCTTTGATGACCTCAAGATTTATGTGGGCACAGGAGTTAATGCTGGCTACACGATTATTCAGGATGAGTTAACAAGGCAATATTTGGCAGTTTTGGAGGGTGATGGCAGATTGACTATTGCTGATTCTAGCGGGATTGTGAGTCTGACGCCTGCGCCTTTGCCGACTCCGACGCCTGTGACGACTCCGACGCCTGCACCGACGCCTGCACCTGCGCCGACTCCGACACCTGCGCCGACTCCGACACCTGTGACGACTCCGACACCTGTGACGACTCCGACGCCTGTGACGACTCCGACACCGGAGCCGAAGCCTTCAATCACCCCAAGTGCAACGACTCCGACACCGGAGCCGACTTCGACACCTGCACCGACGCCTGTGACGACTCCGACGCCTGTGACGACTCCGACACCTGTGACGACTCCGACGCCTGTGACGACTCCGACACCTGTGACGACTCCGACACCTGTGACGACTCCGACGCCTATCACGACGCCAACGCCTGCGCCGACTCCGACACCTGCGCCGACTCCGACACCTGTGACGACTCCGACACCTGTGACGACTCCGACACCTGTGACGACTCCGACACCTGTGACGACTCCGACGCCTGTGACGACTCCAACGCCTGTGACGACTCCAACGCCTGTGACGACTCCAACGCCTGTGACGACTCCAACGCCTGTGACGACTCCGACGCCTGCACGTGTAAAACCGACAGCGTTTGATGAAAAATTCTATCTAATGATGAATTACGATGCAACCAAGGCTATTTCTACTGGGAGCGTAAAAAATGCTTTGGAACACTACGAAACTGTAGGTAAAGTTGAAGGTCGCGCCAGTGCCCCTTCTTTTGTGAGCACTTTTAACATTGAATTCGACTATCGGTTTGATACGACTGGGTTTTTCAAGAATAACCCCAACCGTCAAGCTGTTTTGGAATCCGCAGCTACCTACTGGGAATCTGTCATTCAAGATGAATTTGAAAACATTCCCCTTGGCACTAAACTTTCAGTGCAGAATCCTTCTACACAAGAGATAGAGACTGTGGTTTTAGATCGGGAAATTGATGATTTCCTGATCTTTGTAGGCGCTGGTCCTATCAATGCTGCGGGGATAACTTACGGGTATTCCGATCCAAAAGCTTTCCGCGATCGAATCGACGGAGTAAATTACGAACCTTTTGTAGGGAGCATTGCTTTTGATACTAATATCTCCTATTTGGTCGATTCAACGCCATTTGACTTTACTGACAATCCGAGCGAATCTGGCACTCCTAATGCTTTCGGTGGTGTTAACAGCCTTTTCATTAGTGCCATGCACGAATTACAACACGCACTGGGGTTTTTGAATGGGCCACCAGCTTTCAGCGCACGAATAAATGGAAGCTCTTTTGACGGCCCCAACGCCAGGGCTGCTAATGGGGGGAATCCTATGCCTCTTCTACCCGCTCCTGACTTATCTCATTTAAGAAGTATTGTGAGCAGTGGTGGATTGCCCTCTCTTCTGGGTGACGGTGGCGGTGCAGGGTTACAAATCCCCACAAAAGTTGACTTGTCACTTTTGGCAGATATTGGCTACAAATTTGACGGATTTACTGTTCAAGATTCAACGCCAACCACTGCAACTGAGGGAGATGATAAAGTCCTTGGCACAAGTTTACCTGATACTCTCAACGGTGTAGGCGGTAACGATCGCATTTACGGTGTCGCTGGCAATGATAGCCTGATTGGAGGTGCTGGCAATGACCTGCTCTATGGTGGTGGAGGTCAGGATACTTTTGTCTTTGGGGCAGCAAATGGTCAAGATGAGATCGGTGATTTAGCGGCTGATGACAAGATACAGTTAGCTGCTAGTCTTGGTTTTAGCAGTGGAGCTGATGTTTTAGCAGCACCAGGAAACTTCTTTAATGGCCCAAATTCTTTTACTGGAGAGCTGTTTTCTCGGATCACTCTCAGTCCTGGAAATACAATCCAAATATTCCATAAAGATCCCCTAACTGCCGCCAATTTTATCATCCTCTAGTCTAGTCTCCAGACAAGTTTAGAATTAAAGCGATCGCCCTTCACGTCCAAAAGTGCGATCGCCCTTTTAAAAACCCTAACTCCTGCTCAGACAATTGACGTGCTAAACTCAGAGTATCGTCACAGCCACAAACAGAATGCAAACCATTACCATCACAATTCCAGACGATCGCCTGCACAAGCTCCAAGAAATCGCCAAGATCCTCGGCGTTTCCCTAGAAGCATTACTGCTTGCGGGTGCTGAAAACTTGCTCGCACCACCAGAAACATCGTTCCAGAATACTATGGAATACGTCCTCAAAAAGAATGCTGAACTTTACCAAAAGCTCGCGTAATTCGGTATCTAACTTTAACAGAAATCTTAGAACTTTATCGGCGCATTATTGAGCAGTCTGGCTGCGCTGTCATATTGTTCCTCATTCTACTTGATAAATTTGAGCTCTGAAAACTAAACTTTATTATGCCACAGTGCGATCGCCCTTAAGCTCCAAAAGTGCGTGAAGCGTAGTTATCCCGTAGGGAATCGCTATTAATCTAACTTCCCTAACTCTTTATATTTATCTGGATTTAAACACTCCTGGACGCACTGCGACAAAGAAACCGGGTTTTTTACCGAATTTACCGTGTGTAACGAAGTATTTCATAAAAAAACCCGGTTTCTGGGCCCCCACGGGGACGGGCAAGATGCCCATCCCACAATCAAACAGACTCTTTGTGGAACAGGCATCTTGCCTGTTCTAGGTAATCGCAAATAACTACAAGAAAAATGACTATTTGTGGAACAGGTATCTTGCCTGTTCCTAACAAAATGCCACACAGATTACGAATCTCGATCGAGCTTCAGCACAGCCATAAAAGCTTCCTGCGGCACATCCACAGTACCCACAGACTTCATCCGCTTCTTACCCTTCGCCTGCTTTTGCAGCAACTTCTTCTTCCGCGAAATATCACCGCCGTAACACTTCGCCAACACATCCTTCCGCAAAGCCGGAATGTGTTCCGAAGCAATCACCTTAGCGCCAATTGTCGCTTGAATCGGCACCTTAAATTGATGGCGAGGAATCAACTCCTTCAGTTTTTCCGTCAACCCGCGGCCCACATTATAAGCCTTATCCCGGTGTACGATCATCGCCAAAGCGTCAACCGGATCGCCATTAATTAAAATGTCCATTTTCACTAACGGATTTTCGCGGTAGCCAATTATGTGATACTCCATGCTCGCATAGCCGCGCGATCGCGATTTCATCTGGTCAAAAAAGTCAGTCACCACCTCCGCCAAAGGCAACTCGTAAACCAGCGTAGTTCGGCCTTGACTCAGATACTTCATATCCATAAAAATGCCCCGCCGACTTTGAGACAGTTCCATCAGCGCGCCCACATAAGTCTCCGGCGACAGCATTTCTACCCGCACATAAGGTTCCTCAATTTTCTCGCGATACTGAGGATCTGGCAAGTGGCTGGGATTGTCAATTGTTAATACTTCTCCTTTAATTGTTGTGATTTGATAAACCACAGAAGGAGCCGTAACAATCAAATTCAAATTGTATTCTCTCTCCAGTCTTTCTTGCACAATTTCCATGTGCAGCAAACCCAAGAAACCGCAGCGGAAACCAAATCCCATCGCGCTCGAAGTTTCCGGTTCGTAAGAAAGCGCCGCATCGTTGAGTTTGAGTTTTTCTAAAGCTTCCCGCAAATCGGGAAATTGGTCAGCATCGATCGGGAACAAGCCGCAAAAAACCATCGGTTTTGCTTCTGTATAACCCGGCCAAGGCTCCGGTGCAGGCTTTTTGACCAAAGTAATCGTATCGCCGACGCGAGCATCAGCTACGGCTTTAATTGCCGCCGCCAGATAACCAACTTCCCCGGCGTGCAGTTCGTCTACTTGAACTTGAGTCGGTGAAAGGATGCCCAATTCATCGATGACATATTCCTTACCCGAAATCATCAACAAAACTCGATCGCCCTTTTTGACACTTCCGTCCATCACCCGGAAATACACAATTACCCCCCGATAAGGGTCGTAATAACTATCAAAAATTAGCGCCCGCAGCGGTTTGTCCACAGTATCCTGCGGCGGAGGCACCAATTCGACGATCGACTCCAAAATCTCATCTATACCAATTCCTTCCTTAGCCGAAGCCTCAATCGCCCCGCTACAGTCCAGACCGATAATTTCTTCAATTTCCCCTTTTACCCGTTCCGGTTCTGCCCCCGGCAGGTCAATTTTATTTAAAACTGGAATAATTTCCAAATTATTTCCCAAGGCAAGGTAGACATTTGCCAGGGTTTGTGCTTCCACGCCTTGAGATGCGTCTACCACCAGCAGCGCCCCTTCGCAAGCAGCGAGCGATCGCGACACCTCGTAAGAAAAGTCCACGTGTCCGGGAGTGTCGATCAGATTGAGCACGTACTCCTGACCGTCCTTGGCAGTGTAATTCATCCGAGCTGCTTGCAGCTTGATCGTAATGCCGCGTTCGCGTTCGAGATCCATATTGTCTAAAAACTGCTCCTTCATCTCCCGTGCCTGCACAGTCCCCGTCGCCTGCAACAGGCGATCGGCCAAGGTCGATTTTCCGTGGTCGATGTGAGCAATAATCGAAAAATTACGAATGCGAGATACAGGGACGTTAGTCATGTTTTTTATCTAAGAGCTAATCGGCAAAGGATACTTTTTGTTGTATGATTACACAAGCAAGAGTAGAGTGCTTACTTCAACCTCTTACTGGGGATTGAGATGAAACCACAACTGAGACAAACCTCAAGAGTATCAGTTATTACCCTTCAAGTGTCCGACCGAGCCCGGACACTCAAAAGGAAAAAACTTTTCTCTGTCTCATTGTACAGAAAGCGGTTAAGCGGTTGAGGAAAGGTGGGGTGCAAATCAGGGACTGCAAATATCTAGTCCAGTGGGTTGTCCTGAAAAGAATTGAAACTTAAGAATTAAAACTAGGATTTTTTAACTATGAGCCAGTCAAGTATACCCTCCCACAGTTCGTCAGAAAAAGTGGAACTATCTATCCATATAGATTCTGAACTCCTGGACCAAATTAAGCACTTGACGAATGACCCCAGCAAAGTCATTGAAACAGCAATCAAGCAGTGGCTCAGAGGCGAGCGCCGCGAAGACGAGCTGGCTCTGAGTTTACGCCGCAACCCCCCAGTCCCGCCACGCGGTGAATGGAACGACTGAGCTGCTCTCGCCCCAGACGGCGCGCGAAATCTGCCGGCTGTGAAATTTAGATCGCGCGGGCGATCTCTTGCAGATTTCGTGGCTAAAGCTACAGGTGGTGGGCGAGTGAACTCGGCTAAATCACAACCTCGGAACTATTCTAGGTGAGGGAAAAAATGCGTGAGCCATTCCCTGACTAGAGTTGTTCGCAGCCTCATATTTTGGCGTAATTTTCACACTTGATAGTTAATCGGTGCAGATTCCTAATTTCTCAATCTTAATTTTTCTCTTTAAATTACCCAAAACGGCTGAGAACGAATAGTTGTGAGTTTTGAGTTTAGTTCACAGTTAAATAATTAATATTTTATGAGTTGATTAATCACTCAAAAGTCAATAGTAGCCGCCTAAAATTTTTGCAAATTGTGAGTTTTGAGCGATTGATGTTTTAATTAAAAAGCCAACAACTTTTTAATTAAAACATCAATCAAAAATTAACAGTAACAGCCCCCAACAATGGGAAGTATTGAGTTCTTTATTAATAAACTCAATACTCCAAAATCCGAACTACTTTCATCCCCTACTCTGATGGACTCTAACACAGATTTTCGGCGATCGAGCCTCGCCTCTACAGTTTTTTTTCAAGAGTTAGGGGCAGAATTAGTATTTACCCAAGACGCCTCTGGTCGATATCTATCTTTTTACTGGCAAAAAGCCGAACAGTACAACCTTACAGCAGAACAAATTGTCGATCGCCCCCTCAGCGAAACCCTGCAACCCATCCCTCCTGCGCCTTATCTAGATATCCTGCGGCGGGCGCTCGAAACCCTCGTACCGCAACGGTTCAGCTATCAATTTTGCCACGCCGGACAATATTTTATATTCGATTTGACACTCACTCCGGCGATCGACTCAAACGGCAAAGCTGCAAAAGTCTTAGTTATGGGAAGGCTGCTGTCTGACAAACCCACAGACAGACGGCCCGACTCCCCAGAATTCATGCTCTATCGAGGTTTGCCATCCCCCTTGGACGCCCGCCAACAAATGTCGCTTCCAGCAAGCCGTATCCCCGGTCGATCGCTCCCTCCCTACTCGGAAATCGACCGTAAAATCATCTCCCAAATCGCTCAAAACCTGCACAAAACCCTCGATTTAGACACAATTTGGCAGCAAACTGTGAACAGCTTAGGTCAAGTTTTGAACGCTAGTCGCTGCATCATCTGTTCCTACAAAAAAGACAGCGAAAATCTCGAAACATTCCCCTTCCTTGCTTCCGAAAATCAGCAGAATTCGACCGCAGCAGCAGCCGAATTACAACAGTCAATAGCTAGCGACTCCTCGCCCCCGCTTTCTCCTGCTCAAATCGAAAATCTCCAATCGAAAACTTTTAAAGTAGTAGCTGAATACCGCCAAGAAGCTTACTCTTCTATGCTGGGATTAGAACTGCGCGCCGCCGAACAGCCAGGGTGGATTCAAACTTTAGCCACCTTAAAACCAGTAGCAGTCGATTACGCCTCTCCCGCCACCGATCCCTTCCACCGCCATTCCGTGCTCGTAGCAGCTACCTCCTATGAAGACCAACCCAATGCACTGATATGTTTGCACCGCTGCGGCAGTTCCCCGAAATGGAGTCCCGTCGAACTCGAATTCGCCCGCGAGTTAGTCGCTCAAGTGGGCAGTGCGATCGCCCACGCTACACTTTACCAAGAATTAGAACATGCCCGCGCCGAAGCCGTAGCTCTTTCCCAACTTAAAAGTCAATTTCTTGCCAATACTTCTCACGAACTCCGCACCCCCCTCAACGGCATCCTCGGCTTCCTAAAACTGCTTGTGGACGGCATGGCAGATGACCCCGAAGAAGCGCACCAATTTATCGAAGAAGCTTACCGCTCCGCAGTACATTTGTTCAATGTGATTAACGATATTTTGGATATCGCTAAAATCGAAGCTGGCAAAATGGAGTTAGACCTCGCTCCCGTCAAACTCGGTGAACTGTTGCAACAAGTTGAAAATTTTACACGGGTTCAAGTCGAGCAAAAGCGATTGCAATTTCAAATCCAAAAACCCGCTGTGGAGGACGACATTATTGTGTACGGCAACTACCAACGCCTGCTTCAAGTAATCTTGAACCTCACGGGCAATGCAATTAAATTTACCGGGGAAGGGGGAATTCGCATCAGTGCCGAGGTTATTAAGAAAAAGGTGACTGTTGACAACCAGCAGTTCCCCGGAATGGTAAAAATCCGAGTTGCTGATACTGGCATTGGCGTTTCTCTCGACAAGCAGGATAAATTATTTGAGTCGTTTTTTCAGGTAGACGGCAATCGTACCAGACAATACGGCGGCACCGGTTTGGGATTGGCTATTTCTCAAAAACTGGTAGAAGCAATGGGGGGTACAGTAAATTTTTACAGTATGGGCGAAGGGCTGGGCGCGACTGTTACTTTTACTGTGCCGCTTTATCAAGAACCACTATTTAAAAATTAATCATCCGTAATTGATCATCAGTAATTGGTCATCGGGACGTTGAAGGAATCAGGAATCAGCAAAAATTAACAAGCAATAGGGAATCAGGAAGCCGAAAAAAGACTGCTACTGCTAGAGCGGTTCTCAACTTGCGTGAGGTACTCGCCAGCTTTCTTATCATATCAAATCCGTTGGCATCGGAATTATTCATATCTCTCTTCCCTTTCTCTGTATCCTCTGCGTCCTCTGCGGTTTAATCATTCCGATACAACCGGAATGGATATCAATTACCAATTACCCATTAGCAAACTGTATCTTACTCACTTAAAAATTGCTATATTCGTGTATCCGTGAGTTCCGTTGCGTGAATAAAGGTCATCGATAATTCGTAATTATCCTATAAACACAGTTCGGGAGCATCTCATATTTGTAAAAACACTTCTTTTTGCTCCTTCCTTCTGACTTTTTCCTCCTGGCTCCTGCCTCAAAACTCCAATTTCTAGCTAGGCTGCAACAGTGAAATGCTCCCCACAGTTCGATCGCCCACCAGCGTATAAATTTTGACTTTTATCCGTCGCCAAGCTCCCTCCTTGGGAGTTTTGGACTCCTATCGATCACCCACGCCACTTCCGATCCCCACCCAGAATTGGCATAAATCAAATCCGGGGGATACGGATAACAGCTCATCTTTAATCTGTCGGCTGGCAGTTCACACCTCCTCATAAGCCCCCACAAACCGCCAATTTTACAAGAACTTAATGCCTACTTTTAGGACTGATTCAGCTTCCGAATCCCCTACTCTAAAGGATTGTTAAGAAAAGTGTTGCATAAAGGACGCTCTCCGTTCTATGTGCAGATCGTAAAGATCTTGTAAAGACAGCGCAACTACTTAGTAATTTTTGAAAGCGTGTGGCAATATTTAAGTAGAATTACGTAATCCATAAGTCGGACAGTGGCAGCTTGGCAAATTCAGTCACTCCCTGCTCTGTTGCCGGAGTGGTAAACTTTTGCCAGTGTAGTAGAAAAAGGGTTGCTATGAATCAGCAAATATCAGCTCAATCGCAAAAACTTTTACTCCAAATTGGCAGAAATATTCGTCGAACATTGGATCTCCATACCATCTGGCAGCAAACAGTTAACAGTCTGGGAGAAACACTAGGCGTCAGCCGCTGTATCCTTTGTCCCTATGAAAGTTCTAGCCTGCAAGTCAAAGTAGCTGCTGAATACTGCCAAGAACCATTTTTACCGATGCTGGGAATGGAAATCTCGCTCACAGCAGCACCTCATTTCCTTCAAGCTTTAGCCACCCTCGAACCGGTGGTAGTAGACTCCTTTGCAGCTAATGACCCTTTTGGGCCGCAGTCGCTGCTAGTCGTGGCTACCGCTTACCAAGAGCAACCTAACGGCATAATTAGCTTGCATCAGTGCAAAGGTCGATCGTCGGGGAAGGGTAAGACCGATCGACCTTGGACTCAATGCCAGATCGAATTCGCACAAGAACTTGCCGAGCAAGTAGGAAGTGCTATAGCCCTCGCCACCCTCTACCAAGAGCGCAGCAAGCGAGTACAAGGACTATCCCAGCTCAAAAAGCAATTTTTGTTGAAGGCGTCCCACGAACTCCGCACTCCCCTAAATCACATCATCGGCTATCTACAGCTAACCATAGACGATCAAGCTGACGATCCTATAGAGGAGAGAGATTTTATCCAAGAAGCTCACCGTTCGGCTATCCACCTTTCTCAAGTAATTTCCAATATCTTAGATTATATTGAGTTAAGTGAAGCTTGCCAAACTCACGCAGAGTTAGCCACTTTCAGGAGTCAGGAAAAACCAGGGCATCAGTAAACCTTCTAATGGCGTATTTAACAAGTCTAATATTTACCGTGCCAACAAGTTTTACCCTCGAAAAAGCTGACACTTTATCGATAGATTCCCTCCCTCAATTCGGTAGCTGGTTCATCAATTATTTTTAGGGAATTATAGTTTTACACAGTACAGCAGAGGAACTACTACAGGTAGTAGCCCGGTGTATTTATCATATTATGTCCGCTCGAACAACTCCCATCAAATAGGTTATTTGACCGCAAAGGATATTGCAAGCATAAGATTACACTTTTGCACTTTTAATGCTTTTAACTTGTGCTTGATAGAATTACGAGAAAAAATTGGTTTAAAGCCCCAAGCCCGATCGGGAGAAATTAAAAGAAGACTATTCATTACTCCAATCCTCGGACTTCCAGGTAGAGGTAGCTACCCATCCAGTCAACTGTCAACTGTCAACTGAACCACTGCCCTTTTTTTTAGGAGTTTTTGGAGGGCTGACATAGCGCGCCCAAAAAGGTTCCTCCATATCTTTCATCGCTGCTAGTTTTTGGCGCTCTTCCTCTATGCGCTTGCGTTCTGAAAGATTAGAAAATATGTTGATACTGCCGACAGTCTGACCGCCCGCATCTCGCACGCGTGCCGCCCAAAGCCAAACATCGATCGAACTACCGTCTTTTTTCAACAAAGATATTTCCAAACCGTTTTGCGGTTTGCCATTAGACGCAGACTTTAGCAGCGCGTAAAAATCCTGCTTTTGACCTTCAGGAATATTCGGTAAAGGTTTCCCTAAAACCTCAGCCGCAGTCCAGCCAAAAAGTTGTTCGGCGGCGCGGTTCCAAACAACGGTATGGCCGTCATTGCTGGTACAGTTAATCGCTAGCGGCGCCGATGCTATCTGGGCTTGCAAAACTTGGTTAACGAGTTGTAGTTTCAATTCTACTTGCTTGCGATCGGTAATTTCCTGACAAGCGCCCCACAAACGGACAACCCGTTCAGCAGTTTTGTCCCACACCACTTGCCAGTAGTCCCGCACCCAGCGCACCTCGCCTTTTTGATTAATAATGCGATACTCATTTGCTCCAGTGCGGCTGAAAGTACAGCCTTCTAACTGTTTAATTAACATTTCCCTGTCGTCGGGATGAACGAGTTCGGAGTTCCACCAACCAAACGATTCTAATTCTTCAGGAACGATCCCGGTGCAGCGCTCAAAAGCTTCTGTCGCCCACTCGCAGGCGAACTTGCCGTCGGGCAGCCCCTTAAAAGAATAGGCAAAATCCGAAGTAATTTGCGACATAACTCTGTAGTGGATCTCCGACTCTCGGACGGCGATTTCGGCTTGCTTTCGTTCCCCTATTTCCCGCGAATTAATTATAATTCCCTGCACGCTAGAATCGTAAAGCAAACTGTTACCTATCGACTCCATGTATATCCAAGAACCGTCAGCGTGGCGTTTCCGATATTCGATTGCCCCCCCAATTCCTGGAGATTCTAACAACTTACCAAAATACGTCTGCCAGGCCAGCAAATCGTCTGGATGAATTAACTCGCCGTGAAATTTACCAATTCTTTCTTCTGGGTTGTAACCCAAAAGCCGCTGTAGGGCTCCGCTGTGGTATCGAACTCGCCCGTCGGAGCCAACAATGCTAATTAGATCGGGAGAATTACGCAGCATAGCTTGCAGTTTTGCTTCACTTTTAGTTAATGCTTGATTGTCCCTGCGATGCTGGCTGATTTGTTTTTCCAACTGCTCCCGTAGCTGTCTGATTTGCCCTACTTGCTGGGCTACAGTGCGTTCCAAAAGGCGATTATTTTTTTCAAGCTCAACCAGCTTCGCAGCGTTATTTGTGGCGCTTTCAAACAATCGGCTGCCTGCCATTTCTTGTAGATAATTTGATAAATCTTCCAAAAGTTTTGTAAAAATTGCCTGTTGGGGGTGTGGCAATTCCCTAGCTTGTTCCTGCAAAGTTTCTAAGTGTTTGTAGACAGTTTCTAGCATTTTATTAAGGGGGGAATCTAATAGTTGCCTGCGGGTGCAACCCCTAAAAAGCGGACACAAGTTTTTTCAACATAACCCATAACAAAGACTGGTAGGTGGCGATCGACCCATCGCGCTCTCAATAACCAGGCATTTTGTGACTTTATCTTTTCGTGGGGGTTGGGGGGAGCTATAAGACCCACACCATAATCTCTGATTTGATGTGGGATACATGGACTCCCCCAAGTTAATTTTATGGGACTCCATGTCCCTTAAATTAACATTTAACGCTACACTACTCACCAGTAAACACTGTATAATACTGGAATGCTGACACTTACACACCGCTACCGAATCTATCCAGACTCCGCTCAAGAGCAACAACTCATTGAGTGGATGGAAATCTGTCGAGGCGCATTTAACTATGCACTGAGAGAGATAAAAGATTGGTGTGACAGTCGTAAGTGTCCGATTGACAGATGCTCTCTGGAGAAAGAGTACATCATTTCTTCGGAGCTAAAGTTCCCAGGCGAAATTCAACAGCTTAACAACTTGCCGAAAGCTAAGAAAGAATTTCCCAAGTTGAGTGAGGTTCCTTCTCAAGTTCGACCGCATGCTATTAAGCAGTTGCATAGAGGGTGGGAATATTTCCAGGAGAGAGGGTTCGGCTTCCCCAGATTCAAGAAGTATGGGCAGTTTAAGTCGTTGCTGTTTCCTCAATTTAAAGAGAATCCAGTGAGGAATTTGCACATTAAACTGCCCAAGAGGGGGGCGATTCCCATCAACTTGCATCGACCTATCCCGACAGGGTTTGTGGTCAAACAAGTGCGAATCTTGAGGAAAGCCGATAAATGGTACGCATCTATTTCGCTGCAATGTGATGTCAACGTTCCCGACCCAACACCCTACGGTCATCCCATTGGAGTTGATATTGGGTTGGAGAAATTCTTGGCAACAAGTGACGGTGTTCTTGTAAAACCGCCAAAGTTCTTTAAACGTCTGCAAGGTAGGCTGAAAGTGCTGCAACGCAGACTGAAGAGAAAAAGTAAGCGGTCTAAAAACTACGAAAAACAACGCCTTAAAGTTGCCCGACTTCACCATCAAATTGACAACACGAGGAAAGACTTCCACTTCAAGCAAGCCCATGCCCTTTGTGATGTTGGTGATATGGTTTTCATGGAAGACTTGGATTACCGCATCAGTGCCAAAGGGATGTTTGGGAAGCATATGCTTGACGCTGCTTTTGGACAATTCAGAACCATCGTTAAGTATGTGTGCTGGAAGCGTGGGAAATTCTTTGCCGAAGTAGATGCTAGGGGGACTTCTCAAGAATGTCCTGAGTGTGGCGGGGAAGTCAAAAAAGACCTGAGTGTTAGAGTTCATAGCTGTCCTCACTGTGGATACACAACGAATAGAGATGTGGCAGCAGGTCAGAATATCAGAAACCGAGGGATATGCCTCATTAGTACCCTTGGACAGACGGGAATCGAAAGCGCCTGTGCAGCCGATCTACCGGGGACTGAGGCAACTCAGTCTAGGCAAGTGGCGAAATCTCGCAAGAGAACAACCAGGAAACCTAAGAAGTGATTCTTGGGAAGCCTACACCATAATCTTTGATTTGGTGTAGGAGGATGTCACTTTCAAATCATAGCAACCGATAGAGAAAGTAAATTCTTGTTGCGCCCTAATTGCCAGCCCAACCGCACCCCCAAGAAGTGCTCGCCAGGAGTGCGGGTAACTCCCCTATCCAGTGCATGTGGGGCTTCTCGCGGTTAAGCTAAACTAGATGGGTGTCAAGAGAAAGAGGGATTTATGACAGAGCAAGCCAACGCTCGCGATTTGTTTCGCGCTGCTTACGAACACCGCTATACCTGGGATGCCAATTTTCCCGGTTACAGTGCCGATATTGAACTCAAACAGGGCGACGAAGTATATACGGGTCATGTTTCCATCAAACCCGACATGAGCGTGGAAGTCAGCGGCATTGAAGATGAGGAAGTGCAGCAAAGTGTCTACACCCAAATGCGCGATATTGTCACCCACCGCAAACGCTCGACATTTGAAAAATCTCACGGCAAAAATAGCTTTACCCTGGGCGAGAAGGACAGCACCGACGCTGTGGACATCTTGGTGCAAGGCGACTCAATGGGCTCGAATTATAAAATCCGAGGTCTCTCAATTTGTCAAGTCAGCCGGGTGATGGGCCGCATGGCTTTCGTAATTGACACGCACAAAAGCTTAGAGACACCCGAAGGTTCTTTGGCCACTCACTACGATGCCGTTTTCCGCAACCCCCAAACAGACGAAATCATCAGAGAACTCGAATTTGAAGATACCTTTGAGAAGATAGGCGACTATTATGTCATGACCAAGCAAGTAGTTCGAGCAAAAGAAAAAGGTCAACTGACAACAACCGAGTTCAACTACTCCAACGTCAAACTGCTAGAACCAGCAGTAGTGTAGCGCGATCGAAAACCCGATTTCTTAAATAAAACGGGTTTTTTTGATTAACGTATCAGAATCAACTTGATTTGGCGGCAAGTAACGCTACGATCGAACGAGAGAGCGAATTCAGATCGACGAGCATCAGCGTGACAGAAACCGGGTTTCCGGCAGCCAGCTCATCTGAGTACGCAAGTCTTTTTTCAAGAAACCCGGTTTCTTAAATCTCGCGCGGTTGAGAATGCTGCCCTTGGCTCAAATCGAACTTTCATCAACTGCAAGAAATCATCACAGAGGCGAAATATGACACTAGCACTAACCAGAGATAACGTCGAAACAGTTCTCGATGAAATGCGCCCCTACCTGATATCCGACGGCGGCAACGTCGAACTCGTAGAAATTGACGGCCCAGTGGTACACCTGAGACTGCAAGGAGCTTGTGGGTCTTGCCCGAGTTCCACAATGACTCTGAGAATGGGCATTGAACGTCGCCTGCGCGAGGCTATCCCAGAAATTGCCGAAGTCGAACAGGTAATGTAAATAGTCAGTTGGCAGTTGGCAGTTGACGGTTGACGGTTGACGGTTGACTGTTGACTGTTGACGTTTGACTGTTACCAATTACCAGTTAACTGTTGACAGTTGACGGTTGACAGTTGACTGTTGACTGTTACCAATTACCAAATTTAATTACCAATTACCAATTACCAAATTTAATTACCAATTACCAATTACCGAATTCAATTACCAATTACTAATTACTAAATTCAATGTCTCACCCCCTTTATGTAGCCTTCATTTGGCACCAACACCAACCGCTCTACAAATCCAAAGTATCAACTAGCGCAGCAGCAGCCGATTACCGACTGCCTTGGGTGCGCTTGCACGGAGTCAAAGACTACTTGGATTTAGTTCTCCTGCTGGCAAAATATCCCAAACTGCATCAAACTGTAAACCTGGTTCCTTCCTTGATTTTGCAGATAGAAGACTGCATCGCAGACAGAGCATTAGACCCTTACTTGGCGGTGACATTAAAGCAAACAGAAACTTTAAACATCACCGACCAAGAGTTCATTTTAGAACACTTCTTTGACGCCAATTACCACACCCTGATTCAGCCACACCCCCGCTATGCTCAACTCTACACTCAGCGGCAGGAAAAAGGCATTCAGTGGTGTTTGGCAAACTGGAAATTGCAGGATTTTAGCGACTTGCTGGCCTGGCACAATTTAGCTTGGATTGACCCGCTGTTTTGGGACGACCCCCAGATTGCAGGGTGGCTCAAACAAGGACAAAATTTTAGTTTGGTAGACAGAAAAAACATCTACTCAAAACAAAAAGAAATCCTCGCTCGCATCATTCCCCAGCACCGTAAAATGCAAGCTGAGGGGCAGTTGGAAGTCTCCACAACCCCCTACACGCACCCGATTTTACCACTGCTTGCCGACACTAATGGCGGCCGCATAGCTATTCCAAACATGACGCTGCCACAACACAGGTTTCAGTGGGCAGAAGATATTCCCCGACACCTGAGAAAAGCCTGGGAAATGTATGAAGACCGATTTGATTGCCAACCGCGCGGTTTGTGGCCGTCGGAACAAGCAGTCAGCCCGGAAATTTTGCCCTACATTGCCAAACAAGGCTTTAAATGGATAGTCTCGGATGAAGCAGTATTGGGGTGGACAATTAAACACTTTTTCAACCGCGACGCTACAGGGAATGTCTACGAACCCGAATTCTTATATCGCCCTTACCGTTTAGAAACTTCTGACGGTGATTTAGCCATAGTATTTAGAGACCACAGATTGTCCGACTTGATCGGGTTTACCTACGGTTCGATGGAACCGGAAAAAGCAGCATCAGATTTAGTGGGACACTTAGAAGCGATCGGCAGAACTCTCAAAAACCGACAGTCTGAGGGTCAAACAGCTTTAGAAAATCCCTGGTTAGTGACGATCGCCCTAGACGGCGAAAATTGCTGGGAATTCTATCCCCAAGACGGCAAACCGTTCTTAGAATCCCTCTATCAAACTCTCAGCGACAATCCAGATATCAAATTAGTCACAGTCTCGGAATTTCTCGACAAATTCCCAGCAACCGAAACAATTCCCGCAGCCCAATTGCACACCGGTTCCTGGGTGGACGGTTCCCTCACAACTTGGATCGGCGATCCGGCGAAAAATCGCGCTTGGGACTTGTTAGGGCCCGCGAGACAAATGCTGGCAAACCATCCAGAGGCCACAGAAGAAAGCAATCCAGAAGCTTGGGAAGCGCTTTACGCTGCCGAAGGTTCCGACTGGTTCTGGTGGTTTGGCGAAGGCCACACGTCGAACCAAGATGCCATGTTCGACCAGCTATTTCGCGAACACGTAGCGGGAATTTACGAAGCTCTCGGCGAACCCGTACCCCCGGAAGTGCGACGGCAAGTAGAGGCGCACGAGGTTCAAGGCGACCACCTGCCGCTGAGCTTTATTCACCCGGTGATTGACGGTATCGGCAACGAACAGGATTGGGACAAAGCCGGCCGGATTGAAGTTGGGGGAGCAAGGGGTACGATGCACCGGAGTTCGGCAATTCAGCGCCTTTGGTATGGGGTTGACCACTTGAATTTTTACATTCGTGCCGACTTCAAGGTAGGGGTGCGGCCGGGAATTGATTGCCCGCAGCAGTTAAATTTGTTCTGGTTTTATCCCGATCGCACGATGCACAACAGTCTGATTCCGCTGTCGGGTTTGCCTGACGAAGCACCGCTAAACTATAGGTACCACCATCAGTTAGAGATTAATTTGCTGACGAAATCGATTTGGTTTCAGGAAGCAGAAGACGGCGATCGCTGGCAGCCCCGCATTAGCCGCGCCCAAGTGGGAGTGGATAAATGTTTGGAGGTAGCAGTACCCTGGGCGGATTTGCAGATTATGCCCGACTGGCAGGTGAGGCTGATTGCGGTTTTATCGGAAGGGAGTCGTTACTCTAGCTGTATGCCGGAAGATGCTTTGATTCCGATCGGAATGCCGTAAAAAGTCATTAGTGATCGGTCATTAGTCATTAGGCTGTAGGGGCGGGTTGCACCAGCTTTCATAGAACTGACAACCCAAATAAATATAAACCCGCCCCCTGAGTTAGTAATTAGTCATTAGTCATTAGTCATTTTTTGAACCAACAAACAATTAAATAATTATCCAATTATATTAAATTGGGGCTTCAACTCTGGCTACTTAATGCCTCGATCATTTCGCTCGCGTCCGGTCGATCGAGGGCTATAAAATTTGTTTGTAGTGAGGGTTTCATTCCTCATAAAAAAGAGGACTTAAGTCCTGACTACAAAACATATAATGGTTAATTTACCGGACATCATATCATTAGTCATGGGGAAATTAACACACTAATGAGCCGCATTTTACTATTGGTCGATCGCCACCAACAACTTAATTTGCCGATCGCCCACCTCAACACCGAGCATGAGGTGATCGTACTCGATCGCGCTTTAGATCCCAACTCTGAATTTCCCATTCCCCAAATCGCTTTTGACTTGTGCATTCTCGACGAGGCAAATTTCGATCGCATCGGGCCGCTGGTAGAATCATTAAAAGCTGCCGCCGAGCCGATATTTTTACCGTTTTTGCTTGTTAGTAAGTCCCAAACGCCTGCTCTTTTGGAGCAGCCATTTTCGCAGCAGGCAAAACAACTCGATCGCAGAATAGACGATTTGATAGTAAGTCCCGTCGAACCCACCCAACTGCACTTGCGGGTAGAGAATTTGTTGGCCCGCAGGCGACTGTCGCTAGAACTCCACAGACTTCAGGAAGTAATTAAAGAACAGACTTTTACAGAAAGTTTGTTAAAGGACTCGCTGCAAACGGCAAACGAAAACCTGCAACGGGAAATCGCCAAGCGGGCGGAGGTAGAAGCTGCACGGCGAGAAAACTCCTATCTCGACTTGCTGATGAATGCCATGCCAGATATTGTCTGCTTCAAAGATGGCGAGGGCAGGTGGCAGGAGGCAAATCGAGCGATATTGGAAGTGTTCGAGCTAGAAAAAATAGACTACCGCAGCCTCAAAGATTCTCAGCTAGGAGAACTCAGCAGTTTTTACCGGGAGGCCCTACAGGCGTGCGAGGTGAGCGATCGAGAAGCGTGGGAAAAAGGTACCCTTTCTAGAGGGGAAGAAATAATTCCCCGATCGGACGGTACTGTGAAAATCTACGACGTGATTAAGGTACCCGTATTTCACCCCGACGGCAGACGCAAAAGTATAGTGATTTTGGGTCGCGACATTACTCAACACAAGCAAACTAGAGACGAACTCGTGCGCTTGGCGTCGATTGTCGAGTCTTCCGACGACGGCATAGTCGGCAAAACCCTCGCCGGGACTATTCAGAGCTGGAACGCAGGAGCCGAGAAGATTTACGGCTACTGTGCCGCGGAAATTAAGGGCCAGTCGATCGAGATTTTAGCCATACCCGAACGCCCCAAGGAAATGCCTCAAATATTGGAAAATATTAGGGCTGGAGCCAGCATCGACCATTACGAAACCGTGCACTTGCGGAAAGACGGTCAACAAATAGATGTGTCCCTGACGATTTCTCCGATTAAAGACGCCACTGGAGCGGTAACGGGCGTTTCCACAATCGCTCGCGACATCAGCGACAGCAAGCGAGTCGAAAAAGCCTTTGAACAACTCCGCCACCAAACAGAAATGATTTTGTTCTCCGCAGGAGAAGGAATTTGCGGGTTGAACAAAGAGGGAAAAGTAACTTTTGTCAATCCTGCGGCGGTGAGAATGGCCGGGTGTGAATCGAAGCAATTGATCGATCGACCACTCTATGAAAGCTTACACCGTGTACAGGAAGAATGCTCAAAGGCGATCCAGCAACTCTCACCTGTAAAAGACATCAATTCAGGGTCTGAACCTATCCCACACTGCGCCGCACCGCAGGCGGGCAAACTGCTGCCGAACCGGGTAAGTTCTCAAATTTTAGCCACCTTGGAAGACGGAGAGGCGCGGCGCGTCACCGATGAGATTTTTTGGCGGCGAGACGGCAGCAGTTTTCCGGTTGAGTACGTTGTCGCTCCGATGCGAGAACAAGGCGAAATTATTGGAGCTGTGGTGACTTTTAAGGATATCACCGATCGGCTTGCCGTCGAGCGCATGAAAGATGAATTCATCTCTGTTGTCAGCCACGAACTGCGGACGCCCATGACCTCAATTCACGGCGCCCTCGGCCTCCTCAACAGTGGCCTGCTGGACGCTTACCCCCAGAAAGCTAAGCGGATGCTGGAGATTGCTGTCACTAACACTGACCGTTTGGTGCGCTTGGTCAACGACATCCTAGATTTAGAGCGGATGGAGTCGAGTTACAGCACTGCTATCAAACAAACTTGCAATGTGGCTGAGCTGATGTTGCAGGCGGCTGACGAGATGCAGGGAATGGCTCAGCAGGCGGGAATTACTCTGTCGGTGAAGCCTGTAGGGGCGCAATTGCAAGCTGTTCCCGATCGGCTAATTCAAGCCTTGACAAATTTACTCAGTAATGCTATAAAATTTTCTCCCTCCGGCGCTACAGTTTGGCTGAGCGGGGAGTTGAGCCACAATCTGGATTTGGCAGAAAAAGCAGCGCACAAGTCGGTGTCGTCTCCGTCTTTGTTATCTCCTGAGCCTGCCGCTGCACATCCGCACTTGCCAGTTCCGAGTTCGTGGTACATCGTGATTGCTGTGAAAGACCAAGGGCGGGGCATTCCGCCAGACAAACTGGAGATGGTCTTTGAACGCTTTCAACAGGTTGATGCTTCTGATTCTCGCCAGAAGGGAGGTACTGGTTTGGGGCTGGCTATTTGTCGCAGTATTGTGCAGCAGCACGGGGGGCGGATGTGGGTGGAGAGTGTTGTGGGGGAGGGCAGCACTTTTTTCTTAAGTCTGCCACTTCTCAGGGAGGGGGTTGCAACTGAAAGTTAATTATTACCCAGGTGTACCCAAAGTTACTGATTTTGTGCAGATTGTTTGTCGATGACTAGAGCAAACAATCTCAGCCTTTTCTGCAGTTTGGGGACAGCAGGCAAAAAGCGCGATTAGAGGTCGAAAAGCGGCTTTTTTTGGGTGGGATATTTTACAGCAACCGCGCCAGACGGTTAGGATGTTGTTAGTTGAAATCCTGCCGCTCGATTGCAACTTCGGTCTTCCTTGTTCCTTCTTTTTTCAACATCTGCTATACAGTTTTGAAAATTTACTGTAAAGTCCGATCGGCTAAAATAATTTGCTTTACAAAATATTCACATTTCCCCTCTAATCTGTGATCAGTTCTCATTTCTAAAAAAATGTTAATTTTGACTGCCAAGCGCATCTTGGTTATTGACGATGCGGAAGATATTCGGGAAGTAGCTCAAGTCAGTCTTGAACTGGTGGGGGGCTGGGAAGTCCTGACAGCGAGTTCGGGCCGCGAGGGTGTTGCTAAGGCTCTTGCCGAACAGCCTGATGCTATTCTATTGGACGTGATGATGCCTGACCAAGACGGGCCTACTACTTTTCTACAGTTACAAGCTAATAAGGCTACGCAGCATATTCCGGTAATTTTATTGACAGCTAAGGCTCTGGCTGGGGACAGGCGGATGTTCGCGGATTTGGGGGTGGTGAGCGTGATTGCCAAGCCTTTTGAACCGATGTTTTTGGCGGCTCAGGTCGCTGAGGCTTTGGGCTGGGAGCAAGAATAGATCGATCGCCCTTATTGAATTGTGCAGCTTTTCAAGCATTAGTTTTGCAGGCAAAGAGAGTTAAAAAAACTTGGTTTCTTTGGTATTGTGCCTCAGCTAGAATCCGGTCGATAGCACAGGATGTTTGTAGCGACTTAGGCACCGTACCTTTTGTCCTGTCCGCTTAAGACTAAAAACCTCAGTCCGGTATCAGTTTCAACCCTGTCCGTCTTGGGGTGAAATTGATACAAATTAGGGATGCCTAAGTCGCTATTTCTAGCATTCATTTAACCGAATTCGGCCTCAGCCATGAGTTCAGTATTCTTACTGATTTATCGGAAAAATATAAGCTAGCAGGAGTATTTTACTTTTTGTAACAACTCACTCGTCTTCATAAGTTCTTCAGGTTTTAGTTTTATGTTTAAGCAGAACGTCAGGGATCGCTCCTGACTGTTGGCAGACACATTGGGAGAAGACGACTATGCCCTCAGCTTACATTTTGCTACTAATAGTTTCTCTGGCAGCAGTCTGGGTTTACTGGCAAACCTCTCAAGATATTTTTGTTCTTGTGGCTTGGGCCGGTCTGGGTTGTTTTATTTGGGGTTTCTCTTGGGCTCCTTGGAGCGTTCAGCTTTTGATTGTGGTGTTACTGTTAGGCCTCCAAAAGTTCTACTTGCGCGAGGCTCAAAGCTGTGAGTGAAAGAGATTTTTGATTTTTGTGCCTGGAATTGAGATATGCAGGCATTCGTGAATCTCTCTAATGATTTGGTTATCGCTCCACATCTTCAAAAAAGGTTTAAAATATCATGAATAGTTGCCCTTGTTGCTCCTCTAAATTGCTCCGCCACGCTCGCCACAATCGCGTTTATTGGTTCTGCTCGCACTGCTGGCAGGAAATGCCGGATCTGTCGGAGATGATTTTACTTAACGGGGGGCGGACTCACAAACGCGACGGTTTGGTGAAGGTGGCGACTTTGACTCCTAAATTGAGGATGTTTGAGTCTGTAGAAATTGCTTAGTTTGCTGGAGTTAGTCTCGCGATAAATATTGAGACGGAAAAGATTTTTGATTGTCCCATCTGTTAGATTTGTTGATAAAAAATGCAAAAGCCCCTTCCGTGTGAAGTGAAGGGGACTTAATAGCGGGGGGGCTTTTGCACTTGTGATGGGGTCGATCGCCTAAATTTCAGCTATGGTATGCAGAAGAGCTGATTACATCAAACCGATTTGAGAGAGAATGCCTTGACCGGTGAGGAATTCGGTAGCTAAGCCGATAACGAAGCCCAACATTGCCAAACGGCCGTTCCAGGTTTCAGCAAACTCAGTGAAGCCAACTTTTGCGTCTTTGTTTTCCATAACCAGAAACCTCGTTTAATTTCAACCTTATGTAACTAAACTTAACACAGCAGTACAAAGTTTGCAACATATTTTTACATTTACTGTTCAAATGCCGGATATCAGCGGGATGGGCCCGCAGGGAGAGGGGCGATCGGGCGATCGCATCGGAGGCGAGAAACCCGGTTTCTTCTTGTATTTTTCGCGACTCGTCGTAAAATGTCGTAGAAACCGGGTTTCTGAGGTCAGGGCGCGTGGGTCGAAGGATATCAGAAAAATAATTTTTAGTTAATATAAAATAGCAAAAATGTAGCGACACTCCGCCTGGGGTGCCCCGGAAGAGCAAACCCTAATTGTTTCGCACACAGCATAATTCCGGGGCACCATGCAATCTGAATCTATTAGATGCGAAGGTATTTCACAAAAATACTCATCACCTCACCACTTTTAGCAGTTGGTAGCAGGGGACTCCAGACACCAACCTCAGCGTACCCGCGCGCGTGGAGTAGGTAAATTGTACTCCTGACAGCTTGGGGAGAACCTATCAGCAGATGTTTGAGGGGTTCTTTCTCAGGATTTGCTGCGTCGGGAGTTAGCTCTGACGCGGGAAGTTGAATGGCGTCGCTGCTGGAATTGGATAAAAAACTTTGTGTCACAGTGATTAAAGGCTTTTGCTAGTTGAGTGCTACATCCAAAAAATACAACACCAAGCCCGCTTGACACCAAAAATTTAGTGTAAATATTCCCCTATTTTTTTAGATTTGTTTTTGATTCGTTCTAGTACCTCCTCCAAAAAATCTTCATTTTTGCCAGCAACCTCTATCATCTCTCGCAGCGTGTCAGCGTATGACAAGGTACGCTTGTGGTGGTCTGGCATTTTTTCAAAACTCGGCCCCCACCGCTTGACGGCATCAATATTAACCCCTAAAACCTTTACCAGAAGCAGGTTGCAACGCGCTTTGTAGCCTCTGGCTTTTTCTTCTTCTTGTGTGGCGTGGAACCACCGACGGCAAAAATCCCAAGCTTCCATTGACTCACTCAGCCAGCTAAACCATTTGTCGCGTCGCGACGTTCTGCAAGTTCGCAACATAGGGTAAAAATTACACTGTTTTAGGATTATGGTATCATCCCATTTGGTGTAAAATTTCCCCTAATAGACTATAGCTGACAATTGATGCGACGATCGTGCAGAATGAAGTTCCGCTCGCACTTGGCAGACTTCCTCCGCAGCAGTCGATCGTTCGGGGCGATCGGCAAAAGATTATAAACTAATTAAATATAAGCCGGTTTATTGAAAAAATCCGCTTTTACGAAAAACTCACAACTCTGAATGTAGCAATAAGAAAGGCAACTAAAAACAACATATGGCTATTAGCAATCGCGAACGAGTTGACAGAGCTTTAAACCTCTTATGTCAGGGATTATATCCTTATCTTAAACAGGAAATGCAGGGAGTTTACAGCAATAGCTGGGAAAAAGAGGCTAAGTCCTGCTTACCTAAGCATAAACCATTAAAACAAAAATCAGCAGACAGTATTCTGAGTGAAGATGTTGCTATGCTGCTGTTAGTCATGTCAAAGCAGTGGGATAAAGTTTTCAACGAAAAGCTAAATTCTACAGAAAACGGCCTGGTAACTGAACTTATCCAAGTCCGCAACGATTGGGCACACCAAGTCCCATTTTCCACCGCTAACACCTATCGCGCCCTGGATAGTATTGCCCGACTACTAAAAGCTGTCTCCGCACCACAAGCCGATATTAAAGAAGCAGAAAAGCAACAGCAAGAAGTCCTGCAACTCCTGTCTCAAGAACACACTCGTCAAGAAAATCGCCATTTTTCTGCTGAAGAAGACGGCATTAGAGAAAGATTGAGCGATTTACTAAAACGGCTACCTTTTCAGGAAGCCGATCTGCTAAATCAGGCACTCACTCACCGCTCTTACCTTTACGAAAATCCTAAAGCAGTCAGCAAAGACAACGAGCTATTAGAATTTCTAGGCGATGCCTTGCTGACTTTTCTAAGTGGCCAATATCTCTACCGCCATTACTCAAATAAAAATGAAGGCGATCTAACTCGCCTGCGTTCCTTGTTGGTGGAAGACAAGCAATTGGCAAAGTTTGCTGCCGCCTTGAATATCGGCCAGTGGATGCTGCTAGGCAGGGGTGAAGCAACAAGTGGAGGTACTGCTAAAGAGTCGTTGCTCAGCAACACTTTTGAAGCAATTATCGGCGCATATTTTCTCGATTCTGGCATTGAGGCAGTCCGCGATTTTGTAGAACCGCTATTTACGCCAGTAGTGGAAGAACTTATTTCTTCGGGGCCAGAACCGAACTATAACATTCTTGTAGACCCAAAAAATCAGCTTCAGGAATGTGTACACCAGAATATCGGGCCAATTACCCCTCAATACATCACAATCCAGGAGGCCGGGCCAGATCACGCTAAAGAATTTACTGTGGAAGTGCGTATAAATGGACAAGTATACGGTCAAGGAAGTGGTCGCAGTAAAAAAGAAGGTGAAAAACGTGCGGCTGAAGACGCACTGAGAAAACTCAGGCTAATATAGAAACGTTTTCCATGCTATTAATTTCCCAGCAAGTCCAGACATCAAAATGTACAAACTTCCAAAATTTAAAGATGAATCGCTATTGCAACGCGCTTTAACCCACCGTTCCTATGTTAACGAACACCCAGAAGCAGGCGAACACAATGAGCGACTAGAATTCCTCGGCGACGCCCTCCTAGGTTATCTAGTTGGCGAAATCTTGTACAAGCACTATGAAGATTTTAGCGAAGCTCAATTAACTCGCTTGCGTTCTGGATTAGTCGATCAGGATCAGCTAGCAAAGTTTGCTGAGCAACTAGGTATAGGCAAGTTAATGCGCCTGGGAAAAGGGGCTGAAAAAGATAAAGGTCGCCAAAATCCCTCTTTGCTTTGCGATACTTTTGAAGCGATTATTGGTGCGTACTATCTCGACTCAACAATTACACCTGTCCGCGCCTTTGTTAAAAAGCTGTTTATTCCAGTTGCTGAGAGTATGGTTTACCCTGAGTCCGATGCAGGGCCAAAAAACCTTGTAGACTCTAAAAATCGATTTCAAGAGTGGGTTCTGGCAAAATTCGGTCAAAACCCCGAATATTCAATCATTGATGAGGAAGGCCCGGATCATGCCAAAGAGTTCACTGCTGAAGTGTATGTCAGCGGTAAAATGTACGGTGTTGGCAGGGGTCGTCGCAAACAAGATGCTGAGAAAAATGCTGCTGAAGATGCGCTAGCAAAACTGAAAAAACCCGGACTGATCTAAACTTGAAAACGCGGGTAAAAACTACTAGCTTTTTTGTGCGATACCGGCGTTGGCTAAGCCCTCGAAGACGATCGCCCGAATTGATTGCCAGAGCACACAATCGGCTATAATCAGGACTTGTGCAAGTGTTACCGCCGTCGATTGAGGGTTGCAATGGCAGAAATTCGTTGATGAGTGCCCGATTGTCGATCGTAATTTTGGGAAATATCAGAGCAATTCATGTCTACTCACAACCCGACTACTCTAACTGTTGAAGAAGCACAGCAAATCCTCAAAGATTTCACTTGTCTGGATATGCAATCTGTAGCATCGCCCCTGGAAAAAAAGGCACTCCGTCAAGCAATTTTGCTGGTAGCAAGTTTGTCGGATTATCAAATGTTGGGAGTGTGCGCTTCTTCGACGGATGAGGGGTTTTTAGCTTTAGAAGCTTATTTGAAAGCTTTGGGATATCAAGCTGTTTTAGATCCCAATGCTGTCTCGACCTTTGCTGGTTCGGTTTATATTAAGTTCAATACTTTGAAGGGTTCGTATTATGTTGACGGCTATCCCGGAACTTACCGGGGCGTTTTGATTTCGTGTCAATCTGCCTCAGAAGGTGGAGTTACTGGGACTTACGGTCATTTACCTCTCGATTTATTTGTTGATTAATTTGTCAGTAGCCAGCAGTCAGCAGTCAGTAGTCAGTAGTCAGTCGATCGATTAAATGGAATCAAAAACCGACTGAAAACATCCAGGATACAAGCCCCCGGATTCATCCGTGGGGTCAATGCTTCAATCTAAAATCTAAAATCTAAAATCTAAAATCGATTGACTGATGCACCTTACTAAGCTGTAAGTTACGTCAGTCGATCCGCCCTTCGATTCAGTTGAATCAAACACCGACTGACGCACCTTACTAAAATTAACCTTTACCAACGATCAATTCTGGTTCTTGTTCCGGTGCGATTCCTTCCGGCGGCAGTCCCAAAATATCGCTGTACAAGTGGACGTATTTCCGGGCCGAAATATCCCAGCTAAAATCTTCTCTCATGCCGCGCTGTTGCAGTTCTCTCCACTTATCTTTGTAGCGGAAACCTTCCCAAGTTCTGATCATGCAGGTGAACAAATCGAGGGGTTCGTAGCGATCGAAACAGTAACCTGTACCGGTATTGTCGATCGGGTTGTTGTGGGAAACGGTATCGACTAAACCGCCGGTGCGACGAACCATTGGCACGCACCCGTAGCGGAGGGCGAGCATTTGGCTAATGCCGCAGGGCTCGAAACGGCTGGGCATCAGGAAGCTGTCGCAGCCTGCGTAAACGCGCCGGGAGAGGGCCTCGTTGTAAAGTAGTTGGGTGGACATCCGACCGGGATAGCGGGCTGTCATTTGCCAGAGTTGGGTTTCGTAGTAGCGATCGCCCGTTCCAAGTACAATAAATTGAGAGTCGGTATAGGCCATGAACAGATCGAGCATTTGAATTATCAAATCCAATCCCTTCTGTTCTACCAGCCGCGTCACCATGCCGATTAAAAAAGCATTTTTATTCACTTCCAAACCGACTTCTTCTTGCAGCGCAATTTTATTAGCGGGGCGCTTTTCAATAGTATCAACACTAAATTGCTGATGGAGGTACTTGTCAGTTGCTGGGTTGTAAGATTCTGTATCAATTCCGTTCAAAATCCCCGATACTTTGCCACCGATGTAAGACAGCAAACCTTCCAAAGTTTCCCCATAAGCTGGGGTTTTGATTTGCTCGGCGTAAGTCGGTGAAACTGTATTTACTCGATCGGCAAACTGTACTGCGGCAGCCATTGTATTGTGACCTTGCATATACCAAGGACACCAAGTCATCTGCTCCAAACGCCAGCGCCACGGCCCTTGATAAGCTAAATTGTGAATAGTAAAAACCGTGCTGATATCGGGGTCTTGGCTCATCCAAACAGGTATCATCCCCGTATGCCAGTCGTGACAGTGGATAATTTGGGGCTTCCAATGATTCCAGGCAAATTCAGCCGCAGCATTGGCAAAGAAAGTGAACCTCCAATCTTCATCTACACCGCCGTAAACGCGGCGCGGCAAGAAAGATGGATGTTGCATTAAGTATAAAGGTACATCGGTTCCCGGCAAAACAGTTTCAAACACCGAGAAGCTTTGAAACATGGCAGCCCCATCCCAAACAGGTTTTTTGGGAACGTCCATTTTGTCGGGAACGAAACCGTAGTAGGGCATGAAGATGCGGACATCGTGTCCCATGCGCCGCAGAAATTTAGGCAAAGCGCCGACGACATCGCCCATACCGCCCACTTTGGCGAGGGGTGCTGCTTCGGCGGATACAAATAAAATACGCATTATTTTTTTGTGTTCCTTGAGATTGTTAGTCTAGATTAAGTTTAAATGGCGAGTGGCACAATATTAACGCGCCTGCCAAAAACAAGTATAAATCTGAGTTGCTGTAGCGATCGCAGTTTACTCAAGAATGCGATCGCCCTTTTTCCATCGGCGTCGCTGTGCGGTGGAAAAAAGAGCGATCGCCCCTACTCTCCTCCCGCGATAATTTTCACGATCTAATCAAATTTATCTGTCACTTTCTGAGGGACGGTAAACATCAAAAATTGTATGCAGTCTGCTCACCTTTACGCATTAGTAAAACTGCCCCCAAAGCCATGAGTATGTAATTAAGGAAATAGCGATCGCCTTTTTCATCCCCTCTGAGAAAAAGAGCGATCCTCTTCTGCAAGCTTCGCCAAGGCCCGAATCACATATTACGGACAACGGGAGCATCTCAATGAAAGCAGCCAATGGAGTTTTCAGGCAGGAGGAAAGGAGAAGAAGGAAGGAGCCAGAAGAAGAGTTTTTACAAATATGAGCTCCTCCCCGGACAACTCTTGACTAATTCTGAGAATTGTCCTCAAAAGTCTCCTCAAATCCCGCTAGAAAATCATCCAAAGCTTCAGAGGCGATCGCCAAATTAATATTATCAGCATCTTCCCATCCCCACGTATTCACCCCAACCACTTGACCTGCCATATTAATCAGTGGGCCACCGGAATTTCCAGGATTAATCGCCGCATCAGTTTGCAACACCTTCACCTCGCCCACATCATCTTCGTCGTCATCGGTTTCTTCATATTCTTCGGGTTCGCGAATTGCACTCACAATACCTTGAGTTACAGTTGAAGCAAACTGCCCCAAAGGATTGCCCACAGCAATTACTCTATCTCCCACTTTCACATCAAAAGACAACTCTAGGGGAGGATATTCTTGGGGAGAATCCACTTGTTCCCCTGTGTTCGGGTCGAAGGTAAAATCGCTAATTAAGAGTAATGCTAAATCTTCTTCAGCATTACCTGTAAACACCACCTCTGCCAATCTCAATTTTCCGTCGTGAGTTTCGACTAAAACCTGTTCGATTTCATCTTCTTCATAGAAGTAATCTTGATCTGCAATATCTTCTACAACGTGATAGTTCGTGACAATTATATCCGGCGATACAAAAAAACCGCTTCCTGAAGAAATCTCTTCTTCTGTATCCCAATCCATGACGTAAATTGACACAAGCGACGGCAAGACTTGCTCGACTACATCCGACAAATTTCCTGGTTGAGTTTTTAACTCTTTCAATTGCTTCTGCAAAGCTTGTTGGTCGGCCTGCATTTTGCTATATAGTTGCTGAACCTTTTTCAACTCCAGCTTTAATTGAATTTCTCTAGCGCTCATATTGGGCTTTTACCTGAAATAAATTGCTGATTAATTTTGGATGTTTGATTGTAGATTGTGGATGGGTAGGTTAAGAATTATAGGACTTAGGAAAAAAACCGGTTTTTACCATAAATCTTGGGCTATACAGCTAGACTTACATCAGAAACCGGGTTGCTTAACACCCGTGCGGAGCGTCCTAAATTAGTCCGATATTTTTGAAATCTATCGCGCAATTCCTACCTAAAATCCCATCAAAAATCTACAATCAGACTGCTACTCTATCTGTTTTGCCGCGAAACGCCTAGTATTTTTATTATTGTACAAAAGGCGATATATCGCATCTAAAAGCATTGACAAAGAGATGCCACTCGGTTTTAGGAATCGCGTTGAACTTGGGCAAATATTTCCTCCAAAATTTCACTAGCACCCTGTTGGCGCAGGCGGTGAGCGAGGTCAATTCCGATCATTTCAGCAGTGTCGGCGGCGCCGGAAACAGTATCTTTGACGAATCGCTTGCCGTCGAGACTCGATACCATTCCGGTTAAGGTTAATTGACCGTTTTCTATTTTGGTATTGACGCCGATCGGCACTTGACAGCCACCTTCTAATTCCCGCAGAAATGCGCGTTCAGCATAACATCTTTGGGCGGTTTCCGAGTGTTCGAGAGCTTTAATCACGGCCATGATTTCTGTGTCTCCGGCGCGGCATTCGATGCCCAAAGCACCTTGTCCGACGGCGTGAAGGGAGATATCAGCCGGGATAATTTGGTGGATGCGATCGCCCATTCCCAATCTTTCGAGGCCGGCAACTGCTAAAATAATCGCGTCGTAACCGCCCTCATCTAATTTAGCGAGTCGAGTATTGAGATTGCCGCGAATATCTTTAAATTCAAAATGAGGGAAATGATGCCGAAGTTGAGCCAGCCGCCGTAGGGAAGAAGTGCCGATTACTGAACCTTCTGGGAGGGTATCTAGTTGCTTGTCTTTATGCTTGGAGTGAACTACCAGGGCGTCAGCGGGATTTTCCCGTTCGGTGACGCATCCTAAAATTAAACCTTCGGGCAAATTGGTAGGCAAATCTTTGAGGGAATGAACGGCAAAGTCCGTTTCATTGTTCAGCATTCCCGTTTCTAATTCTTTGGTGAAAAGTCCTTTATCGCCAATTTTAGCGAGGGCGACATCAAGAATTATGTCCCCTTGGGTGGACATGGTGTGGACTTCAAAAGTGTGTTCCGGGAAGTGTTTCTGTAGCTGTTCTTGCACCCAGTGGGTTTGCACGAGAGCGAGTTGGCTTTTGCGGGAACCGATGCGAACGGTTCGGGAAGGGGCAGATGTGGTTGGGGACATAAGATCGATCGGAGGATAGCTTGAAATCAGCCAATATATTCACCTGATCTAGCGTACCGCAGGTGGGGACTTTAATTGCTGGTTGGGATAATTCGGGCGATAAAATAGAAATACCAGATTTTGACCGCCTGTTTGAAAAAAGGACGCAACGGTAGGCAAGCTCCAAACCTTTACATAATAAGCCCTTGCCAATCTAAAATCTAAAATCTAAAATCGTATGACCGCCAGTAGCAGTGAGTCTTGATGATGTTTCCCATCCAGCATTGCCCGTTGCTGGCACGGGGGCGATCGACATTCCGAAGCAAAGGCTGCGGGCGATGTACGATTTACCTAGGGTCGAGCCGGATGAACCTGGTTGACATGAGGAGTTAGCTTAGCTGGAGAGAGAAAGAATTAGCTCAAAGGTTGCGGGATTTGGAGAGAGAAATGTAGTGGGAAGGGGAAAAGGGCGATCGTACTTCTAAAGCCACCAAATAGCTTAGCATCAAAAGTGAATTTGTCAAATTACTCAAATCCTAAAACTATGAAAAGTGCTCTTGATGTGGCTCGTTACTTTTTATGCCGTGTCGATCGAGAAGCAGGCGATACCATTTCTGGGCTGAAACTGCAAAAGCTGGTGTATTATGCACAAGCTTGGAGTTTAGTCTTTAGAAGCCAGCCACTATTTCATCAAGATATTGAAGCTTGGGTTTCCGGCCCAGTTGTCCGCGATGTTTGGCATGAGTACAAAGCTTACAAATATAGCGATATTCCGGCTCCCGATAATTTTGAAGAAGAATTCGAGGAAGATGAAATCGAGGTTCTCGAAGAAGTTTGGAATGCTTATGGAGAATTAAGTGCTAAACATCTTGCAGAATTGACGCAATCAGAGACACCTTGGCTCAACGCCCGCCAGGGATTAAAACCTGCGGAAACATCAACTAAAATCATCTCCCGCGAGGATATGAAATCCTGCTATGCACCTTTGGTGGAGGCGTAACTGCAGCTTCCTTGACAAAAGGTCGATCTACCTTTTAGCCCTCAGCTACGGCAATCAATAACTGAACTTCAATTCCTAAAGTCCGAGCACTGCGAGCCAAAGCTTCATCGCCAGTCACCAAAAGCAACTGATTAGAACTTGCTACTGCTAAATGCAGTGCATCTAAGGTACGCAACGCTACTTCAAAGCGGGTAATCCAATCGCGAGCTAAATTGTAATGAATTGGCTCTAAGGGGATGCGAGTATAAAAATTTTCATCCAAGTCAGTTTGAAAATTGTTGGCTATTTGTCTTGCCTCTTCTGGAGAAATTTCCCTCATTCGCAATTTGCGGGCAACTGCTGAAAACAGTTCCACCTCAACTAATTGACTTAGTGCAGGTGTGTCTTCAATCCTCAGCAATTCATCAACAGCATCGCTGAGAGCTTCTGGTAAATAGAAGGG
The DNA here is from genome assembly GCF_036705485.1 of Microcoleus sp. AT9b-C3. NCBI lineage: Bacteria > Bacillati > Cyanobacteriota > Cyanophyceae > Oscillatoriales > Microcoleaceae > Microcoleus > Microcoleus sp. AT9b-C3. The sequence goes on along the minus strand of NZ_JAUBUR010000002.1, from coordinate 312,220 downwards.
GACAAGAACGCTGGTATCTATATAAATCAATACCGTGCTTCCTCCCTTAGCCTAATGACTGTTGCACTCATTGGCTCGCCCTTGACATTAATGGAGTTTCGGAATGCTTTACGCCTAGCTAACCGCTGCTCCTTGGATAGTGGCGGGACTACGCGAGCTACTACTTGGCCTTCCTGTACGATCGTCACTTCTTCTCCCAAAGCCACCTTTTCCAAGATAGCTTGCAGACTCTGCTTGGCTTCTTCAACGCTAATCGCAGGCATCTCATTAGTTTTTTAGGTACTTTTTCATTGTACAGCAACGGGATATTTAATGCGAAAAAGGTCGCGCGTACCCTTTCCCTTCCCCACCAAAATTTAACGTTGCCCTGCTTGAAGTGCAGAATTTGCTATCTGCACAACTTCTTGCTGCCGTGCGTTTTTCCTTGTGACTCGGTACAGCACCCCCAGTCTTTGCCACTCCACAAAAGCAGTGCAGTAAGCACCGCAATTATTGAAATAAATCCCCCTGAATCCGCCTGCCAATTCAACGCTTCTGTAAGTATCCTGCGGCAATTGCGAAGGAGGCGAAAACGGTTCATTTCTTTTAGCTTCGATTGTGCCGAAATAACAAGCTCCCGCACGGCATCCTTTGCCTAAATACATTCCCACAATGTAACCTTGGACCCCCGCTTGCACATCAAAATCAAGTTGCTGAATGTCAGATAAAGGAAGTCTACTCGGAAGAAAAACAGGCACTCGCGTTTTGCCTTTGATTTGTCTAAAAATGTCACTCGCAGGAAAACGACTGTTAGCTTGGTTGGCACCTGAATTATCGGGGATTGGGGGAAACTTTTGCACAAAATCCCTCCACTGCAAAACTCTATTTTTAGCAATATTAAAAGTGGGAATAGAGTATTTTTCTAGCGCAAAAGAAGGGCGACCATTTTTCAGGTTGAAGCTGCGGCGAATCACTGTAATTTCTGGTTTGCCTAACCCGTAAGCTGTGGCTATGGAACGGGCGAGATTGCAGCTAATTTTGAAGCGTCCCATCTCAATATTGCCATTTTCCGCTTGATAAGACCAATTGTAACCCTCAGAAGCACGATCGCGATCGCACAGAAAATGAGAAATCTCAAACATCTTGGCAATATGAACATCGTACAACCGCAACTTGCGACTGTCGGCAGATTTTGCAGTGTTGCGATCGGGTACAATAAATTGTATCGGTTGCCAGCTATCTTCAGGGGAATAATTAAACCAGCGGATTTCTGTAATCGGGAGTTCAGTCCTTGCTAACGCTGAGTTTGGTGTCAAAGGTGCGTGAAGCGAAGCTATCCCGTTTCCCGCAGGGGTTCCCGAAGGGTAGGGAATCGTAAAAGCAGTCACCACACCAGCAAAAATCGCCGCAAATAGCCATCTTCTCCTCATCCTGATTTCCCCCGAAGTAGGTCAGCGCAAAAAAAACAATAGCATCTTGTAAGGGGCGAGTGCGAGTTAAGATATATCATACAATAACGGTAAGGTGCGCCCTTACGCACCCTACATATAGAAGTTGTGTGTCCCCGACTGCAAAACTTAACGCTTCCCAGCTTTAATAGCAGAATTTCCTATTAAAATTAAATCCGATTCCCGTCCGTTCTTAATGGCGACGGTATACATAAAACCCTGAGTTTTCCACTCAAGAGTTGCTGTGCAGTAAGCCCCGCAACCGTTATGAAAAACTCCTTTCACTCCGCCCGCCAGTTGCACATTTTTTAACGTCTTAGTTACCCCTTCTAGTTTTGTAGTAAACTCCCCGCCTTTTTGACCTTGAATTGACCCAAAAGTGCAAACTGTCGTACCGCCACAATCGGGTTTATAGTCGATTGAAATACTATAGCTGTTTGCTTGTGCTGTAGTTGGATAGTACATTTTTTGCGAAACCGGAATCCTGCTGGGAATAAAAATAGGCACTTGCGTTTTGCCTTTTAACTTTCGCAAAATTTCATTTACCGGAAACGCAGTGCCTCCTTGAGCAATTTGTGTTGTTCCCGATTGTCGCTGCGACAATTGCGAAGAGCCAAAAACAACCGAGGGAGGTACTAAAGCAGTCAATACACAAGTAGAAGTCGCCAACATTAATAATTTCTTCTTCACGGTCTTTTCCCTTAATATTCCAAAAGTTTAGTTGGGCGGCGAGCCGCATTCACGTATGTACAACCATAATTCAAAATACAAAATTAACACTCGCTTTTCCGGGAGAAGTGTTTTTTGACTATCTTGACAAGGTTGCCAGAATATGAAGTCATATATAATATAGAGAAGGCGAGCAATTTAGGAGTCGATTGTGGAACTGCAAGAGTATTTGCGCCAGCACGGATTGGAAACTTTGTCCGAAACTTATCATATTAAAGTTACCCGCCACCGCCAATATCCCGATTTAGTCTGTCTGAAATACTCGCAGATAGAATCTCCCCTGGGCGAAAAAATAGTGCAGCAGTGCCGAGGCATTATTTTAGATTCATCTCAAGATTGGCAGATAGTTTCTTATCCCTACAACAAATTTTTTAATTACGGAGAAATTCACGCTGCTGTAATTGATTGGACAAATGCCAAAGTTTACCAAAAACTAGACGGTTCTCTGACTGTACTGTATTTTTACAAGGGAGAATGGAGAGTGCAATCTAGCGGCACTCCCGACGCCGCCGGCGAAGTTAATGGTTTTGGGTTCAGCTTTGCCCAACTTTTTTGGAAAGTCTGGCAAGAATTGGGATATCAATTGCCACAAGAAACCGACCAGTGTTTTATCTTTGAGTTGATGACGCCTTACAATAGAATAGTTGTCCAGCAACAAAACAATCAAATCGTGCTGCACGGGGTTCGCAACACTCAAACGCTGCTAGAAACCGACCCGAGTATTTGGGCAAATAAATATGGCTGGGAATTGGTCGCATCCTATCCTTTAACTAGCTGGAAAGAAGTTATCGAAGCGGCTCAACATTTAGATCCGATGGATTCGGAAGGATATATTATCTGCGATGCTAACTTCAACAGAGTTAAAGTAAAGTCGCCGCAATATGTCGCTATTTCCCATCTCCGCGAAGGGTTTTCGACCCGCCGCCTGATAGAAATTGTTTTAGCTAATGAAGGAGAAGAGTTTTTAGCTTATTTTCCTGAGTGGAGTGAGTTGTATCAACAAGTTAAGGACAAATATCAATCTTTGGTTGAAGAAATCGAGGCAGCTTACCGACAGCACGAACATATCGAAGTTCAGAAAGATTTTGCTTTAGCTGTGAAACATTTGCCGTATTCCGGGATTTTGTTTTCTTTGCGGGCCCGAAGAGTTGCGGGGGTGAAAGAAGCTCTCCGTGATGTTACTATCCATAAAATAGAAGAGTTATTGGGTTTAGATTACATCCATTTAGGTTTGTAGAAGAAGGAAGGCACGACACGGATTTTGACACGGATACACGGATTAATTATCGAGTGTGAGGCAGATGTTGAAGGAAGAGGGAAGAGGGAAGTTCGGCAACGAGCAATGTACGGGATGTAACGGATGTAACGGATGTAACGGATGGAATGAAGAGGTAAGTATTTAAACAATGCCCAATGTCCAATGCCCAATGCCCAATTACCAATTACCAATTACCAATTACCATGAAAAGAGTTATTGTACTTGTCGGTTTACCTGCTTCGGGAAAATCTCAATTTGCTAGGGAATTGCTGCTGTCGGAACCTGCAAAGTGGGTGCGTAGCAATAAAGATTTGCTCAGAGAAATGGCTCACGCTTCTCATTGGTCGCCGGCGAATGAAAAGTTTATTGTGCAGTTGAGAGATACGATTATTTTGATGGCTTTGGAAAGCGGCAAGCACGTCATTGTTGATGATACTAATTTTGGCCCTCACATTGAGCATATTAAGGAGTTGGTTAAAGGTAAAGCTGTTGTCGAAGTTAATGATTCTTTCTTGCAAGTTCCGGTTGAGGAATGTATTAAACGGGATTTGAAAAGGCTTAATTCTGTGGGCAAAGATGTGATCATGAAGATGTACAATAAGTACGTGCGGGTTCCCGTTTTGCCGCCGGAATATAACCCGGATTTGCCGGATGCAATTATTGTTGATATGGACGGTACGCTGGCACTTCTCAATGGCAGAAATCCTTTTGATGCTTCGACGTGCGATCGCGATTTGCCCAATCAGCCCGTCTTAGATACCGTTCGCAAGTGGCAGTCCAGCGTTAATATTATTGTAGTGTCGGGCCGCACAGATGACTGTCAGCCTCAAACGGAAAAATGGTTGCTGCAGTACGAGGTTAATTATGCCAGTCTTTATATGCGGAAAACCGGAGATATGAGGAAGGATTCGATTATTAAAGAGGAGTTCTATAGGCGACATATTGAAGGAAAATATAATGTTAAGTTTGTGTTGGACGATCGCCAGCAAGTTGTTGATATGTGGAGAGGCTTGGGATTGACGGTATTCCAAGTAGATGAAGGGGATTTTTAAGGCAGGGTTTGTTGGTGGGGGCGATCGTAACTTGCAACCATTGTCCTACCCAGAATGCTAGAATCAAAGTAACAGTGCAAAAAATTTTGTTATGATATCCATTCCCCCAACGCCCCAAAAAATGACCGTTGAGGAATATCTCGAATGGGAAGCTCAACAAGAGATTCGCCACGAATATGTCAACGGCGAAGTTTTTGCCATGACAGGCAGTACAATTCCTCATAACGATCTTGCACTCAACTTTTACAGGAACTTGTACCCACATCTGCGTTCCAGAGGCTGTCGCATGAACGTGTCAGATGTGAAATTGCAAGTCAGTTTTCAAAGCCGTTACTACTACCCTGATGTGATAGTCAGTTGCGACCCTCAAGACCTCAATTCCCGCACATTCATTCAGAATCCTAAAATAATTGTGGAAGTTCTTTCACCCAGTACAAGTGCTAAAGATCGGGATGAAAAATTCACTTGTTACCTAAAAATCCCGACTTTGCAAGAGTATATCTTGATTGACGCAGAAAAGATTTTTGTTGAGCGTTACTGTAGGGGAGAGGGGAGAATGTGGCTGTACTATTCTTACACTGCTGGAGAGATTGTAACTTTATCAAGTATTGGGTTTGATTTGCCGATCGCACTTTTGTATGAAGGTGTTGGATTTGAAACCGAAACCGAAACGTAAATGGGAATATTGAAAACCGCAATCTCTGTAGGGGCGGGTTCACCGAAATCTTTAACACAAATCAAACAATCTGATAAACCCGCCCTGCCCCCGCCCGATTTTACATCAACATTTTATCCCATAAATTAAGGGTAGATTTGTATTTGCGATCGGTGGGGGCGGGTTCAGGAGATTATTAATTTTTTCCATAGATGGTTGGTGAACCCGCCCCTACGGTTCAATTGTACCTGGTGTTGATTCAATACAGTGGGGGCGGGTTTAGGAGATTATTAATTTTTTCCATAGATGGTTGGTGAACCCGCCCCTACGGTTCCATTGTACCTAATGTTGATTCAATACCGTTCAAACTACCGCGTCCAAGCCAGCCAGCGATTAAACAAATTTTTCACAAACGGCGTCAAACGAGTGCGATTGTAAGCATCTCCCGCTTTCCGAATTGCATCAGCTTGTGTTGGATACGGGTGAATTGTGCTAGCAATTTTTCCTAAACCAATATTGTTAACCATTGCTAAAGTAATTTCGCTAATCATATCCCCAGCGTGTCGCGCTACAATAGTTGCACCTAATATTTTATCGCTGCCTTTTTTGACGTGAATTTTCACAAATCCTTCCTCTTCCCCGTCAATAATTGCCCGATCGACGTGACTGAAAGGAATTAAAAATGTATCGATATCAATGCCTTTTTCCTTAGCCTCGTGTTCCCCAATTCCGACGCGCGCAATTTCCGGGTTTGTGTAAGTACACCAAGGTATTGTCAAAGCGCTGAGCTTTTTGCGCCCGAAAAATAGAGTATTTTGAATTACCATCCTTGCGGCAAAATCAGCAGCGTGAGTAAATTTATGTTTCATGCAAATATCGCCGGCGGCATAAATGCGGGGATTAGTAGTTTGCAAATTGTCGTTGACAAATACGCCTGTTTGTGTATCGTATTCGACACCCACAGCCTCCAGATTCAATCCTTCGACGTTGGGCGATCGCCCTGTACTCACAATAATTTCATCTACTGTTACCGATGCTTCCTTACCTTGAGATTTATAATAAATTACTTTGCCTGCATTTGTTTTCTCAACGCGCTCTATTGTGGATTCTAGTATTAGTTGAATTTCTTCGCGTACAAAAGCCTGCTGCACGATTTTAGCAGCATCCGCATCTTCTTTGTCTAAAATCTGAGCATTTTTGTGCAGCAATACGACTTCCGAACCCAGCCGCCGGAATGCTTGAGCCAATTCGCAGCCGATCGGCCCTGCGCCAATTACGGCCAAACGTTGAGGTCTTTCTGTCAGGTTAAAGACAGTTTCATTTGTCAGATATCCTGTTTCTTGTAAACCGGGAATTTGTGGTTGTAGCGCCCTTGCACCTGTGGCAATTACTGCTTTTTTAAACCGGAGACTTTGACCTGCAACTTCTATGGTATAATTGCTAGTAAAACGACCGGAACCTAAGAAAACATCGACTCCTAATTTGTCTTGGTAGCGTTGAACAGAATCAACATCGCTGATTCCTGCCCTGATGCGGCGCAGCCGTTCCATCACAGCGGCAAAATCCACTTCTACACTGTCAGAAACATTAACACCAAATTTATTTGCTTCCCAAATATCGCCAACAGTGCGAGACGAGCGAATTAAAGCTTTTGAGGGCACACAACCGACATTCAAACAGTCGCCACCCATCAAATGTTTTTCAATCAAAGCAACTTTCGCGCCCAAACCTGCGGCACCTGCAGCCACAATTAATCCGGCGGGCCCGGCGCCAATTACTACTAAATTATAAGAACTAGCTGGCTGCGGATTTACCCAATCGGGCGGGTGCAAATAGGAGACTAATTTCTGGTTGTGTTCGTCCATCGGGGGGACAGTTACGCGATCGACTTTTGGCTGCTGCATTCACACATCCTCCTAATTAAATACTTTCTTCCAAAGCTTTGCTGGCCATACGAGTGATAGAGACAGTAACAGCGACTGTAGCCAGAAAACTGATAATATTAATCAACCATTTTACGGCGGCATCTTGAGGACTTGCATTCACAGTTTCCGTGCCTATCGCCGCAACCTCTCCCACCAAAGAACCGGAGTAAACGTACATAATTGTACCCGGTATCATGCCCAAGGAACCCAGCACGTAATCTTTCAAAGAAACCTGAGTAATTCCCAGAGCGTAATTCAATAAATTGAAAGGAAATAAAGGACAAAGACGAGTTAAAAAAACTATTTTTAATCCTTGTTGGGAAACTGCGCGATCGAGAGCTTTAAACTTGGGGTGAGATTCCATATATTTTACCACGCGATCGCGACACAAATATCGCCCGATCGCAAAAGCAAATACAGCACCTAAAGTCGAAGCCGCAAAGACGTAAACAGAACCCCACCACAAACCAAAAATCGCCCCCCCTCCCAGCGTCAGTACCGAACCCGGTACAAACAGCACAGTAGCCAAGTTGTAAGTAGCTACAAAAGCCACTGGCCCCCACCACCCTAAATCCTCAATCCCCATTAACAGAGTTCTCAAAACATCTTGAACGTAGGCAGATCTAGTTGCTACAATCAAGAGAGCAAGCAAAAGTGCGATCGAAAAAAACAACACTATGCGTTTAAATTTTACCCTAGCATAATCTTGGATTCCTTCTTTTGCCATGATTCACCCGCAAATATTTATCAGCATTATACTGCAAACTTAAATTATTACTGTAAACTACCCGACAAGCGATAGGTCATGACACTAAAAGCCCAACTCCCAATCCCCGAACATTTTGACCAGAAAAAAGTAGGCGAAGTCTGGCGAGTCCCCTACGGAGAACGCGCAGCCCAAGCGAAAGATTGGGCAAAGCAGCACAGCATCCACCCAGCATCCAGCGACAAAAACCGCATTTGTTTGCTGATAATTGATGCCCAAAATACCTTTTGTTTGCCCGAATTTGAATTATTTGTGGGCGGCCGTTCCGGTAGCGGTGCAGTTGATGACAACCTGCGGCTGTGCGAATTTATTTACCGCAATTTAAATGCAATTACAACCATTGCGCCTACAATGGACACCCACACGGCGATGCAAATTTTTCATCCAATCTTTTGGATAAACGAAGCAGGCGAACACCCCCTACCCGTCGCCACATCAATTACTTTAGAAGATGTGCAGCAAGGCATTTGGAAAGTCAATCCAGCCGTCGCAGATAGCATCAGCGGCGGCAATTTTTCAGCACTGGAAAAACAGGCTTGTCACTACGTCAAAAAACTCAGCCACGACGGGAAATATCCCCTGACAATTTGGCCCTATCACTCAATGCTGGGCGGCATTGGACACGCGCTGGTTTCTGCGGTGGAAGAAGCAATATTTTTCCACAGCATCGCCCGCAACAGCCAAGCACTTTTTGAAATCAAAGGCGGGAATCCACTGACCGAAAACTATTCGGTTTTGCGGCCGGAAGTTTTAGATGGATTCGACGGCAATCCGATTGCGGAAAAGAACGCTAAGTTTATTGATAAATTACTCGATTTTGATGCAGTAATTATTGCCGGACAAGCCAAAAGTCACTGCGTTGCTTGGACAATTGATGATTTGTTAACGGAAATTTGGGCGCGAGATCCGCATTTGGCAAAGAAGGTTTATTTGCTGGAAGATTGCACTTCGCCTGTGGTGGTTCCGGGTGTTGTTGATTTTACGGAACAAGCAGATGCAGCTTTTCAAAAATTTGCGGAGGCGGGAATGAATGTGGTTAAATCTAGTGAGTTAATTCTGGGCGATTAAAGACGAGGGTTTACTCTTGGGATTTTCAGTGAAAAAAAGTATACATGATTAACCAAGGGCGGTAATTTTTGTTCGCTTGGCTCTCTGCTGCGATCGCATTTAACTGATTACGTATGATATCATATCGGGTAAGCTGTTACGCATTCAAATTGGAAATTCTGGACAGGCTAGAAGCCCGTCCCACAAGAGTTTTATTGATTTTTGACACACAGTTTAAATGTAGAACAGCTTAAATCACTTACGAGAGAAGCGTAGTCAAGGAGTTTGCCGATGACTGAAAGCGAAATTTATAGTGTTGTTCTTTTTAGGGATGCGAGTGTGCAAGCAATTTCAAAACTCTCGGTGGCCATTGCCACGACTCTTCTGAGCACAGTTGTGACTGCAACCCAAGCCTACGCAGTTCCCGTAACCTACGATTTCACCATCACTGTTACCAAAGGCGGGTTAGCGGGCAATTCATTCAACGGTTCTTTCAGCTACGATGATGCCAAATTGAAGGGAAAGGGAGTGGAAGAATTGGGAATTAGTGATGGATTAAGGGCCTGCCTAAATTACCTGGGACGTACTTATCGCGAAACCGATGATACCAGTTATCCTAACTTTCCCACACTCAGATTTGAGGATGGCAAGATCGTGCAACTAAACTTCTGGATTCAGCCGAATCAGCGAGTTAATTGGTGGAAGTTACCGGGATGGGAAGTCAAGCTGTCTGATCCTAAAATGGGCGATTCAACTGTTCCCAATTGTCAAAAACGGTGAGGGGTGGCCAAGGTGCGATAGACCTTAAAAATATAGGAGGAATTAGATGCAACTGCCTACGGTTACGGTAATTTCATGCAGCTATGCTACGAAGGTGCGATCGTCTATCATCTGCTGGAGCGATCAAATATTTGCGATCGCTGTGAACGAATAACTCAGAGATTGTCTGAAAACAACCCGCATGATTCCTATTTTCTGTCGGTCAAGAGTGCCTCTGCGCTTGATGATTTGTAATAACTATTTCCCATCCAATCGGGGTACTCCTTCCAAAAAACTGCCGCTCAGCATTAACTCAGTCATCCGATCTAAGCTGCCGCTTACTTTTAAATTTTTATCTGTTTGAAAGCGCTGAATATCTGCTTGCAGATTCCCAGAATTATATCCTAATTTACTCAAATAGTCAATAGCTTGCTGATTGCTTAACAAGATATCCGCAGACCTGAAAATTGGCACGTATTCCTCTCGCCAAATCTGGGCAAAAGTTGGCCTATCTAAATAGAAAATCCTGCCCCGCGCCGGGTCTCCAATGGCAGCTACACTGTCATTCATTGCCAGCAAAGCGACCGCGTGGGGTAGCTTCCGAGGGCCGTCAAACAGCCAAACTGCTAGCACTCCGGGGCGGTTAATTTGCTGAATTTGCTCCCAAGTTGGCGTTAGTTCGATCGCATTTACGCCCAAAGCTCTTGCTGCCACAATTAACTGCGGCATGGAAGTTCCCAAGCGACTTGTACCGGCAAAACGCGCTACACTCGATTCCGTCGCGTCGATTCCCCAACGCCTTAACACTGTTGCTAGCGCCGCCGGCGCGCAACTGCTGTTAGATGTTTGTCGAAATACACCGTTGGGCTGCAAATTATCTATTAAATCTGCGTAAATTGGCGCCATAAAATAGTTTTCAGCGCCTGTAAATCCTCCCAATCCCAACAAGCAAATTAAAATTACTGCGATTACTTGCGATCGCGCTGTCAACCAACTTATACTAAAGCCAATACCGCAGACTCCCATCAACATCACTCGTAGCAAAGTCCAAGTAACCCGCATCCCGTGAAAGCGCCACTCGATCGGCAAAACAGGCATTTGAGGCATATTTAGAGCCAGTAGCAGCAAGGCAATATAAAAACCCAAAAACAGCAGGGCGATCGAATTTCTGCCCTTAAACAAATCATTAGCCGTCACTCCAGAGCGAACTAACACCCGCCCGAACCGCATTCCCCAAACAAACAGCACCGAACCCAGCACCAGCGTCACTACTATTTCCATGAACTCAAAATTTTGTTGCTTAACTACGTTGTAACATTTATGCGATCGACTTGAACTCCAATCAATAGTGGGAGATAAGAAGAGTGGGGGAGAGAATTTGACGATGTTTGGGTTGCATACCTCAATTTCTCGCTACAATCGAATAAACAGGATTTATCCCAAATCGAAGCAGGCAAAACAACCCTTAATCCTCAAGGCTTGACCTGCATCGCTTGCTCGACATTAAGTTTGGTTATATTTTTGTTCATGAGTCTGAGTCAATGGTTGAGTTAGTAAAGCAAGGACAGCCAAAAAAAGCGCTGGAAGTTTTTCCCACTCAAAAACTGGCATTAATTATGAATTAGTATGAGGGATTAAATAACTACTTTGGTGAAAACCATCGGTAAATTATTGACGCTGCAACTTCCCCCACAAAAGTCAACAACGAATCAAGGAGTAAAAAGGGAAATGTCCCAAAATATTATTCGGCTTAGTAAAGTAGTCCCGTTGGGATTCTGCTCCATTTTTTTGTTAATGATTAGCATCGGATTTTCGACTAAATTGAGTATGGATAATTTAGCAGAAGCTATTGAGTTGCAAACGCACACTTATGTAGTCAAGACAAATTTGCAAGCCCTAGAAAAAGATTTAGTGGATGCTGAAACAGGACAGCGGGGATTTATCTTCGCTGGAAAGGAGGAATTTTTAGAACCTTACACAAAGGGGACAGTCGCCTTTTATAAAACAGTAAATGAGACAAAAGAGTTAATAAAAGATAACCCTGAGCAAGTGAAAAATTTGGAGGAACTTGAAAAGTTGGGTCAGCAAAAACTAGATGAATTAGCGGAAACTATATCCCTGAAAAGGGCTGGCAAAGAACCAGAGCTAAGAGCCTTGGTGATTTCAGGTAAAGGCAAGATATTTATGGATGAAATCAGGGATAAGCTGGCAGAAATGCTTAAAGTAGAAGATAATCTACTGGTTCACCGAACAAAATTAGCCAAACAGTCGGAGCAATTAGCGTCGATTGTTTCGATAGGAGGTACGGTTGTTGCTGTAATATTTGGCTCATTTATTGTATTATTTATTTTTGCTAAAATTATCCGACCAATCAATCAGGTAGCAAATACGATCGCCAGTTCTTCCACAGAGATTGCGGCCACAGTTGAACAGCAGGAACGCACAGCCGCACAGCAATCTAGTTCCGTAAATCAAACTACAATCACAATGGATGAGTTGGGCGCGGCTTCCCAACAATCAGCCCAGCAAGCCCAAGCTGGTGCGGAATCTGCACGGCAAGCTTTAAAGATCGCTGAAAAGGGAACCCTAGCAGTGGAGCAAACACTGGAATCGATGATAATTTTGAAAGAAAATGTCGGGGCGATAGCGACACAAATTATGCGATTGAGCGAGCAAACCCATCAGATTGGCAATATTTCTACTGATGTCACAGATTTAGCCAATCAAACGAATATGCTGGCACTGAATGCCTCAGTAGAAGCAGTCCGGGCGGGCGAAAACGCCAAAGGTTTTACTGTCATAGCCACAGAAATCCGCAAACTAGCAGATAAAAGTAAGAAATCAGCCGAGAAAATTAACCGCCTAGTCGATGATATCAAGAATGCGATCGATTCCACCGTAACGGTGACACAGGAAGGTACTAAAACAGTAGAAGAAGGAACCAAAATCAGTCAAGAAACCGCAGCAGCTTTTTCGGAAGTAGCAAATGCTGTTAATAATGTGGTATTGAACAATCAACAAATTTCTCTAACTGCTCAACAACAAGCAGTTGCTATTCAACAAGTAGTCGATGCGATGAATAGCCTCAACCTATCGGCAAAAGAAACCGCTAGTGGTATTACTCAAACCAAATTAGGCACTCAACAATTGAACGATGCAGCCCAAAATCTCAATTCCATTGTCTAAGTGGTGCTTAGTCTTTTGGGCTGCCCGATCAATTGATAGCCTTGAGCCATGAATTGATCGGGCAGCCCTCGCAGGTTGTCAAACAATCGACATCCAAGTCCAAACGATCGCACGCGAGTGCATCGCCAAAGCCAGGGCGAGGAAATTTCTGCCCTTAAACAAATCCTCTTCTGTAACGGACGATCGAACTAACACCCGCCCGAAACGCATTCCCCAGACTAACAGCACCCAATCCAACACCAGCGGCACTACTATTTCCATAAGTTCAGAATATGGTCGCTTAACTAGGTTGTAACTAACATTTATGCGATCGTCCGTGGCGGAGCGGAGGAGGAGGAGAGAGGGGGAGTGGGAGCATTTTTATTTTGCCTCCTACCTCCTTCCCTCTTTCTTTAACCACACCTAAAATTTGCCAAATGTCAAGCGACTCGATCGACTTTCCCCCACCTTAGCCACCGAGTCCTAAACAAGATTTAGCACCGGAAAAAATTCCCAAAATCTATTGCCAAAAACGGCCACATCCGTTGTAAAATGGATCTAAGTCACAGCCCGTTAAAGTAATCAACAAACAATTAGGTCGCTCAATATATTCACGCTCCAACCAGCGATGATTTTTATTAAGCGTGCCATTCAGGAGCGCTCAAATCTCGTCTGACACCCCCAAATATTCAGGAATAATTATGCCAGTAATAGCCGCCAACGATGTAGACGTAGCAGAGCAATATTGGCACTACCTAGAAAGTTCAAAGGTTGCAGCTATCTTAGGAACCAACCTGGAAAGCGGTTTAGAACCGACAGAAGCCAACCATCGCCAACAGAAATTCGGGCCCAACGAACTAACGGTTAAAGCAGGGAAACCGGCATGGTTAAAATTTATCCTGCAATTTAACCAACCCCTCCTGATCATCTTGCTGAGTGCAGGTTTAATCAAAGCAGTGATCGGAGAATGGCTCAACGCTAGCGTAATTTGGGGCGTAACAATTACCAACGCTACTATTAGTTTCATCCAAGAAGCTGGAGCCGAGAAAAAAATTGAAGCCCTAGCCCAAGCTGTCACCACCGAAGCCACAGTCATTCGGGGTGGCAAAAAATTAAGACTTCCCTCCAAAGAACTCGTTGTCGGTGACTTAGTAATCCTGACTTCCGGCGACAAAGTACCGGCAGACTTGCGCTTAGTGAAAGTGCGCGACTTGCAAATCGACGAATCGGGACTCACCGGGGAATCAGTTGCTGTCGAAAAAGAATTAGGACAGTCTGGAGACTTGGTTCTGCCACAAGAAACGCCACTAGCAGAACGGGATAACATGGCCTATGCCGGCAGTTTTGTCACTTTTGGCCAAGGTAGCGGCATCGTAATTGCGATCGCCAATAAAACCGAAACCGGCAAAATCTCGCAACTATTAGATCGGCACCTCGACCTCACTACCCCCTTAACCCGCAAATTCAACCAATTCAGTCAAAACTGGCTGTTATTCGTGTTGGGAATGGCAACCTTGACCTTCGCAGTCAGATTGGGGCGGCCAGTCCCTGCGGGGGTTTCAGCCTTTAAAGAAGCAGTCGAACCCGCAGTCGCCCTGATTGTCGGCGCAATTCCCGAAGGCTTACCCGCCGTCATTACCGTCACCCTAGCCGTAGGCGTTTCCCGGATGGCAAATCGCCACGCGATCGTCCGCAAATTGCCCGCAGTCGAAACCCTCGGCGGCGCTACAGTCATCTGTTCCGACAAAACCGGAACTTTGACGGAAAACCAAATGACGGTGCAAGAAATCTATTCTGGTGGCGCATCCTACTTCGTTACGGGTACCGGATACAGCCCCGAAGGTGAAATTCAACTCAACAAACTACCAATTACTGTCAGTCAAGCTCCAACTTTGCAAGAATGTTTGCAAGCCGGAATGATTTGCAATGACTCTCACTTGGAATTTAAAGATGATGATTGGATAGTCGTTGGAGATCCGACAGAAGGAGCGTTAATTGCTGTTGGTAAAAAAGCAGAATTGAGCCAGCAAACTTTAGAAAAGTCAATGCCGCGACTGGATTCAATTCCCTTTGAATCTCAGTTTCAATACATGGCAACTTTGCACCAAACTCCCACTGGCAAAATTTTGTACGTCAAAGGTTCCGTAGAATCAATTCTTGGCCGCTGCGGTTCCAGTCTTGATACCCAAGGAAATCCGGTAAAAGTCGATCGCGAACAAATTCACCATCAAGTCGATGAAATGGCAAAGCAAGGCTTGCGCGTCTTGGCTTTAGCGAAAAAGCCAGTACCCCAAAGCCAAAATTCCGTCGATCACGCGGATTTGGAGTCAGGCCTGGTTTTCTTGGGACTGCAAGGCATGATTGACCCGCCGCGGGCAGAAGCGATCGCAGCCGTCCAAGCTTGTCAAACCGCCGGCATCCAAGTCAAAATGATTACCGGCGACCACATCGCTACAGCCAAGGCGATCGCCCGCCGCATGGGATTCCGCAAAACTAAACATAACAGAGAACTTGTAGCCTACACCGGCGCCGAGCTCGCCTCCATGAGCAAGCAGGAACTCGGCGATGCTGTAGAAGCCGGCTCAGTTTTTGCCCGTGTCGCCCCAGAACAAAAACTCCGCCTCGTAGAAGCTTTGCAGCAGAAAGGCGAAATTGTGGCGATGACGGGAGACGGCGTTAACGACGCGCCGGCGCTGAAACAAGCGGATATCGGGATTGCGATGGGTAGCGGTACTGAGGTTTCTAAGGAAGCCGCCGACATGATTTTGACTGATGATAACTTTGCGTCGATCGAATCTGCTGTCGAAGAAGGGCGATCGGTTTACAAAAATCTGCTCAAAGCAATCAGTTTCATTCTCCCAGTCAACGGCGGAGAATCGATGACAATTTTGCTCAGCACGCTCCTCGGTCGAGAATTGCCGATTTTGTCGCTACAAATTCTCTGGCTGAATATGCTCAACTCGATCACTATGACTGTGCCCCTGGCTTTCGAGCCCAAGTCAGCGGGAGTCATGAAACAGCAGCCCCGACCGGTAAACGAACCTTTCCTCACCGGAAATCGGATCAAGCGGATCATCGCTATTTCTCTTTACAACTGGACTCTGATTTTCGGAATGTTTGAATGGGTGCGCCAAGCTGATTGGGGAACTTTGGCACTGGCCCGCACGATGGCGATTCAAGCTTTGGTAATGGGGAGAATTTTTTACCTGTTGAGTCTCAGCCAGTTGTTGCCTTCTTTGATTGCTAAGTTTAGCGGTTCTAAGGAAAAAGTTAGCGGCGCTCCCGCCCTCGGTGTGGGAATTGTCCTGGCGATAATTTTGCAGATCATCTTTGCTAATTCTCCGTTTGTCAATCGCATATTTGAGACTGCTCCGATGAATCTGGATCAGTGGCTGATTTGCTTCGGCGTAGCCCTACCGATGATTGGTGTTGCTCTCTGGGTCAACCGCTTTGACCCGCCCAACTAAGCTGCTGCACAAAAGGGCGATCGAACTTGTAGGTACTGCCACCGATTAGTAATTTCGGGTGTTCAGAAACCCGGTTTCTTGAAGAAACCGGGTTTCTCTTTTTTACAGAAATCGAACCTGAAAGCCCACGTCATATCATATCCGGTAAATCACTTACGATTAAGCGCCAATTTTAGTCCACCAATGAAAACCACTTAACCCTTTGAAAACACCACACTCGTACAATGTTAATTATTTCTGTATAACAGACTACAATTAACCCTTAAAAAAGTAGAGAGATATTAACAAAGTAAATGTGCGCTGGTGGCGATATTTTTCGCTTATTGACAATATATTTGAATGACCCCCGATCGCCATTCGCTACAACCTTTAACCAGCAAGTCTTGGTTTGAACCAGTTTTGATAAGCAAACCCGATCGCTCTTCCCAACGCTTCGTTATCGATAGCGTCCTCCTAAAAGATTTACTTATCTATCAAATTTAATAATTGTTTTATAATTTCCGCAACAGTACGGTAAACTGAATAATCAAGCTAAAAAAATGTGGAGCTCGCTTTTTGCGAGTTAACGCAACTTGGCCGATCGAGATATTGAGTTAATCAAAAGTGTAAAATCAGCAGGGATAGTTTAAAGAGTTATTCTAGCGATAAATCTTTTGCTCCCTCCTGCCAAGCAGCGCTCAAAACAGTTCGCTAAATTCCATTAACGAACAGAAAAAAAGCGCATTGATAAACTTCAGTGATGTCGTTACAGAAGATTATGAATTGCAGCGAGGCTAGACTATGACAAAATTTTCAGAGCAATTTTCTCGGCGTAAATTTATCGTTACAGCAGGTGCATCTGCCGTCAGTTCAATACTGCTCAAAGGCTGTTTGGGCAATCCCCCCGAACCCGGTGCTACTGCGGGCAGTGGTAGCGGTGTCGGTGGCACATCAGCAGTCCCTGTTGCCACATCAGCAGTTGCTGTTGCCAACGAAAAAAGAGTAGAGGGCATCGAAACTACGAAAGTTAGCCTGGGATATATCCCGATCGTCGAAGCAGCCGCTTTAATTATTGCCCAAGAAAAAGGCTTTTTTGCCAAATACGGCATGACTGAGGTAACAGTTGCTAAGCAAGCCAACTGGGGTTCTGCAAGAGATAACGTAGAAATCGGATCTGCAGGCGGCGGCATTGACGGCGGCCAGTGGCAAATGCCGATGCCTTATCAAATTAGTAAAGGTCTGATCACCAAAAACAGCGTCCAAATCCCGATGTATGTTCTGGCCCAGTTGAACACTCACGGAAATGGAATTGCGCTCGCCGGAAAACACAAAGGCAAAGGTCTCGGACTTAAACTAGATCAAGCGGCCCAAGACTACATCAAAGGCCTCAAACAAGCAGGCACGCCCTTCAAAGCAGCCTACACATTCCCCAAAGTCAACCAAGACTTTTGGATTCGCTACTGGCTAGCAGCTAACGGCATCGATCCCGACACAGAAGCCGAGTTGCTAACAGTACCGTCAGCCCAAACCGTAGCCAACATGAAAACTGGCAGCATGGACGGTTTCAGTACCGGCGACCCCTGGCCCCTGCGGATCGTCACAGAGGACATCGGCTTCATGTCCGCCCTCACGGCCCAAATCTGGAAAGATCACCCCGAAGAGTATCTAGCTATGCGTGGCGACTGGGTAGACAAACACCCGAAAGCCACCGAAGCCTTACTCGCAGGACTAATTGAGGCGCAGCAGTGGTGCGACAAACCAGAAAATCGCCCCGAATTAGTTGCCATTACTTCTGGCAGAAACTACTTTGACGTACCTCCGGCAGTTTTGACACCTCCCTACCAGGGCAAGTACATGATGGGTGACGGTCAACCAGAGATCGACGATTTCACAATGAGCCCGCTGTACTGGAAAGACGGCCTCGGCAACGTTTCCTATCCTTATAAGAGTCACGATTTGTGGTTCTTAACAGAAAGCGTGCGCTGGGGTTTCCTGCCAACTAACACCTTGGCAGATTCTAAGGCAATGATCGATAAAGTCAACCGCGAAGATTTGTGGAAAGCCGGAGCAAAATTGGCCGGAGTTGCTGATGCTGACATTCCCAAAAGTACATCTCGCGGCATTGAGAAGTTCTTTGATGGCAAAGAATTTAACCCGGAAAAGCCAGAAGATTACCTCAAGAGTTTGGCAATTAAAAAAGTGTGATGGGGTCTTAGCTTCGCATAATTTAGTCTCGAAAAAAACAGCAGAAACATAGGAGTTTAACAAGATGGCTGTCAGCACAAATCGGAGAAGGGGAGTCGATGCCCAAGGAGCGCTGGGCGAGTTGTGGAAGAAGAATTCACCAAATATTTTGCCCCCAATTTTAGGAATTTTGGGATTTATGTTAGTTTGGCAATTCCTGTCGAGCACGGGACTGATCAAACTGCCGGGACCGATCAGCGTTTGGACTGACGAACGGACGCGGGTATTGTTGCTGTATCCTTTCATGAATTCCAAAACCTACGGAATCGGCTTGTTTTGGCAAACTTTGGCTAGTTTGGAACGGGTGGCAAAAGGCTATACTGTAGCCGCTGCTGTGGGAATTGCTGGGGGTGTTTTGGTAGGTACAAATCCGCTTCTGAACAAGGCTTTAGACCCAATTTTTCAGTTTTTGCGGATGGTGGCGCCTCTGGCTTGGGTGCCCATTGCCCTAGCTGCACTGCAACAAAACGAACCTGCTGCTTTGTTCGTGATTTTTATCACCGCAGTTTGGCCGATTTTGATCAACACGGCTGAAGGTGTTCGCCAAATTCCCGACGATTACAACAACGTATCAAAAGTGCTGCAACTTTCTCGAAAGGAATATTATCTCAATATTTTGTTCCCGTCGGCGCTGCCTTATATCTTCACGGGATTGAGAATTGCGATCGGGCTGGCTTGGCTGGCGATTATTGCAGCGGAAATTGTGATGTCGGGGATTGTTGGTATCGGCTTCTTTATTTGGAACGCTTACCAGCAAAACTACATCAGCGAAATTCTGTTAGCGGTGTTCTACATTGGGGCTGTTGGTTTGTTCCTCGATCGCATGATGGCTTGGTTGCAGCAAAAAATTGCTCCATCTCAAGGAAAGTAGCGAGTTCGATGGGTTAACGGTTGACTGTTGACTGTTACAGTAATTACGAAGTCCGAGGCGCAGAAACCTGTTTTTTCAACTATTGTTGAGGGATTAAACAAAGTATTTGGGTTAGTTAAAAGACCCGTTTTAGGCATCCAGGAATGTATTAACTATTAGCTGTTATATATCAACAGCGAACAGTCCACCGCAAACAGCGAACAGCGAACAGTCAACAGTCAACAGTCAACAATCAATATCTAGCGAAACAACAAACATACAAAAAAGGCAAGAAAATCATGTCTGTTTTGATTGCAGTAGAACAAGTCGGAAAAGTATTTAATTTAACAGACGGCGGCACATACATAGCCCTCAAAGGCATCGACTTAGAAATTAAAAAAGGCGAATTTATCTCCTTAATTGGACACTCCGGCTGTGGCAAATCTACGCTGCTCAATATGGTCGCAGGTTTGGATATGCCGACAGAAGGATTGGTGACGATCGACGGACAAAGAATCACCCAGCCCGGCCCCGATCGCATGGTAGTATTCCAAAACTATTCGCTGCTACCTTGGCGGACTGTCAGAGAAAATATTACCCTAGCCGTAGACTCGGTAATGAGCGGCTTACCGAAAGCCGAACGCCTCGAAATCATCCAAAAACACATTGACATGGTGGGCTTGACGCCCCACGCAGAGAAGCAACCGGCACTGCTGTCAGGAGGACAAAAACAGCGCGTGGCGATCGCCCGTGCTCTGGCCCTGCGCCCCAAACTGTTACTCTTAGACGAGCCCTTCGGCGCTTTGGATGCTTTGACTCGCGGCAACTTGCAAGAAAAGTTGATGGAAATTTGCCAAGAGTACGAAATCAGCGCCCTGATGGTAACTCACGATGTGGATGAGGCGGTGTTGCTGAGCGATCGCATCGTCATGCTCACCAACGGCCCCGAATCAAAGATTGGCGGCATTCTGGAAGTAGACATCCCCCGCCCCCGCAAACGGATGGAAGTAGTCACGCACCCCAGCTACTACGCTCTACGTAGCGAAATGATTTACTTCCTCAACCAGCAGAAGCGCGTCAAAAAACTGCGGGCACGGAAAGTACCCGCGATCGCCCGCCACGGCCTGGAAAAAGTCAACCTCGAACTCGGCTTTATTCCGCTGGCAGCCTGCGCTCCCCTCGCTGTCGCCAAAGAAAAAGGCTTTTTTGCCAAACACGGCCTCGATGAAGTCCACCTCGTGCGGGAAACAAGCTGGCGCGGCATCGTAGACGGCATCGCCGCAGGCTACTTAGACGCAGCTCAAATGCCCTCTGGAATGGCGGTGTGGTTGAGCTTGGGAGGCCACCAAGAGAAGCCGATTCCAACGGTTACAGCCCTCACCATGAGCCGGAATGGCAACGGAATTACCCTCGCGAGGCGGTTTTACGACCAAGGGATCTACACTCTGGCCGACTTTAAAAAAATGCTCCAGAGAACGCCCGCGCAAACGCACCGTATGGGCATCGTTCACCCTTCTTCGATGCACAACCTGTTGCTGCGTTACTGGCTGGCTTCCGGTGGCATTGACCCGGATCGCGATGTGTTGCTGAAAAATATCCCACCGGCTCAGATGATCGTTGACTTGCAGGGCGGCACTATTGACGGTTTCTGCGTCGGCGAACCTTGGAACTTGCGGGCATCGATGGAAGGAGTCGGCTTTACGGTGGCGACAGATTTGGAACTGTGGCCCGGACACCCCGGGAAAATTCTCGGAGTTCGGGAAGACTGGGCAAATGCTTATCCCAACACTCACATTGCTCTAGTCAAAGCTTTGCTGGAAGCTTGCCACTATTGCGCCGATCCAAATCACGCCCAAGAGGTTTCGGAAATTGTCGCGGGAAGGGAGTACGTCGCTACTGATAAGAGTTACATCCAACTAGGCGACCCAACTTCTTTTGCTTGCAACCTCGATACTCCGATGCGGGAATACGCCCACCACTTGTTTTCTGGAGATGGGGTGAATCGCCCAAGCCGCACCGAACAACTCTGGCACATGGTGCAGATGGCGCGCTGGGGCGATACTGTGTTCCCGCGCAACTGGGTGGAAATTCTGGAACGGGTGGTGCGAGTCGGTGCGTTCAGCACGGCGGCGCGAGAGCTGGGGATGGCTGATATTACTTACACTCGCGGTTCTCTCAGCTTGTTTGACGGCTCGGTGTTTAATGCTGACGATCCGATCGGCTATCTCAACAATCTGGCGATTAAACGCGATTTCACGATGGCTGAAGTTGTACTCGATTCCGGCCGCAGAGCTGCTTAGATAGGTTTTTAGTTCGATAAAAACAGGGTAATTACTAATTGTTAGTTGTTAGTTGTTGGTTGTTAGTTGTTAATTGTTAACTGCTAATTGCTAGTTAGTAATTCCCTCTTCCTTCTTCCCTCTTGCCTCTTCCTTCTTTCCTCGCAAATCACCCAATCACAATTTCCTAAACCCATGCTCAACACCACTAAAAACCAGACGAACACCAAAACTCAAATCCAGGCGGGAAAAGGTCGCCGCCAACCTTTTTTGGTGATGGACAATGTTTATAAAGTATATCCAAACGGTTACAGGGCTTTAGAAAACGTCAATCTGAATGTAGCTGAAGGAGAGTTTATTACTCTGATTGGACACTCAGGCTGCGGCAAATCAACACTGTTAAATATGGTGTCGGGTTTTAGCCATCCCAGCCAGGGCACCGTGTCTATTAACGGGCAGCGGATTACGAAGCCGGGCCCCGATCGCATGGTGGTGTTTCAGGGTTACGCTTTGCTGCCTTGGCGGACGGTGTTTGAAAATGTTTATCTGGCGGTTAATGCTGTATTTCCGAATAAGTCGAAGGTGGAAAAAAGTGCGATCGTCAAAGAACATTTGGCGATGGTGGGATTGACAGAAGCTGCTGAGAAAAGACCGCCGCAAATTTCGGGGGGGATGAAGCAGCGGGTTTCGATTGCCCGCGCTTTGGCAATTCGCCCGAAAGTGCTGATTTTAGACGAACCTTTTGGTGCTCTGGACGCAATTACTAAGGAGGAATTGCAGGAAGAATTGCTGAAAATCTGGAACGAGCACCGCTGTACGGTGTTGATGATTACTCACGACATTGACGAAGCGCTGTTTTTGGCCGATCGACTGGTGATGATGACTAATGGCCCGTCGGCGACAATTGGCGAAGTTTTGGAGATTCCTTTTCCGCGTCCGCGCGATCGGGTTCAAATGATGGAAGATCCAGAATACTACAATTTGCGGAACTACGCTTTAGATTTCCTGTTCCGTCGTTTTGCACACGATCACGATGCTTAATCGGTTGGGAAATCCAAGTTAAAGAGGAGAATTTATGAGATTTCTCGAAAAATTTTAATTCTTGTGCGGACTAGGATTTGGGCATCCTGGCGGCCCAAGACGAGCTTTTTTGCAGAAGTCTATCGAAAAGTTGAAGCCCCAGTGTTCCCCGATTTCCGGGGAACATCGCTACGGGCGCAATTTTCCCAATCCGGTTGGGTAAACTGAAGCTTAATGGTGGGCGATAAGTTTTTTCGGACGTTCGGATCTTTTTCCGATATTTTACGTCTACCAGCCAAGAGACCCGATTGCCTAGCTGTCGGTAAGCTGGCATGAACAGAGCCCACCTTCGATCGAGGGTGGGCTTCTTCTTCATGTTATTAACTGTTTTTGGGCGATCAGTGGTTGGTGCATTCCACCCTTGGAACTGGCACACTGCCGGAACCTCGATCGGTGTTTCATGAATTAAGGCTTTTGTCAATATAGCGGTTTTCAGGGGAGTAAAGTACAGACGATCGGGTAAGGAAACGGCCGATCCTAAGTCCGGCGCGGGGTTCTGTGACTTTTAACAATTGGTATAAGACTGATGATTGTAGCAACACTTTTTTAAATTGCTATTACTCAGGTTTGCACGGAAAACTCCTCTGGGTCAATATCCCAATTTACCCAGCGAATTGCTTCTTTAGCAGATGTCACATCAGGCGGCACTCGCAACGCATGAATGTATTCCGTACTCGGACAAGTCATTTT
Source organism: Microcoleus sp. AT9b-C3 (assembly GCF_036705485.1). NCBI lineage: Bacteria > Bacillati > Cyanobacteriota > Cyanophyceae > Oscillatoriales > Microcoleaceae > Microcoleus > Microcoleus sp. AT9b-C3. Next base: position 288,848 of record NZ_JAUBUR010000002.1, on the reverse strand, counting down.
TAACAAATAAACTGGCTTTGCATTACCCTCCCAATCAAAATCATCGTCAAACTCGATGCTTAATAAAGTGTATTCCTGCCAACTATCTAATTCTGTCACCTCTAATTCTTGACAAATGCGATCGTAAGTAATTCCCTGAATTAACGCGCGCCGAACTTCTGCATTCTGTTCCTTCAACACCCACTTAGACTGCCACTGGTGCGGGTGCAGGCTGCCGTACCATTCGGGCAACATCACGCCGTGATAGGCGTAAATCGAAAAACCGTCAGCCAATTGTACTGCTGGTGTTCCTTCGGCGTGCAAGCGGTGGTTGCTGTCTGCTGAAAGTGCGATCGGCTTGGAGCAGACAATGCAAACTTTGTCATAGGGATAAATCCAGCCGCAATCCCGGACAATCGATTGAAAAATAATCCAATTTCTGCCGTAAGAATGAGGTAAATTTAGAACCGAAATGCAGAAATCTAACAAACTCCCATAAGCAGCCCACAATTCTGGTTGAATGCAATTACTGAGGTGTTTTCCTAATGTTGGCCGGATTTCTCCACTCCGCTCATCGATCACCTGTTGCGGTGGTAATTGGCTTGATATTTCGCCAGCTAAATAATTCCGCTCCGGCTCCCACAATTGCGTTTTCAGTTGAGTATAAAGTCGTTGTTCCAGTTGAGTTGGCAGTTGGTTTTGCAGTTCGGTTTCTAGTTGGCTTCCCAAATAACCCCGCAGTTTTTTTTCTAGCTGGCTTCGCAGTTTTGTCTCGAATTGACTCCGCAGTTCGCTGCTGGGATTGTCAAATCGACTGAGGATTATATCAGCAGCTTCGTAGGGGCGAGCGACAAAAATGATTTCCGGTGCTTTGAGGCCGATCGCACTGTAAGCCGATTTAATTGTTTCCGCAGCTTGTGAGCGATTTATCGGGCCAGTAGAAAGCGAGAGCGCTCTCCACTTTTGGCGATAAACTGGAATCAAAGCTGCTTGTTCTGGCGTTAGTTTTTTAACCTTAGTCTGCGACATACCTCCAACCTTGTGGCTCATATTCCCGCTGAATTCGCACCATCCAATTACCTTCGGGAATTGCGATCGCATGGTGTTCTTCGTGACTCAATAAAGCTGTCGGTGAAAGCACCCGCAAGTACAGAGTGCCGTCTTTTTCGTACAGTTCAGCTTGTCCCTCAATAATCTGGTGAGAATGTCCGGTGACTTCACCTTCGGCGAGAGTTAGGTGAGGTTTTTTTTCTCCTTCGATTTTCGGTACGGGGGTGAGAATTACGTCGCCTTGTCGGATGGGTTGCATAGGTTTTTTCTAAATTTTGTTTGCTGGTGTCGGTCGATCGAGCTTTTTTACCGCAACTTTATACTACATTTGTAATACACGGCTGTCAAGAACCACAAACCAAATTCCACTTTTTCTCTATACCGCAGTAATCCCGCGCCGAAACTCCTTAACTGCTTCAACCCTAGAAGCCATCAGCAAGCAGCGAGACAGTAGGTTGATGTCTAAACCGGGCAGAACTTCGCTTTGGTCAATTTTTTCATATCCGTGCGATCGCAAATGATACAGCCCAAATACTCCATCCTCCCCAAACCAAACTTCAGGGACTCCCAAGGCTTGGTAACGATTCAACTTGCTTTCGTTGCCGCTAGTATATACAACTTCGATCGAGAGGTCTGCAATGCCTCCCGATGCTTTGCCAATTAAGTAAGATTGGTCTGCTTGTGCGGAGGCTTTTCCTTCTTTTTCCTGGGTAAAGCTTCCTGTGGGCGTAAAATCGATTTCTTTTTCTACAAAATACGTACCCAGCAACAGGGCAATCACACCGCTGAAGACTTCATGTTCTTGCGAAACTGCCAAGACTTCTACTTCACCTTTGAAATAAAAAAGTCGGATACCGGGGGAATCAGAAAACCCCTGCTCGATTAGCTTGAATTGTTCCCAATCAATCCCGGAATGGATTAGGCGCTGGTCTTTTGGTTTGTCTAATGTTGCTGTCATGGCACGACCTCATTTAACTATTTTATAGCAATTTTAATTCGCACAATTTTGCAAGCACATTGGTATGGTGCGTCCGATCCAAAAAATCTGTTTAAATCGAAACGAGCGATCTCTGACACACCATACAATTTTATTAAACTATTATATTATCCTTCAAATGCGGCAACCGAAACCCGATCGCGCCCTGCTTCTTTCGCCCGATAAAGCGACTCGTCGGCGATCGCAATTAGCGCCCCCGGCTGCGACATCGGCGCCGGAATGCAGCAAGCTACACCCAAACTCAGCGTCACATATTCGCTGACAGCAGACTTAGCATGAGGTATGTGCAAACCCCGCACCTGTCGTGCGATCATTTCAGCTACGCAAGTGGCACCTTCAATATCCGTATTCGGCAAAACTACTACAAATTCTTCTCCACCGTAACGCGCTACTAAATCTGCAGCTCGCTTTAACGAATGCTGGATCACCGCCGCCACTTGCCGCAAACATTCATCGCCCGCTTGGTGACCGTAAGTGTCGTTGTAAAGTTTGAAATAATCAATGTCGCACATAATCAAAGACAGCGGTGCTTCTTCCCTCGCCAAACGCCGCCATTCCGTATCGAGGTATTCATTAAAAGAGTGGCGGTTTCTTACCTCAGTCAAACTGTCGTAATTTGCCAAATACTGCAAGGCTCGATTCACTGTTTCTAACTGCTGTTTCTGCTGCTGCAACTGACGGTTGAGCTCAGCCAACTGCTGTTCGGCTGAGTGCGATCGCAACAAATTTCTCACCCTCGCGAGCAATTCCCTCTCGTCAAAAGGCTTTGAAATATAATCGTCAGCACCCGCATCCAAACTTTCGATCCGAGCTTCCATCCCCGATCGAGCTGTCAAAAAGATTACCGGAGTAGATTTCAATTCTGGCGTGTTCCGAATCTCCTTGAGCAAATCCAGTCCGTTTTGTCTGGGCATGATTTGGTCGCTCACAATCAAATTTGGCTGCAAACTTTTGGCTTTTTCTAAACCTTCAACCCCGTCCATCGCCACGGCGACTCGATAGTACGGACTCAATAAAGTTTGGAGGTAAGCTAGCAGAAAATTGTTGTCTTCTACTACCAGCAACAGCGGTAATTCTCGGCTGTCACTTGTTAATTGTTCCAGATGATTTTGGTCGTCAAAACTGTTAGGTTCCGGTAGCACTGCCTGGGGTGCGATCGCCCGGACATTTCCCGAACCCCACTCTCCAGAGCCGAATCCAGTCAGTCCAGCCAATTGGGCGATCGCACTGACCAACTGATTCGCTTCCACCGGCTTCGACAAATGCCTCTGAAACCCCGCCTCCAGCGCTTCGGCCGAATCTTCTTCCTGGATGCCTCCCGTCAGCGCCACGGCCGGCAGCAGTTCCCTGTGCTCGGAAATTTCCATTGCTCTGATGCGGCGGATCAAATCGCAGCCGTCGGCTCCCGATACCGTCATATCGCTCACCAACACGTCGGGGCGCGACTGTTGCAACTCGGCCATCGCTTCGCAGGCGCTACCCACCGCTGTTACCTTGGCTCCAAATGCTTCCAGGCCAGTTTTGAGAAATTTCCGGATCTCGGCGCTGCTTTCCACCACCAGGACTTGCTTTCCCGCTAGGGGTTTGGAAACCGATCCGGGTCTGCTTTCACTTTGGGCGATCGCAGCAGTGCGAGCGTCGGGTGCATTTTTGTTGGCAATCGGTAGCAGCACCCCAAAGGTCGCCCCCTGATCGATACCGGGACTCGAAGCCCAAACACTTCCCCCGTGCAGTTCCACCAACTGCTGCACAATTGAGAGCCCCAGGCCAAGGCGATGCTGTTCTTTCGTCTGGAAGTTGTCTGCGGGGCGGAAGTAGTTAAAGATGTGCGGCAGAAATTTGGGATCGATGCCGCAACCGCTGTCGCTGACCCGAATCAAGACGCCGGACGGACTAGGCTCAATCCGCACTTGAACTGGGTATGGTGTGGATTCTGGGGTGAATTTGATGGCGTTGGCCAGCAGGTTCCAGACTACTTGCTGCAAGCGTTCTGCATCTGCTAAAACATAGCTGACGGCGGGGTCGAAATGTTTTTCTACGCGGAGGTTTTTGGCATCGGCGGTGGGACGGAGGGTGTCGATCGCAGATTCTATGATAGACGGGAGGTGAACTGGGCCGATGTTCAGGCACACTTTCCCTCGCAGCAACCGCGACAGGTCGAGGAGATTGTCTATTTGACGGTTTTGTAATTTGGCGTTGCGCTCGATGATTTCCAAAGCGCGGCTGGTGGTGGCTTCGTTGAAATTGCGAGATCGAGCTACCTGCGCCCATCCCAAAATCGCACTCAGGGGCGATCGCAGTTCGTGGGAGGCGATCGCCAGAAATTCGTCTTTTGCCCGGTTGGCTTCGGCTTGGGCTGCTTCAACGGCTTTGCGATCGGTGATGTCGAATCCGATCGCCAAATACTGACAGGGTTTTCCCTTACACTCCAACAGCGGAACTACTGCGGCGTACACCCAATAATCAGTTCCATTCTTGGCTTTATTTTGAATGTCTCCTTGCCAAACTTCACCTTTGGCAACAGTTGACAGCAAATTTTTAATTAATTCCGAAGATTTATATTCCGAATGGAGGATGCCAAAGTGGCGGCCGATTAGTTCAGCGCGGGAATAGTTGGAGATGCAGCAAAGTTGATCGCTGACATAGTTGATAATTCCTCGCGCGTCAGTCCTCACCGCAAGTGCCGATCGGTCGATCGCTATTTTAAAATCTAAACATTCTTGTAGCGACGAATCTAGTTCTTTTGTCGTATAAAATTGATCGAGCCGATCGGGCGCGTTTTGTTGCTGGCGATCGGGCTTATCCTTACTCCGTTGTTGGATTTCCATTGCTTCTATTTTCCCCTGACGGCTGACACCTAATCTACTCGCATCCTGATTCATTATCACAATTTTCTTTCCCGCGCCGGCGGGTGTAATATTTTGTATCTCTTCATCTTCCTGAAAAATTGGCAGGTACCACTTCCAATCGGGAGTCACCTCAATTTTTGTTTATAGTTGGCTAAAGTTTGTCAATCTGAGGACTGATTTTTTCATATCTCGCCTATTATCGGCTGCTAGCTCATTTTTTTTAATCTTTTATCTTTTATATTTTACTAGGGGGAATCACTGAGAAATTTATGGTGTGGATCACACAGCGACAGTTGCATTTTTGTTTGAAACGGGTATCATAACCGTCAACTTTTTTCTCACAATTAGTCCTAGTATCTGGCACAAAGTCTCGTCTTCGGCTGGCTTTCGCGTCTGTGGCATTCTGTCTCATCTCCACTGAAGGAGATATATGTGCAGTGCTAGACAGTTCCCAAATCACGGGCGGGTTTGGGCGCACAAAGTCCCTGTCTGGCGATCGTCCGTAACTTCTTTTAAATTATTTTATTCTACATCTTGACAGGTCTGTAGATTATTTGTATTATATATGTAATATACATTGAGATAAGAGAACCGCCCGACTGCATTGGCGCACTCAACTATTAACAATTTGAGGAAAATTTTCTGTGAATTTAGACGCTGTACGCGAGCAATTTGAACAAAGAGCATTTGATTATGACGGCTTAATTCCCCGCCTCATTCCGCGTTATCGCGAGCAACACGATGTAATATTGCAGTTAATCCCTTCTGAAACTAATGGTAACATAAAAGTTCTGGATTTAGGCGCGGGAACTGGCATACTCTCGGCTATGATTCTGCAAGCATTTCCTCAAGCAAAAGTCCTAGCCTTTGACATGGCCCAAAATATGCTCAAAACTTGCCAAACTAACTTGTCCGCTTTCCGAGAACGGCTGACCTTGCAGCAAGGAAACTTTGCCGAAGATGATTTCGGCAGCGGTTACGATTTGGTAGTTTCAGGCTTGGCAATCCACCACCTCGACAGCGCAGGCAAACAACAGCTATTTCACAAACTTTTCCACTCGATGAATCCAGGGGGGCTCTTGCTAATTCGAGATATTGTGACAGGTGCTACTCCCCGGCTGACTGAGCAATACGAACAGTTGTGGCGGCAGTACATGAAAGCTAACGGAGAAGACGATGCAGCCTGGTTTAAAAAATATCGAGAAGAAGATATTCCCTCCTCTGTGGAAGAGCAGACAAAGTGGCTTGCAGAATCTGGTTTTGCCGACGCTGGATGTCACTGGCGCTATCTAAATTTTGCTATTTTTGGCGGAGTTATCCCCAGGTAGAAGGCAGAGTTTTTGATAATTATCAAAAGACAAACAAGACTTGCGCAAAGCCTCTATATGTAGGGTGCCCATTGCGCACATTACCGCTATAATTCGCGCGTCAAAAGACAAACAGGACTTGCGCAGAGCCTCTATATGTAGGGTGCGCAATGCGCACATTACCGCTATAATTCGCGCGTCAAACTATCTTTTAGCCTTAGTCCAGATTTTCAACAAACCGCTCCGGGGCGGGTTCACTCAACCGTTCTCTGGCAGTACCAACAGATTCAATAAACCCGCCCCCACTAAACGATATAACTCGCTTCTGACATTTTGTTAAATGTGATTTAAAAGCTCAATAAATAAAGTAAAATTATGAACGGTTCTCGATTAGTGAAAATCAGCCGATATCTCAGCCGACATCTGCGTCACGCGCCCTCGCGCATCGGCATCGAACTCGCTCCAGGTGGCTGGGTTCCTGTTAGCGAACTCCTCTATGCGTGCCAAAAAAATAACTTTCCGGTTCAGCTTGCAGACCTCAAAAAAGTAGTGGCGCAAAACGACAAGCAGCGCTTTTCATTTGACTCCACAGGCACTCTAATTCGTGCTAACCAAGGACACAGCGTAGAGGTTGACTTGCAGTTAGAACCCGCTGTTCCCCCAGATATTTTATATCACGGAACAGGTAGCACTGCCGTCGAGTCTATTCTCAGTCAAGGAATTAGGAAAATGTCGCGGCATCATGTTCATTTGTCCGTGAATATCCAGACGGCGCGCCAAGTAGGTACAAGACATGGCATCCCGGCAGTCTTTACTGTAAATGCCGCAGCAATGCAACGCGACGGTCATACATTTTACTGCTCGGCAAACAAAGTTTGGTTAGTAGATTTTGTGCCGTCCGCTTATCTCAACATAAGTTGAGAATTTTCACTGGTTTGTAGAATGTGTACCACGAAAACTGTAAAATAAGAGTAAGTAGGATTTTTGCAAAATGAGTGCGGAAGATATGGGTGATCGCGCCAACAATTTTTATCAAAACAATTCTCCAAATAGAGGTCTGCTAGGCTCTGGTTGGCGACCTTTTTACCGTCAATTTGATTGGGAACACCTGGTACATTTAGCGTCTAGCGATCCCTTAGAACTAGCTCAAAAAACTTTAGGCGCCGCTAGCGACATTGCCGACGCAATGGGACGGCATCAATATACGTGGTGGGCAAATATTTTAAATGTATTCTCGGAAAATACTCGCTACGAAATTGATGAATTTTGGGATTACATTACTCCCCAGCCAGTTTACCCGGATTACCGCTACAAAGACGTTTTAGTTACCGAAACGCCTGTGGTGCAATTGGTCAGCCGCGCTAGCATTCCCATCGACTACGTTCTCAACAAACTCCAAGAGATTACTGTTTTCAAAGTTCTGGCTTTGCTAGGGAAACCGGATGCGATTACCCAGTCTTTTATGGAGCGACATTTTTCTTATCCCCCGGAGCGATTTATTAGCTGGGAACGCTTGGAAGTTTTGGGTACTGTTTATGCTTCTTGGGCGCGATTCGGCTGCTGGCTGCAAATAGACAGCTACGACAGGGGAAGACGCTGCTACACTCTGATTTGCCAAGATATTGCGCCGCTCGTTAGCAAGGCAACTTATAATTTAGCGGTGATTCTGGGCGGGTACAAAAGCCGCGTCGGACAGGTTCACAGCCAGTTCCCAATTCGCACTTTTTCTGCGGAGGTTCAAAGTTTTACCGATACAGTTCAGCAGGCAATTTTAGATCAAAATCAGTTGGCTGTTTTGGTTAGTGGCGAACCGGGGACGGGCAAAACGGCTTGGACGCAAGCGGTAGCAAAGGAAATTTTAGTGCCGCTGGGTTATGTGATTTTTATCTTAGACCACGATGCTGTGGAAAATTTTGTGCCTCCGAGTTATTTAGAGCGGATTTGTATTATTATCAACGAGGCTGATAATTTGGCTCAAGATCGATCGACCGCAGAAGCCCAACGCACTAACAAAACTGAACACATTTTGAGTTTGCTGGATGGAACTTTGTATCAAAGCGTCATTGACGAACACGGCATTCAATTTCAGCAAAAACTCGTAGTTTTGATGACTTGCAACACCACTGAAAGATTAGATCCTGCAATGTTACGGAAAGGAAGAGTGGATTTTACCAGTGAATTTACGCACAAATTTGTTTGAGCGCTCTCTTGCATTCTCAAGCTATCTGGCGATCGCACTGACTACACAATCTCATACCATGTTTGATGTGGAATTTTCAATTAAAGAATTGGGAATGACTGATGAAGCTCAAGGTTTGGAGCGCGGCCCGACAGTTGCATTCTTTTGGGAACTTGTCTAAAATACCGAACCATCATCAGGAAATCTTCTGACTCTCACAGTGTGGGGGAACATTTCTTGAGTACCTATATACCATTGGTGTCACCAATCGTCTAAAACCCTTTGTCTCTCTCGTTTTTTGCCTAGTGTCGCTGCCATGTTGCGGCCCGGAAGAGTCGGAGCAGGCAAGAGATAACTCCAGTCTCCTCCGACTCTTCCGGGGGCGCCGGCGCGATATATGCCTAATGGTCAAACAGCAGGCGGGCACTACCTTTAGCCTTAAGTTGACACTAATGCCTATAGACATATCCCCATCAAAAATGATATCAATGATGGGTGATACCCTCTAAGGGTATTGTCCGAGAGAGCAAATCAGGGGAAAACAGCATTTTTGGTCTCAAACAGAGTTTTTCAAACTTGACAGCTATGGAGGAAATCCCAAACCGTGCAAACTAAGCCAGTTCAGCAAAAAAGTCAGGGACTGGGAAGGTACGTTGACGGGAATGTCCCTATCGCCCAACAACCCGCAGAGGCAGCCGTGTCGGAGAGTAAAGACAGATTTCGGCGGTTTGTGGAGCGCTCCGCCGAGGCCGTGGCAATGGTAGATTGTGAAATGCGCTATCTGTCGGTTTCCCGTCGCTGGGAAACAGATTGCGGGTTGGGCGACGGGGAGGCGATCGGCCGCTCTCATTGGGAACTGTTCCCGAATCTCCCGGAATATTGGAAGCAAAATGCCCAGGCTTGTTTGACGGGAGTTTTGGAATACAGCGAGTTTGTGGCAGGGCGATCGATCGCATCTGTATCAGGAAAAATCGCAAGCGGCTCTGTCAGCGAGTCGGTAAGATGGGTATTTCAGCCTTGGAAAAATAACGAAGGTGCGATCGGCGGTTTGATGTTGTTTGCATCTAAGATAGGTGAGGCTCCCGCTCAAACCAATTGCTCTAATAAATTTCAGTCCGAGGTCAAAAGCAAGCAGTTAGAAACCATACCAAAACTAACTCAAATTGCCCTCGAAAATGCTGCTGATACAATATTTTTTAGTACATCAGACGGTCAAATTTGCTACGCCAACAAAGCCGCTTGCCATCTTTTCGGCTACTCGGAATCGGAACTGCTAAACATGAGGGTTAGCGACATCGATTCGCAGTTGCCAGCATCGGGTTGGCGAGAACACTGGGTTCAACTGAAGCAGCAAACCAACCTCACTTTTGAAACCAGTTACAAAACCAAAGATGGCGCCCGTTTTTCCGTCGAAGTTAAAGTCAATTATTTAGAATACGGCGGCTGCGAATACCGCTGTGCGATCGCCCGCGACATTTCCGCTCGCCTTGCAGCAGAATCAGCACTCGTAGAGGCAAAAGAGCAACTTCAAGCCGTTTTGGACGCCGTACCCGGATTAGTTTCTTGGGTAAGTTCCGATTTGCGCTATTTGGGAGTAAACCGACATTTAGCTAGCGCTTACAAAATGCCGGCCGAACTATTTATCGGTCAAAAAGTAGGTTTTTTAGATACAAGTCCCAAATTTAACGATTTAGTATACGATTTCTTTGCCAACCATAAAAAGAAGACATCTCAAGAAGTAACAGCGAGCATCAGAGGAGAAAATAAAACTTATCTAATTGTCGCTCAAAAATACCAGAATAGTACGGCGGCGGTATTTGTGGGATTGGATATTACAGAAAGCAAACAGTCTCTTTTAGCTTTGCAAGAATCAGAAGAACGCCTGCGACAACAAGCGGCTAGATTAGAGGAGACACTGTTAATTTTGCAGCGAGCTCAAACTCAACTGATTCAAACAGAAAAAATGTCATCTCTGGGGCAGTTGGTAGCAGGAATAGCGCACGAAATAAACAATCCAGTTAGTTTTATTTCCGGCAATGTCAGTCACGCCACCGGCTACATTCAAGAACTGCTGCGAGCGATCGACCTTTACCAAAAGCATTATCCCCGTCCCGTGCCGGAAATTCAAGATTTGATGGAAGAATTAGACTTAGACTTCATCAAAAAAGACTTGCCAAAACTGCTAAATTCAATGAAAGTGGGTTCGGAAAGGATTCGCGATGTCGTGCGATCGCTCCGCTTGTTCTCGCGTACCGACGAAGCCCAAATGAAGCCTGCTGATATCCACGAAGGTTTGGACAGCACTTTGCTGATCTTGCAAAATCGCCTGCAAGCTAAAGGGGGACGGCCGGGGATTTCTCTAATTAAAGAGTACGGGGATTTGCCGCGAGTTCACTGCTATGCGGGACACTTAAACCAAGTGTTCATGCACTTGTTGACAAATGCGATCGACGCTTTGGAAGAAGGGGGGAGAAATGCCGAAAAGTATGGTAAAATTCAAAATCAGCCTTACTTGTCTTCAGGCAGGTCGAGCTCTGAAGTATTCAATCCCGAAATTCGGATTCGGACTTCTGTGGTAGGGGAAAACGAAGTTGCGATTGCCATTAGTGACAATGGCCCTGGGATGACTGAAGAAGTCCTCGACTGCATCTTTGACCCTTTGTTTACCACTAAATGTCCAGACACGAGCACTGGTTTGGGTCTAGCAATATCCCAGCATTTAGTAGAAAAGCACGGCGGTAAGTTGCACTGTGTTTCGCGTCCGGGAGAGGGAACGGAGTTGATAATTAAAATTGCGATCTGCAAGGATTAATTAGCTATTTACAAATAGGAAATAATATGGTAATTGAGTGGCTCAAATTTAAAGTACCTCAAGAAAAGTGGGAGCAGTTTATTCAGCGAGATCAGGAAGTTTGGACTGAGGGACTAAAAAGTTGGGACGGTTTTTTAGGCAAAGAAGTTTGGGTAGATCCGGTAGAAAATGAGGTGGTGATGGTGATTCGCTGGGAAACTAGGGAGAAGTGGAAGTCGGTGCCGCAAAGCACGATCGAGGAGTTGGATGCTCAAATGGGCGATTTGCAAATTGCGATCGCCGAAAGTCGCGAATATCAAGTTCGCAAGTTTTTGCATTAGTTTCGCAACTCGTACAACCATCGCAGTGTTTGGTATTTGGTGTGAAGGGCGATCGGTTGTCAGAAACAAGAAAGGGCGATCGCATATTGCTTAAACAATTCATTTTTCCCTTGGGGAAACCTCAAAAGCTAACTCGTGACGAAAAAAACAGACATTAAACTCCGAGAAAAAGTTGAGGTGTCCCAGGATTACAGGTGCATCTGTGGAACGAGTCCAAGCGAATGCAAGCAAGAGCGGTGAAAACTGAGTAACTTTACCCGAAAGCACTAATCCCCGCGCCTCACTGTGAGCCAAATTCCCGCTCAATTGAATAGGAACAGTTTGCTGTTCCCATGTTGCCCCTAGTTGTAGACCAATCTGATAAGGCAAAACGTTGACACTTGCACCCGTATCCAACAATGCCATCACTTCTACGGACTTGCTGCCGTTGGAGAGAGTGATGGGCAAATATGGCATGATACTCGATCACCCCAGGCTATCAATTCGCTCGATAAATGGAAATCGCTGACTATTAAGCATGAGCTGATTCTTGGGCGGCAAGTAGAAGTTCTGATAATGCTTGAACTGATTCCCGATCGGCCTGTGGAGACCATACAACTGCACCGGTTGATGCTAGTTGATTCAGAAGTACATTTTCTGAATTAGTATCTTCAGCAGGTTCTAGGGTGCATCCTTGTTCCTTAGCAACTGCAAGTAGGAGAAAGTGAATGAGTCGTAGTTTATCTTGATGAGATAATTGAGCGACGGTGGGTAAAAGCTCGCTGAGTGGCATATCGCTTGTTTAAGATTACATACATTTATTTTAGCCTTTAACTCGCGTTTTAATGGCGATCGCTCTTGATGCGCGATCGGGCGATCGATCTTGGTACAATCATCGCAGTGTTTGGTATTTGGTGCGAGGGGCGATCGATCTTGATGCGTGAAGGGCGATCGGTCATCAGAAACAAGAAAGGGCTATCGCTATCTATGCAAGCATTGCACTGTTTAGTATTTGCTTTGGTGAACAGTTTTGAGGTAAACTAGAATTGCTCGAAGTTTCTGGAGTCTGACATGGAAACAATGAAACTGATCTCGCATATTGGAACTGATGGCATATTGCTTCTCCAAATGCCCACTGAGTTTAAAGATACTTCTGTTGAAGTGGTAGTAGTGGTACAGGCTCTACCATCCGAGGAAATTAAACCGAAGTATAACGCTTGGGGAAAACAGACTACTAAAAAATCAATTCAAGCAGCAATTGCGAGAATGCTACAACTGCGGCAAGAAATTGCCTTGGATAAAAACTCAATCCGTTCCATGATTGAAGAAGGACGCAGGTTTTAATGCAGTTTGTATTGGATTGTTCTGTAGCAATCAGTTGGTGCTTAGTCGATGAAGATAACGATTATGCCAATGCTATACTCGCGATGATGCCAGATTGCGAAGCATTTGTACCAGGCATTTGGTCGCTAGAAGTTGCTAATACTCTCCTAGTTGCGGAGCGACGCAACCGCATGACGACTGAGCAATCTGAGATGGCTATTGCTTTATTACAATCACTTTTAATTCAAGTTGATGAAGCCACGGATAGCAGCGCACTGTCGTCAACTATAGTATTAGGCAGACAAGAAGGTTTAGCTGCTTATGATGCAGCTTATTTAGAGCTAGCTCTACGATTGGAATTGCCGATCGCAACTCTTGATAATCGCTTGGCGGAAGCGGCAACTCGCTGCGGTGTGGGGTTGGTAGCTGTGGGTGGAGAAATGCCAGAGATGGATCGATCGTAATGCAACTGACAAGAGGAATTTAAATATTTTATGGGCGAGCGCTCTGGGTACAATCATCGCAGTGTTGGGTATTTGGTGCGAGGGGCGATCGCTCTTTCATTTTAGGCGATCGCTCATCAGAAACAAGAAAGGGCGATGTTATGCGATGTTATTTTCTTTAACTTCTGCGATCGGATCAACAATAGCTACCAAAGCAACAGGAATCGGCACGAAATAACTTGACTCTTCATCTAAGAAATCATCACCACCCATGCTGAAAGAATCTTGAACCCATTTAGAGATATCCCGCCCTGCTGATTTTGCCAGCTCGATTACTTCGGGTGATAGAGAGACTACACCTTGAACAATTTGCGCCTCCAAGAAAGTAATCATGTCATGTACTTCAATAGCAGAAGCACCATCGGGATTGACTGGCTGACTAAAATCAGTTGTAAAAGTGTAGTATGTCAAGTATTTAGCTGAGTCTGATGATTTGTTTTTCTCCAATTCTCGTAATGGATGGGTTGCAAACAGCAAGTAAGAGCAGCCTTTAAAATTGGGAAAATGTTCGCAGAGCTTTTGTGCAGAAACAGCCATAAAATCTGCTTGTCTTTGTCTAGCAAGAGACTGAGTTAAGTCTCCAATTGGATCAATTGGATTGTCTCCAGGAACACGAAGAGGTTGATGTTGTTTTGTTCCCTCACTTTCTTTTTGATGCCAAGGCAGCAACCCTGCTAATCCATTGGGATTTTTTTCTTGGCTAAAAAGAGCAAATTCTGGGTCAAAGTTAAATTTTTTATCTTTTTTGTTTTTCTGCTTGATTACGAGAACTTCAGAAACTGCTGACTCCATCTCTGTTTTCTCTTCTCCAAAAACAGGACGTTGCCATTCTTTGGATTCAAAAACTAATCTAGGTTTGTAAGGATCGTATTGAGTAACTTCCAAATTATACCAAGTTCTGAGGCGTTTACGTAGCTTCTCGCGATCGAGAGCCCATTGAGGCTCTAGCTGTTCATTTAACTTACGAAGCTCTGTCTCCATGAGCTCACTGTTTTCCTTTGCTACTTTTAGAATTTGGTCTACAGTTTTTTCATCACCACTGTCATTTTCAATAGCACTTGTAATTTTGCCCTCTTGGTTATTATCAAGCTGTCCCAAAATTTTCAATTGCATACGCGGATCTGTAACTCCTGCTGTTTCGAGACGCTTTAGTAAGGCTGTATCTCTTTTTTCTGCTAATGTACCCTCTAAAATGAGATAGTAGGCAGTGACATCAGAAATTTGACCTAATCGAGCAACCCTCCCATTACGTTGCATTAAAACAGCAGGATCGGGACTGAGATCCCAATGCACAACTTTATTGGCTACTTGAAAATCTAATCCTTCGTCCGCCGCAGAAGTTGCGACAAGGATGCGGTATTTTTGGTTGTGATCGTAAAATTCCTTAACTACATTCTTTCGATGCTCAGCACTCATCCCCCCAGTAAGTGCAAGACTTTGTTTATCGAAAGTTGCGGTAATAATGGCAGTAGTTTGTAATACCTCAGTAAAGACTAGAAAACGAGAATCTGGATGTGCTTTAAGCATATCTCCTAGCCAGTTTAGCTTGGCATTTTCAACACTTCTACCTGATGCCAACAAGTTTAAGGCTAATTCTGTCAGTTCTAATATTTCCTCTATCGTTGCTTCTAACTCTGCATCTTCATCGTCATCATCACTTTTTAGCTTTACCTTACAATCCAGTATTTCCTTTTGAAACTCATAAATCCTAGGTATGCTGCCTTCTCGTAATTTTTGAGCGTTAAAAGAAAAATTACCGTCAGAAGGAAATATAACCTCTTTGGCATATCCTGTAACTGTATCCCTCTCAGTATCAAATTTCGCTAGGTGTTTGGAAATCTCGCGAATTAATTTTCTTAATTGTTTAGTATCATCGAAGTTATCTGTCTTATACTTGTGCTCATTTTGCCATTTTGGATGATGGCGGACACACCAACGAAATAGCCAACAAGCACCTGCAAGGGAACTACTGGTTAAACGTGTTTCAAGATGTGCAGTAGCAAACCCTCCAAAACTACCCCTATGATCTCGATAAATACGCTGTACTGTCCTTTTGATTTTTTCTAGCGTTGACAGATACTCTTCATCAGTTTTTTCGAGACTTGGCTCACCTTCGCGGTGGGGACGAACTATCATTAATTTCGGAAATAATCTCTGGTCAGACCAATTACGAATCTCATCCTGTTGCCGCCAAATGACTGCTACGGGTGAATCATCTTTTGATATTGCTGGTAAAAGTTTTTCCTGGCCAATATCGTCAGCATAGGCATTTTCAAAAGCTGTTTGGTGTACCAGTAATCGCAATAAATTTGTAAATTGATTGGCGGAGCGAAAAGGTGTAGCACTCATTAAGATAACTAGCTCTGGTGGTTCTGATTCTTGCCAAAACTTACCTGCGATCATCTGATATGCGGTTTTATAAGCCTGTGTTGTATCAATTGCAGATTCTACTGATTCCCCATTGAGGTTAGCATTGCTCGCACAGTGATGACATTCATCAATGATGATGATATTTGGTTTAACTCCTTTAGGTAGCTCTTTCTTATTCTTATCATGAAGATATCGTCTAGCAGCGTGCATACTAGCAATTCGAATACCGTTTTGGCTAATGCTATCGCCATATTCTCTAAAAGAATCGACAACACTAATAATGCTTACATCACCCGAATCTTTAATCACACTACGTAGTTTATTTCTAACATCTTCTGTTAAGCCACCAGAAGTTAGATAAAGACAACGCAAATCCTCTTTTTGAGCAATCAGTTTATCTCTTAATATTAAGCCTACTTCAATTGTTTTACCTAAACCAACTTCGTCGGCGATCAGAATTCGCTTAATGCGAGACTCATGATTCTTAACATACTGTTGTAATGCTAATTGATGAGGAAAAGGATCTTTGTCACTAGAGGTAATTCGCCCAGAATAGATATTTGCTAGTAGCTCTAATGCACCCAACCTTAGAACAGTTTTAATATGATGCTGATGCTTTAATTCATTTTTTTCGAGGACGCTTTCACCTGCATAGTATGTATGGTTTTCCTTGAAACGTAACAATAAGTCAGGGAATTTTTCCTTAATTTTTTTCCAGTGGCGTAAGTTTTTGAAGCGGATACCTCGTCGATCGAGTACGCTGTTTTCGCTGTCAGTTGTTTCGATTGTATAGGCTAAATGGGTATAGGCATTGCGATCGGTATTACGGGTATCAGCCCAGACTACATCTGCATGATTACCGCTTTCAGATGGGATTTCAAACAGCCTATACGTCATCCGTCTGTCCTGTGAAGTTTTTGATGATGGCTAAGTTCCCAATGCCTATTTTACTGAGGTAATGACAACAAACCAGTCGCTACTTCTCCTATTATTTGTGGAAATCAAATTTTTGTCTAGCACAAAAATGTTCCAATTTGTCAACAAGTTTCCCCGGCTTTCACTCTCTTTAATCTAGTTTTGTACAAAAATGTAGAAAAATGTATTAAAATGTTCTTAAATGTGAGCTATAATACAAAAAAAATACCTCTCCCTTATCCGATGAACCTAAAAGAAGCTTTAAAAATCGCGGATAAAATTGTCTTCGAGAAAACGGGTCAACACCTGGATGATTTACAAGAAGCGGTACTCCGGGGAACTCTACAACGCGAGACATACAAGCACATAGCCAAAGACTTTGATTGTTCTGAAAGTAGCGTTCGGAAAGTGGGAGCAGAATTATGGGAGATACTTTCAGAAGAGTGGGGAGAAGATGTTAGTAAATCAAATTTACGATCGGCAATGGAGAGGTTGCAAGTCTCCTTATTCTCATCCAATGTGGCACAAGACTCTGTGCAAATTAGGAATATTAATTTTTGTGGAGAAGCTAGATACCCGCCAGATATATCAAACTCACATAATGACGAAACATCTAACTCAAAACCAACTAAAACTCTACATCAAGATTTAAGCGAAATGCCAGAGTTGGGTAATTTCTACGATCGCACCCTCGAACTCCAAACCCTCACAACCTGGATTCTACAACAAAACTGCCGTCTCATCACCCTCACCGGTATCGGCGGCATCGGCAAAACATCCCTAGCAGTAAAACTCCTACAACAAATCAAAGACGAGTTTGAATACGCAGCTTGGTTCACACTAGACGAATTCCCCACCATAGATAAATTTAAATCTAACCTAACACAGCTTTTTTCCCAGTCAGAAAACCCAGATTCATCCCCAACCAACCAGAAACGTTTACCGCTGATTAAGTATTTGCAAAATCATCGCTGTTTAGTAGTCTTAGATGACGTTCACAACCTTTTCTGTAGCGGCGAATTGGCGGGAAAATATCAACCAGACTACGAAGAATATCGCTCTTTATTCAAACAAATAGAAAAATTATCCCATCAAAGTTGCTTTCTGCTAGTCGGTTGGGAACCACCGAAAGAAGTGCCTCAACTCACCAGCGAAAATACTCCCATTCGTACTTTACAACTCACTGGTTTAGACACCGCAGCCGCCGGAGAAATCCTCAGAGATAAAGGATTAACAGAAATTGATAACTGCGAAGCACTCATTCACCGCTACCAAGGCAACCCCTTTTGGTTAAAAAGCGTGGCGACTCTGATTCAAGAGTTGGGAATCGGCGCGACTGAGTTATTAATAGATGATACCATATTGTTGCCGGAAGATTTGAAAGATGTTTTACAGCAGCAGTACGATCGCACTTCCGAACTAGAAAAACAAGTTATGTCATTGTTGGCGACAGAAAACCAGCCAGTCAACGTCGCCAAATTGCTACAAAACGGACAAATATCATCATCAGATTTGCTAAACGCATTGCAATCTCTATCACGGCGCTGTTTGATTGAAAAAGAAGCAAGTCTTTACACTTTGTCACCTGTACTGAAGCAATATATCAAAGGATTGTAACGGAGATATTGCACCATTGTGAATAAACCTTTTATTTCTTAGTCTGCGGAGGCAGACTTTGTTTGTGTAGGAGCGGTTTCAACCGCCCAATCCTAAAGAGTAGTGACTGTGCTATCATAGAATACAAAACTTATTAAGTCGAGTTATATGACCACAATAACTACAGTCACAACAGCCTCCCAACTCTCGGATTACTACATCTGGTTTGCGAATGACGTAGGCTCCTATCTCAGCAACCACAAGCTACAAAAACTCTTGTACTACGCCCAAGCATGGTATCTAGCTTTTGAAGATACACCGCTGTTTGATGAAGATTTTGAAGCTTGGGTACACGGGCCGACTATCCCGGCTTTATTTTATGAATACAAAGAACAATTTGACTGGAAGCCAATTCTCAAAGAAGTCGAAAAACCAGATTTTCCCGAAGAAGTACAAGAGTTTTTAGACGAGTTAGCTGACGATTATTTTTTCCTGGACGCTTATGAGTTAGAATTGATGGTTCGACGTGAAGACCCTTGGATTAATGCTAGAGGTGAGTTGCCAAGAGATGAACCTTCTCATGCTATTATTACGAAGGAATCAATGAGAATTTTTTACAAAACCCGTGTCATCGAAGAAGCATAAAAAAAGACAAGATACAGATATTCGTCGTCAGCCATCTTCAGCACCGAGAGAGGTTGTGAAAATACAAATACCGGAAGGAATTAGTTTTTCTTTCAGGTATTATCAGGATGACAAATATCAGTTTTCAATTGGCGGTAGAGATGCTAAGTATCTAGCATCTCTATTGAGAAGGTTGCGCGATTTGTCACAATTGAACGCTCAAGAAGTTATCAATAATCAGAGTAAAAGTTTGCGCTGTCATGGTATAGTTTGGAAAAATACTACTGAACCTAATGGCTTTGGGATTCCCAATGAAGACGAGCTAGTAAATATTCCGTACCAGTTTCAAATATCTGCTAATGAATACGGCAGGGTGCATGGTTTTTTTAGTGAAAATGTTTTTTATATTGTCTGGCTAGACCCAGACCACAATCTTTATAGTTGAAATGATTAGAAATATTGATTAGTGGGGATAATTAATGTTACCCAAAGTCAGGATACGGCAGTGCCGATTGGTGTCAACTTCAGGTTCATTGCATAGTCCGGCAAGGGTTGAAACCCCTGCCTCAAAGCGAAAGTCCTCTCAAGAGGACTGAATAACTCATTAGTCCTCTTAAGAGGACTTTCGCTATTAGACAGGGAATTCATTCCCTGGCGGACTGGCGGGTAAACTGGCGGACTTGATGGGCTAACAGCTTAAGTTGACACCAATGAGCATTGCCGTGTCTGACCTTGATCCGACTAAAGAAACCGGGTTTTTCATCGAATCTGTGGCTGCGACAAAATATTTTCGCAAAAAACCCGGTTTCTGGGCCCCGTGCGTAAGTCCTGTTTAAGAAAATTTTGCATAGAGAGCTGATATAAAATTAAGGCTTAAAAAGCCTACTCCTAGTACGAGAATGATAAAGATGGAGATACTGAAAATAGACTTTAGCCGATCGCCAATTCCGGGTTTTTCTGAGTTCATTGGTTAATTTTGGCAGTAAATTTGAGAGGGGCAATTGAGAAAGAGTAGATTATACCAATGGGCGAACAAAAATGCAACTCCAGACAAGCTCCAAATCCCGATCGCCCTCAGTAGGTCGCATTTTTTTAACTTTTAATCTAAAATCTAAAATCTAAAATCTAAAATAGTCTTAGGCATTTTTCAGTTAGCCTGGACAGCTATTGTCGATCGCCCGAACCCGATGACCCTAACTCCTGTAAAATAGAGGGCGCGTTGGGGCGAACCTTTTCACAGCCGGAATTGGGCGCGATCGTCACAAGCTCTCAAATACATAATAATATGGCAGTCATCCTTAACTTACTCACAAAGGTAAAAATAGAAGAGTGCCAAGAAATAATCTAAAACATATAACTGAAAATAAGGATAGAAATCGATGCTCCACCCTGTCTCGCAACCTTACCCACAACGAGCAAATACTATGACCCAAAGAGCCGTGCGGAAGCCAAAACCCTCTGTTGCAAACCACTTGAGACCAAGTTTTCCTCAAAGGCACTGGCTGGAGATGGCAGAGTACGCCTCTCTGGCGGCCTCTGGTGTGGGTTCCCTGGCGGTGGCTGTGTCGGGTCAAGCTTTTTACGGGGTGGCTCCCCTAACTTTGGCTTTGTCACTGAATGTTGCTAACCGGTATCGGTTCGAGCAGCAAGTGCGGGTGCATCACAATTCGGAAATGGCTCAAGTCCAAAAGTCTGTCAATAAAGTCGAAAAAACGGCCGTGACGGTAATTGTTAAATTACGCAGGCAGTTGTCTGCAGATATTGCCGCGCTGCGCCAGCAAATGGCTGCAATGCCTAGGGCTGAGGGCTTTGAGGATTCTATCGATATTCAGCGGCAGTTGCTGAGTTTAGGAGAGTCGGTAGCTTCTTTGCAAGAAATTGTGGCGTCTGCTGTGATCGATGTCCGCCAGCAGGTGAGCGAACAACTGCAAGATTTATCGGTTGGCCAACGGGCGAATCTCCAAGCTGTGGAACAGGCTATAGAGCAACTGCAAAGTGCCACGCAAGGCTTGGCAGAAACTTCTATCACCAGAGACGACTGGGAAGTAGTAAATACTCGATTTTTGGAAATCCAGAAAGTCATGGCCAATTTGCAAAGCCAACTGCAAGCTCCCGCACAGCAATCGACTGCGGATTTGTCTATTGTCCAAGCTCAAATCCACCGTTTGGAACACGAGCAGCAAGAAGTTGTCAAACCTCACCTCAAGCGCTTAATCTCGGTTGTCAAGGAGTTGCAGCACACACAAAATAGTTGACAGTTGACAGTTGACATTAGTGATTGGTGATTAGTAATTAGTCATCAGTCATCAGTCAGAAGGAATACTTTTCCCTTCGGACACTGAGACAGTCTCCGACTCTCCGACTCGCGCCCGATCGAACCCAAATTTTTCGACAACTGTGTTACAAAATGAAAAGCTAATCTGTCTAGTTCACCTGTTTTCAACCTGTTACAAGAAAATTAAATGACTGCAACCGTAACTATTGCTGATAACCCGTTACTAATCGGTCAAGGATTGCCTCCATTTGACGCGATCGAACCAGAACACGTAGTCCCCGCTGTTACCCAACTGCTGACCGAACTAGAAGCTTCGCTAGCTGACTTAGAATCGTCTGTAGAACCGACTTGGAGCGGCTTAGTAGAACCATTGCAGCGACTCGGAGAGCGTTTAAATTGGAGCTGGAGCATTGTCGGACATTTGATGGGTGTGAAAAATAGCCCGGAATTGCGATCGGCTCACGAAACAGTGCAGCCGGAAGTAGTAAAATTTTGGAGCAAGCTCAGTCAAAGCAAACCGCTTTATGAAGCTTTTAAAGCGCTGCGGGCCAGCGAAAATTGGGACAGCTTAGAGTCAGCTCAAAAGCGAATTGTCGAAGCCGCTCTCCGAGACGCCCAACTCTCCGGCGTCGGTTTAGAAGGCGAACAAAAAGAGCGTTTTAATGCCATTCAATTAGAATTGGCGGAAATTAGTACCCAATTTTCCAATCACGTCCTCGACGCTACCAAAGCATTCAGCATCACCCTCACAAATAAAGACGAAATTGACGGTTTGCCGCCGAGTTTGTTGAGTTTAGCAGCTCAAGCCGCTCGCAGCGCGGGCGAAGAAAATGCGGATGCCGAAAACGGCCCTTGGCGGATTACTTTAGACTTTCCGAGTTACGGCCCTTTCATGCAGCACAGCACCCGCCGCGACTTGCGCGAAAAGTTGTACAAAGCTTTTATCAGCAAAGCAAGTAGCGGAGAATTGAATAACTGGCCGTTGACCGATCGCATTTTAGCTCAGCGCCAGGAAAAAGCTGCTTTACTCGGCTTTAGTAGTTATGCCGAATTGAGCTTGGCGAGCAAAATGGCTCCTGACGTGACAGCAGTGGAAGCTTTGTTAGAAGAATTGCGCCAGGCTAGTTATGATGCGGCTGTCAAAGATTTAGAAGATTTGAAAGCTTTTGCTGCAGAAAAAGGCGCGCCGGAAGCTGGAGATTTGAAGCACTGGGATGTAGGTTTTTGGTCGGAACGGCGCAGGGAAGAAAAGTTTGCTTTTAGTGCCGAAGAATTGCGCCCTTACTTTGCTTTGCCACAGGTATTAGAGGGGTTATTTGGATTAGTAAAGCGACTGTTCGGCGTGACAGTAACTGCGGCGGACGGTCAAACTCCTGTGTGGCACAAAGATGTGCGCTATTTTCAAATAGATGATGAAGCAGGAAATACGATCGCCAATTTCTATTTAGACCCCTACAGCCGCCCCGAGGAAAAGCGCGGCGGTGCTTGGATGGACGAGTGCGTGGTGCGCGCTAAATTTGTGGAAGCCGGAAAGACAACAACACGGTTGCCGGTGGCTTATTTGGTGTGCAACCAAAGTCCTCCGGTTGACGGCAAACCGAGTTTAATGACTTTCTTGGAAGTCGAAACTTTGTTTCACGAATTCGGTCACGGTTTGCAGCATATGCTGACAACGGTAGACTATCCGGGGGCTTCGGGCATCAATAATGTTGAGTGGGATGCGGTGGAATTGCCCAGTCAATTTATGGAAAACTGGTGTTACGACCGCGCGACTTTGTTTGGGATGGCAAAGCATTACGAAACCGGGGAAACTTTGCCGGAACACTATTACCAAAAGCTGTTAGCAGCCCGCCACTACATGAGTGGCAGCGTCATGCTCAGGCAAGTACATTTTAGCAGCGTTGACATCGAATTGCACCACCGCTATCGATCGGGCGGCAGCGAAACTGTGGCCGATGTCCGCAACCGTATCGCTAAAACTACCACAGTTTTGCCTCCTCTGGAAGAAGACGCATTTTTGTGCGCTTTCGGACATATTTTTGCGGGCGGGTATGCGGCGGGGTATTACAGTTACAAATGGGCGGAAGTGCTCAGCGCTGATGCTTTTGCGGCCTTTGAGGAAGTGGGTTTGGAAGATGAAAGTGCGATCGCCTCTACAGGTAGGCGCTTCCGAGATACAGTGTTAGGATTGGGCGGCAGTTTGCCCCCGATGGAAGTGTTTAAAACTTTCCGGGGACGCGAACCGAGCACTAAAGCTTTGTTGAGGCACAGCGGTTTAGTTGCGGCTTAATTTAAGTGTGCAATAACTGGGGATTAATGCGGGTGAATTTATCTGCATTAATCCCAGTTTTTTGTTGAATAAGATTTATACATATCCTGTATGTGTAGGGTGCGGTGTGCATGAATTCTTACCGCTATAATTTATATCAAATCACGTAGAATCGGAATTATTCATCTCTCTGTTCTCTGACCGAAAGCATCCAGGATACAAGCCAAGAAATTTATTTACGGAAAACTCAAAAACGTAGATCCGATAAACAAGCGCCCGAATTTATCTGTGGGGTCAAGGCTTCCATCTAAAATCTAAAATCTAAAATCTAAAATCGATTGACTCTGTGTTCTCTGTGTCCTCTGCGGTTTAATAATTCTAATTCAACAGGAATTCATCTCATGCGTAAAACCCCTTTATGCCTAACTTTTGCTGACTTCAAAATGTTTGTAGTAAAAACTAAAGTGCTCAGATTTTTCTACTAATTCCCACAATTATTGCAACATATAATCCTGCGACCATCTGTAGAGAAACGGCACTGCCGTGTCCGGCGCGAGACTCTGCAAGTTTTCAGATTTGTTATACAATTGATAATTGTATCCACACTTTTTTATCGGTATTAATAAAACTAAAATTTTCACTACAAACCCATTTTAGTGTCGAACATCATGCAATAAAAATCTGTAGTTTGGCACATCATCCCCAATCTTTTGGTAAAAAATCGGGCCGAAAGTGCGTTAGCGAAGCCCGCCCCTACGGGGGCTACGCCAACGAAGAGGATCGCCAGCGGCTTTTAGTTTAGGTTGGAAAGCTCATCAAACCAGCATTTGGGAATATTTACTGTTATTAATCACGGATTATACTTACGTTTCCCTCTCCTGGAAATTAACTTTATATTTCGCAACATTTATCGGCTTTTGTCTCGATACAGGTAATGCTTTTATTAGCAACTAAAAATTGAGGAGTTTACCGAATCTTTAAGATACAGCGGCAACACCGAGTCTTTTTTAAATTTTTGATAAAGAACGGGGTACTCGGCGTCAAAAGGGTAAAAAATTAATCTCAACTAAAAAAATTAGTTGAGATTAATTTTAGGATTGTAATACAAAATATTTGTATATATGATAAAAAGTAAGGATTGATAGTTAGTCGTTCACCCATAGATTAAGATTTTCATGGATATTCAATTAATTAATATCGGTTTTGGTAATATTGTGTCTGCTAATCGAGTGATTGCCATTGTCAGTCCAGAGTCAGCGCCAATTAAGCGGATTATTACTGATGCGCGGGAGCGGGGACAACTGGTTGACGCGACTTACGGCCGCCGCACGAGAGCGGTAATTATTACAGATTCGAGTCACGTAATCCTCTCGGCGATTCAACCGGAAACGGTTGCTAATCGTTTTGTGGTGAGCAAAGACGGTCAAGGTCGAGATGATTGAGGTTTTTCAGTTGCAATTTGAGCGTTTACAGTCTAAAGTAAGCAGAAACTTAAATTGTTACACGTTTCTATTCTAAAGATGAAATCTGGTAAATTAATTGTTCTGACGGGGCCTAGCGGTGTGGGGAAAGGCACCTTAGTACGATCGCTCCTCAATCGCCATCCCGAATTGTATCTTTCGGTATCGGTGACAACTCGTGAGCCCCGTGAGGGAGAAATTGAGGGACAGCACTACTATTTTGTCAGCCGCAGCCGCTTTGAACAAATGGTTGAGGCTGGAGAGTTGGCGGAATGGGCCCAGTTTGCCGGTAATTTTTACGGTACTCCTTATTTTGGTCTCAAGCAAGGAATTGGTGAGGGAAAATGGGTAATCCTCGAAATTGAGTTGGAAGGGGCTAGGCAAATTAGGAATAATTTTCCACAGGCGCTGCGAATTTTTATTTTACCTCCTTCTTGGGAAGAATTGGAGCGGCGGCTGCGGAGTCGGGGTCAAGATTCCGAAACTGCGATCGCCCGTCGGTTAGTGCGGGCTAAAGAGGAAATTGAAGCGGCAGGGGAATTCGATTTCCAAGTGGTTAATGACGAATTGGAAGTTGCTTTGAAAAAGCTAGAATCAATACTTAATTTGGTTGAGCTTTCAGGTAACTAATGACTAATTACCCATTTCTCCGTCCTGGCTAAAACTTCGCTACTTTGTTTGATAGCAACACAAACTTTTAAATTCAATTCCAGAATATTCAATGAAGGCGAAATTTTTCTCAACGGTTCAATTTCGCGAGCAGAACAGCCCAGCATTTCCATATAAGCTAGCGTCCAGCCAATAGCTGAAATGTCCCCTACAGTGCCTTCTCCGGCGCAGAGGTAACAGCCCAATTCGCCCTCCGGCCCACACTCAGGACAAACCCAATTGCCCAGTTGTGAATGGGGCAGATTTGTGCGGGAGGCGGATGCAATTGTTAATGCTTTAATATGATTTTGAACTACTTGTTTAAAACCTCGGTTTTGGTTGCTGCGGTGGTCGGAATGTGTGTGCGATCGCCCGATTGCTACTGCTTGCTGTTGTGGCGAAGCAACAGAGGCTGTTTGGTTCTCCTTGCTTGCTCTAGATTCGCCTAGGTTCGCAGTTAGCTGAATACCATAGTCTTTCGACTCCGCAGTCTGAGAGTGGTTGAGTGCGCTGGAGGAATCTGCTTCGGAAGTTGTGAAGGATTGTTCTATGCGATCCTCTTCGAGGGCTTTGCCAACGGCAAAATCTTGCATTGAGAGGTGATGTTCGATCGCCAAAGACCAAGTTCTTTTATGTCGGAGGTCGCCATATTTTCTGGCTTCTTCCTCAGTAATGCCGATCGCCGCAGCCTCTTGGCGCAGCACATTCATCGAAGTCATTATATCTGATATCATTAGTTTGTTTGCAGTTAAAATTACGATCGCCCGCTCAGCCTACAAATAAATTACCTTAGATATACTACAATAGTCCGGACTATTTTGATATCCTAGTCGGAAACCCCTGATTTTTCGTTAGCAAGTCGCTTCGGCAATCGCCCTGAAACCCTTATTTTACGCTTGGCAATCGCACACTGTCCGAAGCATTGATAGTAGCCTAAATCTAAAATCTAAAATCTAAAATCTAAAATTGGATGACTTCAATTCTTCCCGATACAGCTTTATCTGTTGCCGGACTAACATCATACCTGCAAGAATTGTTGGAGGGCGATCGCAACCTGCAATCAGTTTGGCTGACAGGCGAGGTGTCGAACGTTTCGCACCACCCCAGCGGCTGCTTTTTCACTTTGTGCGACACCGACAAAAGCGCTGCTATTCGCTGCGTGGTGTGGAATTCTCAGCGGCAAAAATTGGTGCAAATCCCGGAAAAAGGCGAACAGTTGCTGGTTTTGGGAAGCATCCGGGTTTACAAAAATCGCGGCGAGTACCAGTTGACTGTTGTGCAATCGCTACCGGCTGGGGAAGGATTGCAGGCTTTGCGGTTGCAGCAATTGCGATCGCGCTTGGATGCTGAGGGTTTCTTCGATCCCGCCAGAAAGCGCCCGATTCCCGCACACCCGCAAATTGTGGCCGTGGTGACATCCGATACAGGCGCTGCTTGGGGAGACATTCAGCGGACTCTAGCCCAAAGATATCCGGGTTTGCGGGTGTTGCTGTCGCCGACAGGAGTGCAGGGAGAATTGGCTGCTGCTGCGATCGCCCGCGCGATCGCCCGTGTAGAATTGGACGGTAGGGCGGATGTGATAATTTTAGGGCGCGGCGGCGGTTCTGCGGAAGATTTGGCTTGTTTTAATGATGAGAGAGTTGTCAGGGCGATCGCGAATTGTGCGATTCCAATTATTACAGGCATCGGGCACGAAAGAGACGAATCTCTCGCCGATTTAGTAGCAGATAAACGAGCCCACACTCCGACTGCGGCTGCCGCTCAAGCTGTACCAATTTTAGCAGATATTTACTTTGAACACAAGCAGCGAATGGTCAATTTAGCAAGTGCTGTGCGGGCCAGATTTCAGACAGAAGAAGAGCATTTGCAACTGTTACAAAATCGATTAAAACGCTTGCCTGCGACCTCCCGAACTTTGCGGCAAGCAACTGGTAAACTGGAAGTATTGCAAGAAAAGTTATCCGCACTGAATCCGGCGGCGGTATTGCAAAGGGGTTATGCGGCCGTAATCCAAAGTGACGGTACCATCGTCCGCACAACTGACGGTTTGGAATTGGGAGAGGAATTGACTGTGAGATTGAGTCGGGGCGTGCTGAAAGTTAAGATTGTAGAAGTATTGGATGCAGAAGAAAATTTATGATTGATTCGCAGTTGCGCCAGTCTGACTGGAATTATGAGGAAACGGTCGATCGAATTGAAGCAATTATCGATCGGGTGGAATCGGGAGAGTTGCCTCTAGAGGAGGTTTTCGAGCAGTTTGGGGTGGCTGTGGAGTGTTGGCAGGAGTGCGAAAGGTTTTTGGCGCGGGGGAAGGAACAGATGGATTTGTCGATCGAGCTTTTAGTCGCAGAACCCGATTTTTAACCGGAGATTAACATTGAGAACGATCGTTCCTATCTCTTCCATAAGCAATACAAGCCAAAACGTCTTCTCGTTCAATTCCCGGATATTCCTCAAGCAATTCTTTAAGAGTCATTCCACTAGCGAGAAAGTCAAGAATCAGAGAAACCCAAATGCGATGGCCGCGAATACAGGGTTTGCCAAAGCAGATATTCGAGTCGATTGAGATGCGAGACAGTAAATTATTTTGATTCAAGTCTTTTTAATTAGATATTTTCCATTGATTCATTGTAATGAATTTTAGGGTTGACTTGGGTGGGGGCGGGTTTACAATCGGGCCTTCTCCATTGCGCTTTTGAAGAGATATCGCAGGAGTCAATCGATTGCGCGATTTTAGATTTTAGATTTTAGAGGCGACCCCACGGATAAATCCGGGGGCTTGAGGATTTTCGATTTTCGATTTGGGATTGATTCCACGGATAAATCACGTGGCGGGTACCACCTTTGAAATTCGCTTGTCACCCCGTTTATGCACATTCCAAAAATAAATCATATCAAACCCTATTGATAGCAAAGGATTTGATATGAAGCGAATTCTATTAGCCAGGATTTGGTATAACGCGGTTTCTACAATTTGTCGATCGACCTTTTGGCTTTATCTGCCAGATTTCTCACCGCATTTTTAGCATCTTCTGCTGCGTGGCGGGCGGCGGCTTCCGCTTGTTTGGCTTTGCCTTCAACCTGGTCTTTTCTGTTGCCCGTGATATTACCGAAAATTTCCTGAGCTTTGCCTTCTAAATTTTTGCCGATCGCCTTCGCTCTGTCTTCTGTAGTCATGATAAGCTCCGTTTGGCAAGTTGCTTTAGTAACATTCTAAAATCTACTCACCTGCAATTGCCTTTAGCTTCATATTAATTTATATTCTGCTTGACCTCGGTCTTCTGCTGATGATTTACTTTGTGCAAATTCCTCACTCAAAAAGCGAAGGGTTATTTTTTTTGACACCTGTATACATCGGCAAAATTCGTGCTAAACAACTATTTCAAACTCGCCGCAGCAACTTTAATCGGTTCCAGCAATTCTAACGGTAAATGCAGCATATTCAGTTGGGTGCTATCTGCTGCTTTCCTTTCCGGATCGGGGCCGTGATAATCGCTGCCACCCGTTGCCAGCAAACCGTAATGAAGGCACAAATCTTTCAACTTTTGGATTTGGCTAGAACTGTGGCTGGGATGGTATACTTCAACTCCCATTAAACCCGCATCTACTAATTCTTTTAAGACTTCCTCAACAGCGCCGCCGCGAAATAAATAAGGGTGAGCCCAAACTGGGACTGCGCCACAACTTTTCAGTAAATCAATCCCTTCGACGATCGAGAATTTCTCGTAATGCACGTAAGCCGGGCCGTCATCTCCCAGCCAGCGATCGAATGCTTCCCGCGATGATTTCGCGTGACCGGCTTTTACAAGTGCAGAGGCAATATGAGGCCTTCCCGGTGCCATTCCTGGGGATGTTTTTGGCAGTTCGATCGCGTATCCCATTGCTGCTAATTTTTCGACCATTTCCTGCGATCGGCGAAACCTTCCTTGCAGGCGATCGTTCAAAGGAACGCGCAACTTATTGGCATCGGGATAAAAACCTAAAATGTGCAGCGATCGGCCGTTGTGAACTGTACTGAGTTCGAGTCCTGGCACGATTTCGATACCGTACAAAGCAGCGGCGGCGAAGGCTTCATCCCAACCCGACATCGTATCGTGATCGGTGATTGCCAAGGCGCGAACCCCCGAAGATGTGGCGGCGGCTACAAGTGCGGCAGGGGTGAGAGTGCCGTCGGAATAAGTTGTGTGACAGTGGAGCTCTAGCATTTTTTTCGGTAAGTTAAAGTCTGCGAAACCTGCAATTATTCCCCTCACTCATGCGATTTTAGATTTTAGATTTTAGATTTTAGATTGGGAATGAGTAATGATATAAGGGGTGGGATCTTGTATACTATTAGGTTTTTCCTGGCGGAACTAATTTCACTGCAAGTAACAATTTTTTGGGTGATTTAAATCTGTGAGCTGTAATAAGTTGTCCCGCTTTAAGTTTGTACCTTTTTGTTTATTAAAAATTTTCGTAGGGTGAGCATCCTGTC
Organism: Microcoleus sp. AT9b-C3; assembly: GCF_036705485.1. Taxonomy (NCBI): domain Bacteria; kingdom Bacillati; phylum Cyanobacteriota; class Cyanophyceae; order Oscillatoriales; family Microcoleaceae; genus Microcoleus; species Microcoleus sp. AT9b-C3. The sequence goes on along the minus strand of NZ_JAUBUR010000002.1, from coordinate 258,919 downwards.
CGCCTTTGCAGTTGAATTTGGATGCAGAACACCTTAGCTATTTCTTGATTTCTCGCATTGGGTGAATGACACCCTCTGGCAATTTGGGAGGAACCGGCGATATTTCAATACTTTGTATGTTGTGAACTGGGATAACTACCAGTTTATCTGCCAATTCGAGAATTATCGGGTCTGCAGTCAACATTCTGTGCAGGCGAGTGCCTAAAGTTGCTTGCTCTCCTACTGTTCCCTCTGGCGCAATGAACTGGAAGTGTTGCTGTTTACCGTTGGTATAGTGGATTGTCAGATCGATATTTCTTTCTTGGTTGGTTGCTTGCATAATTTTTTCCCCTAACAGTCGATCGCGACTTGGCAAAATTAACAATAAATCCAAACTGGCGATCGCACCACTGTTGGAAAGCTCGTTGCAAAGCTTTTGACCAAACCAGGTCGTCGGTACGAAAGTCAGGTTACTGCTAATTTTATCACAAAAACTGTACTGAAACTCGGCAACTTACCAAGTATACAATTGGCAGTCGCGCTGTCTTCGATCCTCAATACGCGAGCTCCTTCGCCAGCCATATTTTGTCGATCGGGCTTTCTTGTATGCCACTTGGCAAAGTGGCTCAATTTAGCCTGTCTAGCGACTTGACTCAAAGCGCTCTTAAGTCATACACCAGAAGAATTTGAGCGCTTTGGGTGTCAAGGTTTTTCGAGGTGGGAACTGTGGAGGTTAGGATAGTGGCATTCTGCTGTCGCTGACGTAGAGGATTTTTTTATAAATTAATAACATAACATTCAGGTACAGGTTATGAAATCCACACTTTGTTTTCCCGAAACTTCTCTTTACTCTAACGCAGTCACTGTTAATAATAATGCTATTGACTCTTGTATCCTTACAGCTTGGATTGACTTAGTAGGAGGAGATTTTGATAATTTGGGAGGAGATGATTGGCTGCCATTGTGCGGCGACATTGATGACGGCGAAATTTACCGGGAATGGTTTTTGTGGCAAGACAGCGAAGTGACTCAAGAGTGGGAAGCTTACGATCCCATTACTAATTATCGAGTGGTGGCACCTAGCCGAGAAATGATGATTGCTAAAATCGATCAAATAGAAGATGAGAGACAAGTTTAAAATCAAGGGAGAATATTAAATTTTGACTCTTTTAGGACTTACGCACAGCCTCTACTTGTAGGTGCGCACTGCGCACCTTACAACTGCATAGTGGGAGTGTTTCAACCTGTGGGTATTGCTTTTTGTTTTTCTCGTTCTAATTTGCGCTGCTTCAAGGCGGCAAGATTTTGTTTAATCGTGTCGATCGCAAATCCAGCCCCTTGCTGTTGGTATAATTCGCTGGCACGGATCAAATCTGGAACAGCCTCCTCATCCGATCGCAAATTTGCACAAGCTAAGCCGCGATTGTGGTAAGCTTCTGCCAAAGTTGAAACTTGTTCTACAGCGCTGGTAAATTTATCTTTAGCTTTGCGGTAATTTCCCGACTGATAAGCCTCAATTCCTTGTTGAAAATAAACATAAGCTTTACGGCCGCTGTCGGTATCTGGAAATTCTGGGTAAGTTAAAATTGGTTCTTTAAAGAGTACAGAAATGCTGCCATTGCCGAAGTAAGCCCAAGTCATTGTTCCAAACCCAATCCCCAGCACGAGGGCAATAATGACAGAGAGAGCAATAAAATTGGTGAGTTCCATAGAGCAATATTTGTTGTATTATAATATGATAAGTTAATTTCTAACTTCTGGAACAATGGCGGGGCGAATTTACCTCAACTGGAAATGGTTTTTCGGATCGCTAGCTTTAGTATTGTCGATCGGCCTAATTACTGCAACAGCAAGTTCTGACGCAGCAACCAACGCGCAAACTCAAGCAGGGTGGCAATTGTTGCAGCGGGGCGAGACGGGGCTGGTGGTAGCAATGCGACACGCGATCGCCCCAGGCACCGGCGATCCTGCTAACTTTAAGTTAGGTGACTGTTCCACCCAGCGCAATTTATCAGCACAAGGAAGAACCCAAGCCAAGCAAATTGCAGCCGAATTTCGCAACCGCAACATCAAAGTGGCTAGAGTTTTATCGAGTCAGTGGTGTCGGTGTTTGGAAACAGCAAAACTGATAAATTTAGGCGTCGAACCGTTCCCAGCGTTGAACTCGTTCTTTAGCGACAGCAGCAAAGAAGCCAGACAAACAGCAGCAATCCGCAAGTTGATTGTTGACAACCGCAACACTAAAGGCGCGGTTATTATGGTAACTCATCAAGTAAATATTACCGCGATTACTGATATTGTACCGCAAAGTGGCGAAGCTGTAATTCTCAAAGGATCTCGACAAGGTAAAATCCAAATAGTCGGACGAATTGGAGGATTTTAAATAAATAAAAAGTTATAATATTATCAATTACCCATTCCCAATTTATATGAGTTTCCAATACAGCGCCGCCCTAGTGACTTTAGCAGACATTGATAAGGAAGTTCTCGTTAAATTTTACACAAAATTTCTCGACATAGAACCAAACCCTTACATTCCCAATACTTATGCTGAATTTCAACTCCCCGGCTTAAGAATCGGCATATTCAAACCCAAAGATTCCCACAAATCGGAATTTGCAAATCGAGCCAAAACAGGCATGAGTCTGTGTTTGGAAGTCAGCGATATCGAAACTGCGATCGCCCGAATTTGGGCTTTAGGATATCCGCCCGCCGGAGAAATTATTAAAGCTTCTCACGGTCTAGAAATCTATGCCTTCGATCCTGCCGGCAACCGCATAATTTTACATCAATCCCATTAGAATGTAGGAGGATGGCTAATGATTTGTGAACTCTCGATCTCCTCTTCTATCCTCTTCTCTTTCTTTGTGGAACAGGCGTCCCGCCTGTGGTTCTTCCCGTCTTCGCGGTTCGTCAAAAAAAACATCAACTACCTAATCAGTTCAGCAAAACTATAAAAACTGATAATTAATAACAACAAGGCTGTCAGGTGAGTTAGCTGAAATTGAGGTCGTGGGCCGATGGATTCCCGCACCAAAATTGAAAAAGACGAACCAATTATATAACTCAGAGACAGCGTTAAATACTGCCACTGCAATGTTACACTCCACAGCCCGAGCAAAATCATCGCCAAAGTCAACATTACCAACTCAACAAAGCGAGGCGGATTGTGCTGAGTAGACAGAATCAAAGTGTCCAACCAATATTGCCAAGGTCTCATGTTTTAGCGCTCGAGCTTTTAGATTTAGCCTTCTAGCTTAACCTAAGATCGCCATTCAGTTTGTTGCTGCAAACACGCCAAAGCCTCCGCCGTCTCAACCTGCGGAAATTGCCCATAAAAGCGACTGACACTGTAAAAAGGGTGAGGAGTCTCCAGAACGATCAACTTATCGCCCATCTGCGCCAAAAATCCCATCAAATCTGCCGGGGCGACAGGCGCGCAAATCCACAAAGCCAGCGGTTGCTGCGACTCCAAAGCCTTAGCCGCCACAGCCATCGTCATCCCCGTAGCAATGCCGTCATCTACCAAAATCGCCAAAGCCCCAGCCGCACTGATATTTGGGCGTCCCGGAGACAAATCTGCCAGCAGAGATTGAGCATTATTTTGGGCTAGGGGCAGGGCTGATTTTTGCAAGCGTAAATTGTGCTGCTTTTGCTTTTCCCAGAGGACGTGACCGTCAGCAGTTGCAGCCCCGATCGCCAATTCTAAATTATCTGGGCGAGTAATTTTCTTGGCAACAACCACATCCAAAGGACAGCCCAAGCGGCGCGCAATCGGCACAGCAACGGGCAAACCCCCGCGCGGCAAGGCGTAAACAATCGGTTTCACCGCCTTCTGTGTCATTAAACTCAACTTGCCGAACTCGTCCACAACTGCCTCGGCCAGTTTTTCGCCTGCATCGGCGCGATCGTCAAAAAACGGGTTAGAGAACATATTTTTGCCTGTACGAGCTCAACCAAACAATTGGAGATTGTGCCAGTCTTAATTGGAGATTGTGCGATTGACAACATCGCACACAAGCTTCTAGCCAATCTCAAATCACCAAACCCGATCTAAACTATAAACTCTAGACTCCAAAATATCTCCCTAATTGTAAAATGTATGTCCAGCGACTTGCAACTCAGCCTTTTTGACAACAATCAAAGTGCCAGTTTCCAAACAGACTCAATACCAGCAAATGCCAAAATTCCCATCCCTCCCGGCACTTATCAAAATATGGAACAAATCGGCGAACACTGCAATCGCTGCTACCGCTGCGAATTGGGCAACAGCCGCACTCACGCCGTCATCGGGCGCGGCAATCCTCAAGCCTCAATTTTGATTGTGGGAGAAGCCCCCGGACAAAACGAAGACGAAACCGGATTGCCCTTCGTCGGGCGATCGGGCAAACTGTTAGATAAGATTTTAGAATCCGTGGGATTGAGTGCAGAAACCGACGTATTCATTGCCAACGTCATCAAATGTCGCCCTCCCAACAACCGCCCTCCGACAGCCAAAGAAATCGAAGCTTGCAAACCATACTTGCTCGAACAAATTCGTATCTTAGACCCCAAAATCATTTTATTAACCGGTGCCACAGCCCTCAAAGGTTTGTTGAGCGACAAGCGACCAATTAGTAAAATCCGAGGTCAATGGATTGAATGGGAAAATCGTTTGTGTATGCCAATTTTTCACCCGTCGTACTTGCTGCGAAACCCCTCCCGCGAACCGGAAACTCCGAAATGGTATATGTGGCAAGATATGCAAATAATCAAGGCTAAACTAGACGAATTCAAAGAACAATTATAATCAATTGTTGTTGATTTGTCGGGGTGGGTTTCACCAACAATCTCTGCTATTTACCCACAATCTCAAAAACCCGCCCCCTTTGCACGACAATCGCGCAACCACAAACGAATAGCCTCAGCAATTTCGCTGTCACTATCTTGACCTAATAAAGGACGAATATCCGCCGCAGTACCAAACCGAGAAACGATTTTTGCCAACTCCCAGCCGTTCTCGGTTTTAGTGAAAAATAACCAATGATATTGCTGAATTTCGACTGGTTTTCCCCCGCGATACTGGCGTTCCAAAGTAGTAATGAAAACTTGACTAGCATTGTCAGGAATTGCATCCCCAGAATTTAAAGGTAACGGTTCAAACTCCGGGCGGCCTGCTAAAATTATTTGAGGCAGCGCGTAACCGGACGGTGTGTTTTTGTTAGAAGAAAAGTGCGATCGCACAATTACGCGATTAGCATAACTCGGCAAATCTTGCAACAGGCGATCGACCAAAGCTTCTAAATCAGCGGGACAGGGCGATCGCACTAACAAACCATACCGACTGGCATTAATACTGTTAGTATGATTTGTCACAAAATTAACTGCCAGAGTTGGCATTCTAACCATCGCAGCCAAAATCCTACTTATCAGAAATACATTCAACCGCCAAAATACTCCTCATCGATCTTCCTCCGCCAATTATCAAAGCAAGGCTCATCTGCTACAATATCCTGTATCTACACACCATACTACAGCAATATGCAGCACTGGGCACCGGGAAAACAACTGCACGAAGGCAAATATTTAATAACGGACACAACTTACGCATTGTAACAGTAACAACCTGTAAATTGTGTTACTCTTAAAATTGTGAAACTAAGAATTTTTTATGAGTCAATGCCTTAATCCTGATTGCCTGCATCAAAACCCATCCCTCACCAAATTCTGCCAACGCTGCGGAAACAAACTGCTACTCGGAGACAGATACCGTGCAGTTCAATACATTTCCGAAGGTGGTTTCGGCCGTACATTCAAAGCCGTAGACGAACATCGACTGGATACAATCTGTGTGATTAAACAATTTCTCCCGCAACTACAAGGGAGTGCAACTATTCAGAAAGCGACGGAGTTATTCAAACAAGAAGCAGTGAGACTGCGAGATTTGGGTAAACATCCTCAAATCCCTGATTTATTGGCATTTTTTGAACAAGATAAGCGGTTCTATTTAGTACAAGAATTTATTGACGGTGAGGATTTATTAAAAGAATTACAGCAGCAGGGAAAGTTTAGCGAAAAACAGATTAAGCAATTACTGACAGAATTGCTACCGATATTAGATTTTGTTCACAAGCAAAAAGTAATTCACCGAGATATTAAGCCGGATAACATTATTAGAAATTCTCACGGTTCTCTAGTCTTGATTGACTTTGGAGTTGCTAAGGAATTGAGCGGTAGTGTTTTGACTAGAGTGGGAACTGTGACTGGAACTCCTGGCTATGCGGCACCGGAACAAATGCAAGGTCATGTTTTTCCAGCGAGTGACCTGTACAGTCTTGGTGTCACGTGCATTCGGTTATTAACCGGGTGTTTACTGGACGAGAAAAATGGAACTTTGGCTGACGAACTTTTCGATCCGATGCAAATGCAATGGGTGTGGAGAAATAAAGCACTTTATCTCAGCAATGACTTGGGTAAAGTATTAGATAAAATGCTCCTGTTTCCAGTGGGTTCGCGTTATCAATCAGCAGCAGAAGTATTGCAAGCTCTTAATCATGTGTCAGTATCACCTACTCAAATATCAGCTAAACCTCAACCAAAACCTTTTCAGTCTTCACCAGTAGCATCTAATCAAATACAGGTGATAGCCAAACAGGCAGCTAGTGAGATCATGCTTAAACAGGTGGCTAATGAGGGGATGCCTAAACAGCAGACTAATGAGGTACAATTAGTTTCTGCGGTGCGGGTCGATTATAGAAAATTGCGAGATTTATTAGCAGCAGGAAAGTGGAAAGAGGCGGACAAGGAAACGGCGAGAGTGATGATCAAAATGGCGGGTAGGGAACAACAAGGATGCCTGAATGATTCATCAATAATAGATAAATTTCCCTGCGAAGACTTGCGAATGATTGACCAACTTTGGGTAAAATACAGCAACGGGCGCTTCGGCTTTTCGGTGCAGAAGCGTATCTATCAAAGCCTGGGGGGAAGTAGGGAATATGATATAAAAATATGGGAAGCGTTTGGCGAGCGCGTAGGTTGGAGAAATAAAAACGAATGGCTGTACTACAACAACGTCACTTTTTCAGAGAAAGCACCAGAAGCTCACCTCCCGGTGGGGTCGTTGGGGTGGGGGGTGGGGGGCGGTTGGGTGCGGTGTGGTCTGGGGGGTCTGGTGTGGGGTTCTCTTCTCTCGCGTCGAGACTTGTAGACTGTAACATCTAAGCATTTCTGGCTTTCATTAAGATTTATAAAAAAAGCTTCGTTAAAAACCACGAAACCATGCGCTGTCTAAGTTTGCGATACCTGGCACTGACCGGAATGAGCTAAAATTTTATCGATTGACGCTAAGGTTTGTATTAAATGAAATCATGGAAGTCCAACCGAGAGAAATTCAAACCTATGAAACCTTAGAGGGAAAAATCCCTTTTGAAGACTGGCTTGATTCTTTGCGCGATCGCGAAGGGAAAGCTAAAATAAAAGGTAGACTTCAGCGAGTTGCTCTTGGTAATTTAGGAGACTGTAAATCAGTAGGAGAGGGTGTTTTTGAGTTAAAAATTGACTGCGGTCCAGGCTACCGGGTTTATTTTGGAGAAAGAGACTCAACTATTGTACTGCTTCTCTGCGGTGGAGATAAAAGTACCCAAGATCGAGATATTCGCAAAGCCAAAGAATACTGGATAGAATTTAGGAGTAGAAACGATGCCTAAAACTCATAGCTACCATGACTATCTGATTAAATCCCTCCAACAAATTGAAGAAGCTGCTGCTTATATTCAAGCAATCTTAGAAGAAAAAGAACCGGAATCTGAACTGTTACTGACGGTACTCAAAGACGTAGTTAAAGCTCAAGATAAAATTTCTATAATGACTGAAGATGAACAACAGAATTGGGAGAAACTTGAGGAATTGCTGAAAGCATCAGGGGGAGAAGAGATTTACCGATTTATTGGTTTGCTGAAGGCTTTAGGATTAAAGACAGATATTGCAGTTAGTCAAGCTAAGCCTCCAGACGCATCAATGCTAGAATCCCCATCTCGCGTCGAGAGTTGTAAATTTTAACATCTTACCAAATTACTAAAGAGTAGAAACTAGCTATTTTGCGATCGGCTGTAATAGCAGCTTAATTTCTTTTCGCCAACGGCAGATATCAGCAGATAAACACAGATGAACGCAGATAAAATTCTATCGGCGTTCATCGGCGTTCATCTGCGGTTAAAAAACACATTCCTATTTTTATCCCAACTCTTCACAAATACGGGTAAAAGCCGCCACCGGATCATCCGCAGCAGTAATCGGCCGCCCAATCACCAGATAATCCGCACCAGCTTTCAAAGCAGCCTTCGGAGTCATCGATCGTTTTTGATCGCCCCCATCCGCCCATTTCGGACGCACCCCCGGACAAACCAACAAAAAATCATCCCCGCAACTCATTCTTAACTGTTCCACTTCTTGCGGAGAACAAACAGCCCCAGCTAAACCCGTTTCCTTAGCCAACAATGCCATGTGCAAAGCATATTCTGGCAACTCCAAAGGTATTTTCAACTCAAAAGCCAACTGTCGCGAATTCAAACTCGTCAATAGAGTAATTGCAATCAACTTAGGACTCGGTTTATCCACAGCGGCCGCCCCTTCAGTCAAAGCCAACTGTGCCGCTTTCAAAGCATCTTTACCACAAGTAGAATGGATAGTCAATAAATCCACATTATACTTAGCAGCAACCCGACAAGCGCCAGCCACAGTATTCGGGATATCGTGAAACTTCAAATCGAGAAAAATCCGCTTTTCCCGCTGTTTTAAAATTTCCAAAATCCCCGGCCCGGAGCTCACAAACAGTTCCAAACCCACTTTCCAGAAAGATACTTGTGGCAGTTTGTCCAGAAGTGCGATCGCCTCTTCTTGACTCGAAACATCCAAAGCAACAATAATTCGATTATCAGCGTTCATCAGCGTTCATCTTCAGTATTCATCTGCGGTTAAAAAAGAGATTCAAGGCACCAATCGCACAAACTTATTCTTCCCAACCTGCAAAACCTTACCGCCTAAATCAGTCGGTGATTCAAAAGTAAGATTAACATCAGAAACCCGATCGCCCTCCAACTTCACCCCGCCGCCCTGCATCAACTTCCGCGCCTCACCGCTACTTTTACAAAGCCCGCTAGCACTCAGAATATAAAACAACTTAGCCGGAAACTGCACACTTGCCAAAGAAAACTCCGCCACAGCATCAGCTTGTCCCGCAGCACCTTTAACCAGCGCCATTGCATCTTGTTGTGCGCGATCCGCCGCTTCCGAACCGCGATACTGCCGCACCACATCCACAGCCAAAAGTTTCTGTTTTTCTCGCGGATTTTCTGGCAATTCATCAAGTGGCAAATCTGTCAATAGTTCAAAATATTGGGCGATCGAACTATCAGCAATTTTCTCCAACTTAGAATACATAGTCAGCGGGTCTTCCGACAAACCCACATAATTGTTCAAAGACTTCGACATCTTCTGCGCCCCGTCAGTCCCGATCAAAATCGGCATCAGCAAACCAAACTGCGGTTTCATCCCAAAATGTCGCTGCAAATCTCTCCCCACCGCAATATTAAACTTTTGGTCGGTTCCGCCCAACTCCACATCCGCTTCCAAGACTACTGAATCGTAACCCTGCATTACTGGATACAGAAACTCGTGCAGGAAAATCGCATTTTCCTGCTGCATCCTGTTATCAAATCCCTCTTTAGCGAGCATCTGCTGCACCGTCATCGTGCCTAGCAGTTCCAAAATCTTCGCCATGTCCAATTTTGACAACCACTCGGAGTTATAGCGAATTTCCAAACGTCCTGGTGTGTCAAAATCTAGAATCGGACGCACTTGGTCTAAATAAGTCTTGGCATTTTCCGCCACTTGTTCGGCCGTCAACTGGCTACGCATCTCCGACTTCCCTGTCGGATCGCCAATTCTTGCGGTAAAATCTCCGATGACCAGTACCGCTGTGTGACCGGCATCTTGAAAAGCCCGCAGCTTGCGGAAGCAAATGCTGTGTCCCAAGTGAATGTCCGCCCCTGTGGCGTCAATTCCGAGTTTGACGCGCAAAGGTCGATCGACTTTTGCCAGCAGTTGGGCTAAATTTTCGTCAGGGTTGCTAGAATCAGGTCGATCTGGAAAAATCTCGCTGACGCCGCGGTAAAGCGCTGAAAGGTTAGGAGTTATCATCGGGGAGCGATCGTTCATCATAGTTTTGCTAAAGTGCAGCAGAATTAGTTACACTCACTGGTTGACGCATAAAAACATAACTATCAAGCTACTATAATCCCAAAGCTGACCGGCTTTCATTAGCTGACCCCGCCCAAAAACGGATACCAGCCCCCGACAACAGTCGTGGAGATCCCCAAATTTTAGACTCTTGTTCAAACTCCCAGATTCATCTGTGGAATCAATCTAAAATCTAAAATCTAAAATCTAAAATCGACTGACAGTCTCTAGGGTTCGCATCTAAAATTAAAAGTCTTAAACCCCAAATCGAGTGAGGAAGTGAAATCCACGTGTCAACCAACGCCGTCCGCAATAACACGGAAAACTCAGCCCCCGTATTCGAGTTTGTTCAGTCAGTCAGTAAAGTGACCGCCGGAACCATACTCAGCATGACAATGCTTGCCAGTTCCGTAGTCGCTGGTGGACTGGTTGGCTTAGCGATCAGCTTCCGCAATTTGCCAGATGTTCGGATCTTGCAAACCTACTCTCCCACCGAAACTACCCACATTTACGACATCAACGGCAAGCCGCTAGCCAGCATCCACGACGAAGCCAACCGGGATGTCGTACCTCTTGACCAAATCTCCCCGCACCTGAAACGAGCTGTTCTGGCGATCGAAGATAGCAACTTCTTTACCCACAAAGGCATCAACCCCGGCGGGATAGCCCGAGCTCTCCTAGTTAACCTAGAGAAAGGTCGAACCGTTGAAGGCGGCTCGACTATGACTATGCAGCTAGTCAAAAACTTGTTTCTATCTCCCCAGTCAAAATTTAGTCGCAAGGTAGCTGAAGCGGTAATGTCTATCCGCTTGGAGCAAATTCTCAACAAAGACCAAATTCTGCAACTATACCTGAATCAAATCTACTTAGGTCACAACTTGTACGGCGTAGAGACAGCCTCTCGAAGCTATTTCAACAAATCAGCAAGTAATTTGACTCTTTCGGAAGCAGCGATGCTGGCCGGCTTAATTTCGGCCCCCGAAGAATACAGTCCTTTCGTCAATTACAAGTTGGCAAAAGAGCGGCAAACCCTCGTTTTAGGCCGCATGAAGGATCTTAAATGGATTACGCCCGCCCAAGAGACTGCTGCCCGCCAAGAAAAAATTAAGCTAGGCAAAATTACCTCTTTTGGCGGCTCTCAAGTTCCTTACGTAACACAAGCCGTAGTCCAGGAACTGACAAGGCGTTTCGGGCGAGATGCCGTGGTTAAGGGAGGAATGCGCGTTCAAACCACGATCGACCTCAAAATGCAGCGCATAGCCGAAGAAACCGTCAAAGCGTGGCACAATCGGCTTTACTACCAAGGGCTATTTTACGATCGCGAGCAAGGGCAAATTGCCCTAGCCGCCGTAGATCCCCGAACCCACTTCGTCAAAGCAATGGTGGGCGGCGTCGATTACGAAAAGAGCCAGTTCAACCGCGCCATTCAAGCACGCCGCCAGCCCGGATCTTCTTTTAAGCCTTTTATCTACTACGCTGCCTTTGCTAGCGGCAAATACGGCCCGGATTCAATTGTCTACGACTCCCCTGTCGGCTACCGCGACGGCGACGGCTACTACTACCCTCAAAACTACGGCGGTGGCTTCTCCGGTGCAGTCAGCATCCGCAGAGCTTTGGAAGTCTCTCTCAACATTCCCGCCGTCAAGCTTGGTCAAGAAGTCGGATTGAATAAAGTGATTGAGATTTGTCGCGTGCTCGGCATCAGAAGTCCGATGGAACCGGTGATTTCTTTGCCCTTGGGTGCCGTTGACCTCACTCCTTTAGAAATGGCCGGAGCTTTTGCTACCTTCGCGAACAACGGCTGGCATTCTGACACCACATTTATCGTGCAAGTCACTGACAGCAGTGGCAACGTCTTGCTCGACAATACGCCCAAACCCAAATTAGTTCTCAATTCCTGGGCGGCGGCATCTGTCAACAGCGCCCTGCAAGGGGTAATTACCAGCGGAACGGCAAGGGCGGCTCAACTTGGTCGGCCGGCTGCTGGGAAAACTGGTACAACTTCCTCAGAACGGGATATCTGGTTTGTGGGTTACGTGCCGCAGTTGTCGGTGGCTGTTTGGATGGGCAACGACAATTATAGACCGATGAGCTACGGTGCTACTGGCGGTGGGATTGTCGCCCCTGTTTGGCGTGATTTTATGAGCCAAGCTTTGCAGGGAGTTCCCGCAGAAAGTTTCAAACCTGCTTCATCTTTTGAGCGGCCTTAACTATCAGTCATTAGTCATTAATCATTAGGGATTAGGCATTGGGCATGGGGTATTGGGCATTGGGCATTGGGCCTTGGGCATTGGGCATTGGGAATACTTTCTTTTTCTTCCTTGTTCCTTCTTCCTTGTTCCTTCTTCCTTCTTCCTTCTGCTCACTAGGATTGTTTTTCCAGCTCAGATTTCATCCGCTCCAGCGTTGAGTTCATTTGATCGAACATCTGCTGGGGCGTGATGCCAAATTGATTGAGCTGTGTTTTTAACTGCTCTACCGTCATCTGAGCCATGAAGTCCTCAGACAGCTCAAAGCGCTTCATAAAAATACGGTAGCGCTCCATCATTGATTCCATCTGAGCGATGAACATTTTCTTGCCTTCGCGATCGAATTTGCCGTAATTGCCACCTAGTTTGATGAGAGATTGATAGTCTTCAAACAACAGCTTGGCTTCTTGCTGAACAATTTCTGAATCAAAAAATCCCATAGCTTTCCTAATTTTTTAATATTCAACTAATTTTGATCGAGGCGAGAAACCCCGCTGCTTTTTGTACCATTTTATCAGTTGCCGGAGGAAGTCCCTACCCCTCAAGGTACAAGAATAAGTAGAAATTTCCGTACAGCATAAGGCGTGGGCATTGGGCATTGGGCCGAAGAGCATTGGACTTGCGATGTCAACAGTCAACTGTCAACAGTCAACTGTCAACAGTCAACTGTCAACAGTCAACTGACTTCAAACTTGCCCGATGCGTTCTAGAGGCCAAAACCGCACTACAGCGCGGCCGATGATATTCTGCTTAGGTAAAAATCCCCACCTGCTGGAGTCGTTGCTGTTGTTGCGGTTGTCTCCCATCACAAAGTATTCATTTTCTGGGACGCGATAAGGCCCCCACTGGTATTGAGGAGGTTCGGCAATATATTTTTCGACGAGGGGTTGGTCGTTGAGATAAACTAAACCTTGTTTAACGGCGACGGTTTGACCAGGTAAGCCAATTACCCGCTTGATGAATGCTTGGTCTTGGGTAAAGCCTTGTTCTTGCAACTTTTCGGGCGGGGCAAATACTACGATGTCGCCAGTTTTGGGAGGTTCGAGGTAGTAGGAGATTTTTTCGACTACGACGCGATCGCCCACGTGCAAAGTGGGTACCATAGAATCTGAGGGTATGTAGCGCGGTTCGGCGACCAAAGCTCGAATCACTATTGCTAAACTCAAAGCAATAATCACTATCTGAAGATTTTCTCGCTGCGACTTCCACGCTTTCTGCCACCAAGTTTCAGGCGAATTTTCTGCTACTTTTGTACCCAAATTGTTTTTTTCAGATGTCATGAAAGTCCTCCGATATATAGTTGCCACTAATTATCTAATTAAGCTCCTCAGCATTTAAATTGCATCTCAAGAAATAATCAAACCACGAGCAGGCTGGACACGCGAACCCGCCCAAAATATACAATTTAAATGCTGTACAGCTTACCGTTGAAGTATCTCGCTGTTAATTACTAGACTTGAAGTGCATCCCTTGGCAAACAGTCTTAAAATTATCTGCGTTTATCTGCGTTTATCTGCGGTTTCCTTATCAATCAAAAATTTCTACAATAATGTCTACCCTTGATATTAACTCATAAAAAAGGCAGAGAATTTAAATTCTCTACCTTTTCTATGTGAAGATTTTGAGTTGTTTTCGACTGCGAGATTGGTTATTTCCAAACTTAACTCGAAATCGCACTTACTCAAACTTACTCAGCGCCTTGGGGCAGCAATTCCCGCTTTTGACCTTGCAGCACCTTAACAATTCCGTCCTCGCCCACATCCACAACAGCGGTGTCACCGTCTTTGATGCGGCCAGAAAGGATTTCCTCAGCCAAACTGTCTTCCAACAACCGCATGATAGCGCGGCGCAGGGGTCTGGCTCCGTAGCTGGGGTTGTAGCCTTCTTCTACCAGCCGTTCTTTGAATTTTTCGGTCACTTCCAGGGTGATTCCCTGTTCTGTCAAACGACTGAACACTTCTTTGAGCATGATGACCGCGATTTCCTTGACTTCTTCCTTGTTCAACTGGCGGAAGACGATAATTTCGTCGAGTCGGTTGAGGAATTCGGGGCGGAAGTAGTTTTTGAGTTCTTCGTTAACCAAAGAACGAATGCGGTTGTAATTAGCATCGGCTTGGTTGTCGCTGAACTCGAAACCGAGGCCGCCGCCGCCTTTTTCAATCACCTTAGAACCGATGTTTGAGGTCATAATCAGCAGCGTATTTTTGAAGTCTACGGTGCGACCTTTGGCATCTGTTAAGCGGCCGTCTTCCAATATTTGCAGCAGCATATTGAAGACATCGGGGTGGGCTTTTTCGATTTCGTCGAACAGCACGACGGTGTAAGGACGGCGGCGGACTGCTTCTGTGAGTTGGCCGCCTTCGTTGTAGCCGACGTACCCAGGCGGAGAACCGATGAGTTTGGAGACGGTGTGCCGTTCCATGTATTCGGACATATCCAACCGAATCATCGCGTCTTCGGAACCGAAGAAGTAGCCTGCTAGGGCTTTGGTAAGTTCGGTTTTGCCGACGCCTGTGGGGCCAGAGAAGATGAAACTGGCGATCGGGCGATTGGGATTTTTCAAGCCAACGCGAGCGCGACGGATGGCGCGGGAAACGGCTTTCACTGCTTCTTCCTGCCCGATCAAGCGCTGGTGCAAGGTATCTTCCATGTGCAGGAGCTTTTCGGATTCGGATTCGGTCAGTTTGTTAACCGGTACGCCCGTCCAGCTTGCCACGATTTGAGCAATGTCTTCTTCAGTAACTACTGGCGATGGGTCGGTTTCGCCGGTGCGGGCAGAGTCGGTTTTTTTGGCTTGGGAAATAGCGCGAATTTCGGCTTTGATGGTCATTTCCCGATCGCGCAATTCGCCGGCTTTGTCAAAGTCTTGAGAACGCACCGCTTCGTCTTTATCTTTGAGGACTTGGCGGAGTTCTTTGTCAAGTTCTTTGGCTGCGGGAGGCAGTTGGGAGTTGATCAGGCGGACTCTAGAACCTGCTTCGTCTACCAAGTCAATTGCTTTGTCTGGTAGGAAGCGATCGGAGATGTACCGATGCGAGAGTTTGGCTGCAGCTTCGAGGGCTGTATCCAATATTTTCAGCTTGTGGTGCTGTTCGTAGCGTTCCCGCAGACCGAAGAGAATCTCGATCGTCTCGTCAACGGTCGGTTCGCCGACCATCACGGGCTGGAAGCGCCGTTCTAGGGCTGCATCGCGCTCGATGTGCTTGCGGTACTCGTCGAGGGTAGTAGCGCCGATACACTGGAGTTCGCCTCTTGCCAAAGCCGGCTTGAGAATGTTTGCCGCGTCGATCGCCCCTTCAGCCGCACCTGCACCGATCAAAGTGTGCACTTCGTCAATCACCAAAATCACGTTACCCGCTGTGCGGATTTCGTCCATGATTTTTTTGAGGCGTTCTTCAAATTCGCCCCGGTATTTCGTCCCGGCCACCAGCAAGCCGATGTCGAGGGTAACGACGCGCTTTTCTTCAAGGATATCTGGGATGTCGTTGTTAGCGATGCGCTGGGCCAAACCTTCGGCGATCGCGGTTTTGCCTACTCCGGGTTCCCCGATGAGCACCGGGTTATTTTTGGTGCGGCGACCGAGGATTTGAATTACCCGTTCGATTTCTTTTTGGCGTCCGACTACTGGGTCTAGTTTGCCATCGACCGCCATTTGAGTCAGGTTGGCGCCGAATTCATCCAGGGTTGGGGTTTTGGTGCGAGCGCCGCCGCCAGTGGCTGCGACTTCTGCGGTTTCTCCCAGCATCCGAATCACTTGGGTGCGGACTTTCGACAAGTCTACTCCCAGGTTTTCTAAGACTCTGGCCGCTACTCCTTCACCTTCGCGGATCAGGCCCAGCAGCAGGTGTTCAGTACCTATATAGTTGTGTCCGAGTTGGCGAGCTTCTTCTAGGGATAGTTCTAGAACCCGCTTGGCGCGGGGGGTGAACGGAATTTCGACTGCTACGAAGCCGGAACCGCGCCCGATGATTTTTTCCACTTCAATGCGCGCGTCTTTCAGGTTGACGCCCATTGATTTGAGGACTTTAGCTGCAACCCCGGTTCCTTCTCCGATCAGACCCAGGAGGATCTGTTCTGTCCCTACGAAGTTGTGACCCAGGCGGCGAGCTTCTTCCTGGGCCAACATGATTACTTTTATTGCTTTTTCTGTGAAGCGTTCAAACATGATTTATTCCCATCACCTGCTGCTATGTGCCCGTTTCGAGGTCACGCTCGCACAACGAGCGTTTGTGTTCGAGTGTTAACTCGTACTGCTTATTCTAGCGCGACACTCCCAACCTATCTGCCGCACTCGGCTGCGGTTGCAGATTCCAGGCTCATGTTGCAGGGTGGCTTTCAACTGGGAAGACCCAAATGGTGGCTGACCTACAACCTCCCCTAGACTGCAAGAAGATTGCTCTTCTCGGCCCGTGCCCAACCTACGACTGCGTATTGATGGATTCTAGCACAATCTTTTTGGCTGTCCTGCAGGTGCAAAGGTGATAATTCTCGAAGTACAGGACGGCTTTTGTACAAAACTTATTAGTTAGATTCACGATCGATCCCCTAAACTCACCCTTAAGCTGTTGCCCATCTCCCGAATATGCTGGTTTGGGATGGCGACAGCGAGCTGGGCTTTCTTTATCTAAAATTTTGCCCCCGATTCGTTGAAGATTTGGGTATTCTTCCTGTTGTCAGTTGTGCGCTCGCTCCTGAGCAATTAGTGAGTGTTGCTACACTCCGAGGAGTTTGCCTCAGACTATACTCTACTCTGCACGGTTCAAGACATTGCTTTCGTAGCAGAGTGCTTGGGTCGTTAACTCGTCTGACTTAAAAGTCTCTAACTTCAATCGTGGAAAAGAATCTAAATCCTGTTTAAGGCGTAGTGAAAGTAAATAATGAACACTAGAAACTTAGATGATGGGGTACAAAGTACCGAAAATGGAGCGATCGAAGTTACAAGTAAAGTCCAGGATGCAGCCACAACAACTTCTGCAGCTTCACCAAAAGAATTCAATGCAGAACACCTAGGACGTGTCTACTTTATTCGGCACGGTGAAAGTACCAGTAACGAACGCAACATTTTTGCAGGAGTTCTGGATGTTGACCTCACATCCTTTGGCCGATTGCAGGCACGCCGTGCTGGTGTTGACCTGAAGAAAAAAGGTACAAAGTTTGACGCAGTATATGTCTCCCACATGAGACGCGCTAGGCAAACCTGTGAAATAGCCCTTGCTGAAAGTCAAGCACTAAAATCACCAAATACCCCCGTTGAGATAGATCATCGAATTAGCGAGAAATCCTTTGGCATTTTTGCGGGTCGCAACCTAAATTTGCTGCGTCTAGCACTCGGCTACGAAGGCTTTGAGGAAATGTTGCACTCGCACAACGAAGCACCTCCGGCGGGCGAAAAGATTGCCCAAGTTTATTCTCGCGCTGCCCGTTTCTACGAAGACAAAATAGTACCGCACTTGGAACGCGGTGAAACAGTTCTAGTAGTGTGCCACCAATATGTATTGGAGCCTCTAGCACTTTATTTAAGCGGTCTGCCGCCGACAGCTTATAAACACCTGAAACTTCCCAATGGTAAAGCTCTCAGCGGTGTGGATCTCGTCAAGTTTCGCGACAAGGAATCTGGTGGTGCCGCTTCTGTGCGGAAAGAGATCAACGATCTTTCGATTATGTGGGCGATTTTGATCTATGCCACTGCCTTCTTGCTGGGAAGCTTAGCAAGGGCAATCAGCACCTCAGAAGCAGGAATTCCGTCAGTCCTATTTCGATCGATAATCGTTGCGTGTCTTGCCGCCTCAACGTTTTATACCTACCTAGACATTGACTTTGCCGCGAGTAAACGCAAAGTAACCTCTACTGTGAAGTATCTAGTTTACGGGTGGATGGCAGTGCGATGGGTAGTTGGGCTATTTTTAATATTTTCTGGATTTTTGTATCAGACTGAAGCGGATTTGTACAAAGTTTTGTGGGTGCTGTTTTGGATGGTTCCCCCAGCCCTTACTTCCCCAGTTTTATCCGTGCTTTGGGGCGGCAATCTTTATCCGTCGGCTTTATTGTCAAGAACGTTATCAATCGTTGCTCCACTGGCGCTTCTGGCTACATTGAAGGTTGCCAATTTACCCATTAATGTTGACAGCCTGATGTTTTTCGGCATCATTCTAATTGTAGGTCTGGCAATACCGGGTGCGATCGCCCAGTTTTGGCGCGACAAATCCCCGGTGGAATCAAACCACCACAGTAAAAACTGGAAATTCATCGGAGTGCTTGCTGTCGCATTCATGGCCTTGGCAACAGGGTTTCAGTTTACTCCATCAACCTTCATTTCGGATATATTTTCTTCAACCGATCCGAACCGCTCCCTAGCCTGTCTGCAACAGCTAGCATTGGGAACTTTGGTCTTTGTCTCAATGCGCGTTTTGGCTGTATTAACCTCAGTATTTACAAAGGGCAAGCTAAGTAAGGCAGAAGCTCGGGATGCTTATATCTTGCTTGTGAATCCAAACTTTTTCCTTTGGGCGGCTCTTTTCATCGGAGTTAGTGCAACTGCAAATCCCGCAGCCGTAAGATATGCAATTTTTTGGGCAGCCCTGGGGTTCTTCTGCATACCACTCATCGAACAGATATTGTTCATGAATTCATTTGGTAATGACATACTGAGAGAAACACTGCGTTCTTCGAGAGTGGCAACAGAAGATATCAAAAAGCTTTTCATGCAATTAGATACGGATGGAAGTAAGTCGCTCGATAAAACCGAGATTATGGAGTTGTTAGGGCTAATCGAAGATATGACAACAGGCGAACGTAGCTCTGAAGAAGTCAGAAGCTATATCACTGATTATCTTTTTAATACTCTTGACTCCGATAAAAATGGCACAGTTGATTTAGCAGAATTAGAAGAGTATGTATCCACCTATGGGTTGGTTGCTAACCTTAACGTTGCTCAAATCTAAACTATGGCTCAATAAGCCATAACATCTTTGCTTAGGGTAGGGGTAGTCAAGGCACAAAACCTAGGAAATTTGCACAACCGAAAACCAACTCTACCCTTTTATTTACATCTACCGAGGAAACGCTCTCTGGCAAAAATAGCTCTCAAATCGTTGCAAGAAGTCTGCCAGCGCATCGAAGCAATGGGCAAGACACTCCAAGTTAAAAAGCGTGATGGACGCCTCGTCGCTACTGGTTGGAATAATGAGCATTTTGCTGTTACACCGAATGAATCAAAGTTGGGCATTCCTTGGAAACTCATTCATGCCCATGATGTCACAGCCGACAGCCATGAAGGCGTGATTGACACCACAATTCAATATGAGGCAAGAGTATCAATTTCGATCTTTTACTCGGATGAAGTCAACAAAGAAGCTATACTGTTTGTCAACTGGGTTTACCGCAGTATTCATGACGCAATTATTCCTTATCGGTACGCGATCGCTCAAAGCGCTCACTCATGGCTGATACAACTGCCTGATTCCATAGAAATTCTCTGTTAGACAGCAGCGGATGGTGCAATACTTACGGAATGTTCGGCTACCTGCGTTAACTACAAAGACTCTGAAACTAAGAAAATTATACGATGTAAGTCCTGTGGTTTTCAGTGAAATAAAAAAAATACTTGCGTAAGTACCTTAAAACTAGGAAGAGGAAAATATCCAATGAAATTAGACAAGTTTGTACTCGCACAAAACATGGCATTTCTAATAGCCATTCCACCACAAAGTAATTTAGCTAAATTGCTCTCCTTTTGCTTGGCGACAAAAGCTAGACAAAAGACAACCGGAACAGAAATCTTAAAAATAACCTGTGAGTTAATGGAAAACCCATCTAATTTGCCCTATTGGACGCAAGACGTGATGGGACTCGATTTAGATTACAGCAGTGAAGAGTGGAAAGCTTTAGGAGAAATGGGCATCAAGGATGCAGAAGACTTTATGGCTACCCTGCGGCAAGAGTTGGAAAATTTAAGTTGGTAATATCTGACCCTAGCGTCAGCAAAGAAACTCTCAGGCTCCACATACTCTATCAAAAACATTCATCAGATCTGGGTTAAAAAACCTGTCTAAAGACAAGGGATAGTCAAATTTCAAGAGAGAAACAACAATATGTCTTTAAATGTTAAACTTTTAGAGCAAAGTTTCGAGAAAATCAAACCTCGTGCTGATGAATTTGCCGCTAGCTTCTACGAAAACCTGTTTAAACTTTATCCACAAGTAAAACCTCTGTTTGCCAATACCGATATGGCAAAGCAACAGAAAAAGCTGCTTAACTCTCTGGTTTTGGTAGTAGAAAATCTTCGTTCTCCAGAGGCTTTAGGGCCAGTTCTCAACGCACTGGGAGGCAGACACGTCAGTTATGGAGCGATCGCCAATTCTTACCCGGCCGTTGGAGAAGCGCTACTAATGACCTTTGAGGAGTATCTTCAGGAAGATTGGACTATTGAAGTCAAACAAGCATGGATCGATGCCTACGGAGCGATTACTGCTTTGATGTTAAAAGGCGCAGGTGTAGAAACTACACCTGAAGAAGTTCAATTAGAAACAGAGATTATTCCCGATAAACAGGTAAGTATAGCAGCTAATCACCAGCTAGAATCCATTCCCGAAAAAGAGCCAGAGTTAGCCGTAGAGGTACTGGAAAGCAGTTTCGATAAAATCAAACCTCGTGCTGATGAATTTGCCGCTAGCTTCTACGAAAACCTCTTCCTCTCTCACCCGGAATTTCAACCGCTCTTTGCGAATATTGATATAGAAAAGCAACAGAAAAAGCTCATAAATGCTTTGGTATTGGTAGTAGAAAATCTCCGCTCTCCTGAAGCTTTAGGGCCTGTTCTCAACGCCTTGGGAGGCAGACACATCGGCTATGGGGTAATTCCCAAATATTATGGGCCAGTTGGAGACGCACTGCTGATGGCTTTTGAGCAGTATCTCCAAGAAGATTGGACTCCCGAAGTAAAGCGGGCGTGGACAGATGCCTACAGAAAAATTACTGGTTTGATGTTAAAAGGCGCAGGTGCAGATTCTTCACCAAATGTTGTCGCAGATAAAAAAGATGTCATCCACCATCAGCCAAAAGAATTAGAAACGCAATTACTGAACGAATCTAAGCCGATCGCGCCACCAACCGAGGAACAGAAAAAGCCTTTAGTATCAATTCAGTTCGATGGTGAAATTATCCAAAAAACGCTCTCGAAAATAACTGATAGTTATCAGCAATTTCAGGGTCAATCATTCGTTCAGCAATTAGGTGAATTTCTTAAAGGAATTTTAGAAAAATTCATTGATAATTTTTGGACACAACCCACGTGGTTAGTGGCTAGTGTTTCAGCAGTTGTGTTCATCATAATTTATGTGGCGGCGGATGATAACTCTCTGATTGGAGAGGTTTTGCAGAGTGTTGAGGCTCTTAGTATAGTCGTTGCTTTAATTTTATTCATTAAGGAAGCGCCCGATCGCCGGAAGCAATTTCACTACCAAGCTTGGAGTACGATCGATGCAGCACACAGCGTAAAAGTTAGCTATGCAAGAATTCTGGCACTCCAAGATTTGAACTCAGATGGTGTTTCTCTGAGAGGTTTGGATTCTCCTGATGCAGAGTTAATAGCTATTAATCTCTCTGGGGCAAATCTGAGTGCAGCTAATTTGAGTAAGACCGATCTCAGTAATGCAAATTTGAGCCATGCCAACCTCGATAATGCTAACCTCAGTCAAGCTAAACTTGCGGGTGCTAATCTCAGCCATGCCAAGCTAGGTTTTGCTCGCTTGAGTCAGGTTAATCTCAGTAATGCCAACCTCAGTGACGCTAATTTAATTTGTGCGGACTTGAGTAACGCAAACATGAGTGGCGTCAATTTGAGGAATGCTAGTTTGAGTGGTGCTAATCTGAATAGTGCCTACCTAAGTGGTGCAAATCTAAAAGGTGCTAAAGTTAGCATTTCTGACCTGAGTGGTGCTTTGCTCACAGGTGCTGTTATGCCTGATGGCTCAAAGTATAAGTCTCTGGAAGATGGGGTCAAAAACGAATAAGTTGACGCCAGCTTTTTGATGATATTTTTGTCTGCTTTTCTACTAAAATTGTCGTCACCCTTTTAGTAGAAAAGCTTTGGCTTACGGAAATGCGATATGCGAAAGGGTGCATCTCAATGAGTGCAAACATCTACAAAAAGGGCTAACATAAAAACCTACTAAAAATACAAATTGTGCTAAAATGTGCTTCTTCCTTACTTGGTATCCTAAACAGACTTGTCCGCTAGCCTAAAAGCTTTGCTAGGTAATAAGTGTAGTCATTATCCTTAGCGTTTGAGGCTAAAAATACGGGCGACCCACGGCTAGAACCCTTTATTGTACAGCCAAGTTATGATGCTTAATTACAAGTTAAGCATAACAGGTAATTAAGAGCCACTATCGATCGCCAAATGCCAGTTTTTCTGATGCAGCCGATCGCACATCTGCACTTTCTCATCCGCCAAATATCGCTGAAAATCTGGTTTTTCCAGACCGCTGCGCCACATTACCAGAGCATCTTCTCCGGTGTCTTCGTAGTATCGCTTGCGCCGTCCAGCCTCTTTAAAACCAAATTTTTTGTACAGGTAAACTGCCACTAAATTAGAATCCCGCACCTCTAAAGTCGATCGCTCTAATTGCCTGTCACAAGCCGATTTTAGCAAAGCCAAAAGCAGAGCTTGTCCCAAACCCTGACCTTGAAACTGAGGATGAATTGCCAGCATTATAATGTGAGCTTCTTCTAAAATCGCCCACAAACAACCGATACCAATGAGAGTTTGCGGAATCTGTAGGGGCGGTGTCCCCGTGCCCGCCAGGTTTTGATCTGATTCACAGTCCTCAGTTTCCCATGTCCAAAGACCTAATAAATCGCTGTTAGGACTGTCTAACTCGCGCCTGTAGCCTTCGATCGCCCAAAGTCCGCCAAAACAAAGTCGATCGAGTTCGACTGCACTGTTGAGGTGTTCTGCCGCGAGATGTTTAATTTGTAGAAAACGCACAGCCGATTTTAAATTTGAGATTTGAGATTTTAGATTTGATCATTACTCACTGCAAGGATGCGGAGTTCGAGCGCGTCTCAGTCAGTCAGCCTGCTTGCGGAATGAATCTGGGGGCAACTGACCCAATTGCTTGCCGTCAATTGTACACTGGGAAAGACCGTAAGGATAGTTATTGCGCGATGGTATCAACTCAATCTATCGGGGTGGAATCGGGACTTAAGTATCTGTCTGAGTCTCAACAAGCCCTGCAAACTCGATCGCCCAATCAAGAACTGTTACCGCTGACAGCCAGTGTTAACAGCAGCGATCGGTTGGAAATCGGAGGCTGCGAGGTGACAGCTTTGGTGGAGCAATTTGGCTCGCCGTTGTACATTTTAGACGAAGAAACGCTGCGGGCTGCTTGCACCCAGTACCGGGATGCTTTCGGGCGTTACTATCCGGGCGAATCTCAAGTGCTCTATGCTTCTAAAGCTTGGAGTTGTTTGGCAGTTTGCGCGATCGCAGCTTCGGAAGGTTTAGGGATAGATGTCGTATCCGCCGGAGAAATCTATACTGCACTGCAAGCCGGCGTCAGTCCCGACAAAATCTACTTCCACGGTAACAACAAGTCCCGCGAGGAACTCCAGCTAGCTGTCGAAAACGGCTGCATTACCGTAGCCGACAATTGGCGGGATTTAGAGACTCTAGCAGAATTGGGAGAATTGGGTGTCAGCAGCCTCACAGGTGGGCCGACACGAGTTATGGTGCGGTTTACTCCTGGAATTGAGTGTCACACCCACGAGTACATTCAAACGGGTCAAATCGATAGTAAATTTGGCTTTGATCCTAATTCGCTCGATCGAGTATTTAAATTCATCAGCCAACAATCGTCGTTATTTTGCGTGGGAGTGCACGCTCACATCGGCTCTCAGATTTTTGAACTGCAACCCCATGACGATTTAGCCGAAGTCATAATTCAGGCCTTGACAAAAGCACAGAGTTATGGTTTGCCAGCGACAGAAATTAATATTGGCGGCGGGTTGGGCATTCGCTATACTGAAGCGGACGATCCTCCCAGCATAGAAGATTGGGCTCGTACAATTTGCTCTGCAGTGGTAGCAGCTTGCGAGCGGCAGAAATTGCCATTACCGAAATTGCTATGCGAACCGGGTCGATCGCTCGTCGGTACAGCTTGCGTTACAGCTTACACCGTTGGCTCTAAAAAAGTCATTCCCCAAATGCGGACGTATCTAGCTGTGGATGGAGGGATGTCGGACAATCCGCGTCCTATTACCTATCAATCAGTTTATCGAGTCCTCGCAGCCGGTAAAATGTCTGCTCCCTTAACGGAAACAGTGACAATTGCTGGGAAACACTGCGAGTCAGGCGATGTTCTGATTAAAGATGCCAAATTGCCAGAGTGTCAGGCAGGAGATGTCCTCGCGGTTACGGCTACAGGGGCATACAATTACAGCATGGCTTCTAACTACAACCGAGTGCCCCGACCGGCTGCGGTTTTAGTGAGAAATGGGGAAGTTAACACGATTATACAGCGGGAAACTTACCAGGATTTGCTGAGGCTTGACCGCCTTCCTGAACGACTCGGATCTCAAAAGTAAAAACTTAAAAGTTAAAAGTTAAAAGTTAAAAGTTAAAAGAAAGACAATCCATGTTTACTTAATGATGATTGCTTTTTCACTTTTAACTTTTGCCTTGTTCAGTCACGCGATTGGATTGACACTCCCCGGTCTAAAAA
This sequence comes from Microcoleus sp. AT9b-C3, assembly GCF_036705485.1. Taxonomy (NCBI): domain Bacteria; kingdom Bacillati; phylum Cyanobacteriota; class Cyanophyceae; order Oscillatoriales; family Microcoleaceae; genus Microcoleus; species Microcoleus sp. AT9b-C3. The sequence continues at coordinate 233,751 of NZ_JAUBUR010000002.1, read as the reverse complement.
CACGGGGATTTTCAGCATATTCCTTATAACAACTGTTCATGGTTCATGGGTTCGAGTGCATCACGGTTCGCGGTTCACAGGCGGTAGCGTTCGATGAACCATGAACAATCAACAATCTGGCTTTGACTTGGCCCTGGTTCAGTCCTTATTGATTCAAGGGATCGATATTGGACTGGTATTTGCGCTTGCGTATTTGGTGCTCGTCATTGTTGGCGAGCGCAGAACGCTGTGGATGGTACGGGGATTTATTATTTTGATGCTGGCGGCGGCGGTGAGCAACTGGGCTGGATTGAGGCTGTTGCACGTTGCCCTCAACAGCTTGGTGACTGGTTCGGCTGTGGCAATGGCGGTAATATTGCAGTCGGAGTTTCGCCGATTTCTGGAACAATTGGGTCGGGGGGAATTTCGGCAATTGTTTGGACGCGATCGCCGACCAACTCCCGAACCGGACAGCGTAATAGATGAAATTGTGGACGCAGTAAAAGAACTTTCGCAAAACCGCACGGGCGCTTTACTAATTATAGAAACAGATTCCCCGATCGACGATCGGGATTTTTCAGTGCCGGGATTAAAGCTAAATGCTGAAGTTTCTAAAGAATTGTTGCAGACTATCTTTCAGCCGCAAACTTTGCTGCACGACGGAGCTGTTTTGATTCGAGGTTCGCGGATCGTGTCGGCGGGGGTAATTTTGCCTTTGTCCGATCGCACTGCGTCGCGGCAGTTGGGAACCCGCCACCGGGCGGCGATGGGAATTACGGAACGGGTGCAAGCTTGCGTGTGCGTGGTAGTCTCGGAGGAAACTGGTTCTATTTCTTTAGCCCAGATGGGAACTTTAAATCGACCTTTGACTAGCAACAAACTTAAGGAATTGCTGGAAGCAAAGCTGTTTCCGTCCGAAGGAGAAAGAGCTGTGGCTCCAATTCCGATCGGCAATCTCGGACGCCAGATAGGATTGAAGGGAGTGACGCTATTAAAACGGATACTGCGCCGTTAGTCGGGTAATCGGGAGAAACCATGAGTCAAGGAATTTGCTTGGAAAAGTTGCCGGAGGATCTGCAACAAGAACTACTGCCTAAGCACATAGCAGTGATTATGGACGGGAACGGGCGCTGGGCTCAGAAGAAGGGGTTGCCGCGGATTGCGGGACACCGCCGAGGAGCTAGCACTTTGAAGGAACTGCTGCGCTGCTGCAAAGATTGGGGGATTCCAGCTTTAACGGCCTATGCTTTTTCGACGGAGAATTGGGGGCGGCCGGCCGGAGAGGTGGATTTTTTAATGAGTTTGTTTGAGGGAAAGTTGCGGCAAGAATTGCGCGAGATGGTGGACGAGGACGTGCAAATTCAATTTATGGGGAATTTGCAGGCTTTGCCGAAGTCTTTGCAGGCCCAAATCGAGCGTTCTGTGACGGCCACTCAGCACAATCAGGGGATTTTGTTTACGGTGGCGACGAATTACGGGGGGCGTCAGGAGATTGTACAAGCTTGTCGGGCGATCGCCACTCAGGTGAAAGAGGGCAAGTTGCAGCCGGAGGAGATTGATGAGGTTTTATTTAAACGCTATTTGTATACTGCTGATGTTTGTGACCCGGATTTGCTGATCCGGACAAGTGGGGAAATGCGGTTGAGCAATTTTCTACTATGGCAAATGGCTTATTCGGAAATTTACATTACTGAGACGCTGTGGCCGGATTTTGATCGATCGGAGTTTCACCGCGCTTTGTCTACTTATCAGCAACGCAACCGCCGATTTGGCAAAGTCTAACGATTTTGGATTTGGGATTTTAGATTTTAGATTTTTTGGTTGATTTTTCTGTTTCCCAGTAGGTCATCTCCTGCTCAACATAACGATTTTAGATTTTAGATTTGTCCTCCAATCTAAAATCTAAAATCTAAAATCTAAAATCAAATTAGGGGCCGGAGAAAACGGCCGCTTCAATGTCCTGACGTGAGAGCGAGTATTTGAATGCTCGCTGAATGTCTTGGCCGTCGGCTCCAGCATCGATGTAGCGGACGGTGAGTTGGTCAATATCGAGGGAGAGTTCTGCTTTCCATGTAAGTTGCTCGATCTGCCAGCAGTGGAGTTCTCGCCGATCTTGCTGGCAGCCTCGGCTTTTTAGCCACTGCTCGATTTCCGGGAGTGGATGGTTGTACAAAGGAGTGTCAGCGGAAGGAAGAGTCATGGGATTTTAGATTTTAGATTTTAGATTTTAGATTGGGGATTTCGGATTGAGGATTTCCGATTTTAAATTGGAGATTTGGGATTTGAGGCTTTAATTGCCGCGAATTAAGCCGATCGCGATCGCCAGTACCAAACATCCGATTAAGCTAGCTCCCATGATAAACAGAGCGAACATTTCTCCGGGGGAAAGAGGTCGATCCGTGGGATCTAGGTAAGCGGAGTTGTAAGTTTTTTTGCCCGATCCCGAAACCGGAGTATTGAAGCCTGGGGGTGGCCCAATCACGTTCTGGCGAGAATAGCCTATTTTGAGGTCGTAGGCGAGGCGACGTTCTGGGTTGCTGAGGGTGGCGTAGGCGTTGTTGAGCTGCTGAAATTTAGCGGTGGCGACTGCGGGAGGCAGCTTGGTGGTATCGGGATGGTAGAGTTTGCTCAGTTCCCGGTACGATCGCCGAATTTCGATCGCTGAGGCTGAAGGATGCAGCCCTAACAAGCTGTAATGAGTGGAACCCAAGGGGGCTTTTCCTGGCATTTTCTGACTTTGGTTTTGTGCAGTTCCCTCGTTAAGAGTCACCTCAGCGCCTCTGGGCTTGTTGTGAATAGTTTTTGATTATTTTAGCTCAGAGTTGAGGGTAGCGCCACTGTCTGCGATGTCGAGGGGTTGAGGGTGGGTGATCAGCGACGGCAAGTAACCTCAAACTCAGCACCAAGATATTCAGGCCGTCCGCTTCATCGATTTGTGATGCCACTTACTGCGTGTTTGAGATATCTGACTCACCGATTGATCGGGTAAGCCGATTTCGCCAGAACCTTTTCTCGACACTGCGGATATTTTCTTCATATCTGAGTTTATCCAAGTAAAGCAGCAAATACTTCAATTCATCATCCGTCTCATCCCCCTCAAAGGGATTTACTCGCACCAGATTGCCATAGCTGCGCTCCCACTTTTGAGGCGTATCATCTACTGCAATGATTGACTCTAGACGATATCCTTTACGCTTGACCTTTTTTATATTTTTGCGATTGTAATATTCCCAGCATTCAATATCGCAAGCAACTGTGCAGCGATCGCTTGCCCACACAAAGGATAAAGTTTTAGGATTTTCAAAGATGGCTGACACAATTGCGCTCGCATAAGACGGCGTAGAAGATGTCCAAACTGCAACCTCAAACCAGTCTAGGCATTTTTTCAAAAAGACATCAAGAAACGGTCGTTTGTAAATCTGATATTGCCCCACTAAAAAGTCAGCTTGCCGAGGTAGAGATGCTTCGGTAGCATAAATTAAAGTTTCATCAATATCGAGTATCAATAGTTTTTTTAGAGAATCCACAATCAAAAATCGTTCATCACTATGTCTAGGTCTACTCCCTGTACCCAATTACTTTAAACTATGAATCGCCCGATCGCAAATTTTGCACCTCCTCAAGGCTAAGCCCGGTAAGTTGGCTAATCATTGCATTATCTAGCTGTGAAATTAATTGTCTGGCGATCGCGATCGCCTTTTCTCGCATTCCTTGTTCTCGTCCTTGTTCTATGCCTTGTTCTCGTCCTTGTTCTATGCCTTTTTCTATGCCGTCCTGAACAGCCTTAATAATTGCTCCCTGTTGGTCATAAATAAACTGTTCTCTTCTGTCCAAATCTTCCACTTCCTCTCTGCTCAAACTGGCTTGATTCGCAATATTAAAAGCTTCATGTATTTCTGGTATGCTATCCATTGTTTCTGGAACCGATGTCAGACTTCTGGCATTTTTCATAAAATAAATCCATTTGTCTGCTAAAGTTTCAAGTTCCTCCTGTCCTTTGGTAAACTTGGGCAACTCTACAAACACTAAATCCAGCTCGTTTTCGGGATAAGTCAAATTTGTCTTGACTTCTTTGAAGACAAATCGGGAAATAAATTCTGGGCTGTTAGGAAACATTTCAAAATCAGTAATTGTCAGAGCAATTACTGGCTTCAGCATTCGATATCCTTGGGCTGCTTCCAATTGAAAAGCGTAAGTCTTCGCTGCATTGTACAAAACTCGTTTCCCAAAAGACTGTACGTTAAGCACCTGCATTTCAATAATTACTAAAGTGCCATCGCTGAGTTTGGCTTTCACATCCAGATAACTATCTTTCAAACCTTCAAGTTTGGGCGGCAGATTCGGGTTGATAATTTCTAAGTCTTCAATGGTGGGATTGCCTTCATAAATTAGAGCGTTGAGAAAGCTAATTAGAATGTCTTTGCTTTCTGAGGAACCGAATATTTTTTTGAAGGCGTAATCGGTTTTAGGGTTGATAAATATCATAGTTGTCAGATTTAGCTTTGAAGTTATTGGTTTTGTGACGAACCAACGGGATTGGACCGGGGTCAAACTGCTGATTTTGTTTCAGGTAATGGTTTGACATTTTCCGGCAAATGTGCATTAGCGATCGCCAGCATAGGCTCATCGTCCCTGTGTTCGCCGTCGGTGGGAAGTTGGCAAGAAATCAGTTCTGTGACGATACGATCGCCCAGAACATCTTCCCAATCTTGCAACTGTTCTCTGGCTTTGATCGGTGTATTGACAGCCACGTCTACGCCCATTTGCTGAAGGTTGAGGCTGTGGGCTGTCGATCGACGGTTTACCCACTCCACCAGCCAAACGCTCAATCCGACTGCTGCCATCAAAGGCAAGACAATCCGGTAATCGCGGGTTAATTCAAACATTAATAGGATGGCTGTCAGCGGTGCTCGGGCGCTGCCGGCGAGGACGGCGGCCATTCCCACCATTGCGTAGGCGGCAGGGCCTGCGACTCGATCGCTCATTGCCGGCAGCATTTCCAAAAACAGGCCGTAAGCCGAACCCAGGGAAGCTCCCAAAAACATCGCCGGAGCGAAGATGCCGCCCACTAAACCGCTGCCCAGGCTGATTGCGGTCATCGCCAGTTTGACAAACAGCAGCAGCAGCAGCAAAGGCAAGGAAAATTTAACATCTTGGAGCATTGCTTGGACTGTTTCGTAGCCGACACCCAAAATTTGAGGAAATTGCAGGGCGACTAAGCCGACGCAGGCCCCGCCGATGATGGGATGAAGCGGCCGGGGCATTCGTCCGAGCCAAGTAAATCCTCGGATTTTTCCTTGAAAACAGCCATCGGCCAATTGAATTGCTTCTGTGTAGGCTAGGGAGACTCCGCTCGCCAAAAGTCCCAATCCCATGTACAGAGGCAGTTCTAGGGGGCTGCGGACATCGTAGACTGGCAAAGAAAAGGCCGGCTGAGATCCCAAGCAGATTTGAGCGATGAGCGCGGAAACTACGGCGGAGAGCAAGACTACGCTAACTGAGGAAGTGGCGAAGGTGCTGCCGAGCACGACTTCTAAGGCAAAGAACACTCCGGCGATGGGAGAGTTAAACCCGGCAGATAAACCTGCAGCAGCTCCGGCGCCGAGGAGCAAGCGCTGCCGTTCTGGGGAGAGCTGCAAGACTTGAGCCAGCAGCATTCCAAAATTAGCGCCGATTTCGACGCTGGGGGCTTCCGGGCCGAGGGAGGCGCCGGTGCCGAGGGAAACTGAGGCTGCCACCATTTTGGTGATGGGTTTGAGGGGGGAGAGTTCTTGCAGGCCGCGGGTGGCTGCAATTAAGGAAGACATATTCGGGCCAAAGTCCCGAAACCGCCACCGCATCAGCCCGATGATGACTCCACCGAGGGTGGGAATGCAGGCTAGCGTCCAAGAGCCTTTCGACGCGATCGCCCCCATGAAGTCTTCCAGCATCACGCTGTGGATGAAGTGGATGAGGTAGTGAAAGGTGACGACGCCTGCGCCCGTAACTCCCCCGATGACTAGGGAGAGGATGAGCAGGAGGGTTTCTGGGCTGGGGTGCAGGCGGTTGAATAGCGGGCTTAGTCGGGAGGCTTGGGGAGTTGCTGCGGTTGGCCCGGGTGGCGGCAGATCCACAGGAGGGATGGCTCTCATTTAGCGGTTAATTCTTCTGTGAGAAGTTATATAATATTACAATTTATTTCTTATTTTCATTTTGAGTGATTTTAGGGGAATTGACAACTTAATTAAGGCGTATTTTAGGGTAAATTTTTGGGGCGGGCCGCTGGGGTGGAATGACTGATTCTGAGGAGCGGCGGATTTGGCGTGATTGTATGCTCAGTTACATTCAAACTTAGATATACTCTGGCGATAATGCTAATTAACTATATTTATAGTTTGGGTGGTTAGGCCGATCGCATCAGTGAACGGGTAATATCATATAACTCAGTAAAAAACAACTTTCAAATTAAAGAATTGGCGATTTGAGATTTTACCTTACAACCACAAATCTCAAATCTCCAATTTTAAATCCCTCGCTCGCGCATAATATCACATCGGTTGTTGATTGGGCGGGATTCTTGGTCTGGGTTTGGCGATCGACATTAGCGGATCGCCGATGGTGGCGACTTTCCAGGGAGGGGATTCTAGCTGGCGTGCTGCGATTAAAAAGGGTGCTCCTCGCTTTAGGCGATCGACCATTAATTTAGGTGGAATAAATGCAGATAAAAAAGGTTCGTTGACGCTGCCAATATATGCGTAAGCACCATTTTCTAGCCACCTTCCGGCAACGGTGTTTGTGTCATCTGGGGCGGCTGCTGACCAACTGTGGATCATGTGGATTGCTGCGGGGAATTGGAGTTTTGGTATGTCCTCAACTGAAGCGTCGCCGTTGCCGACTTGGAATGATTTTGGATAGCCTTTGGAATTCATTAATATTAAGTCAAATGTCCACGGTTTTGAGGCTAAACTCCGCCACTTTTCCAGGTTAGATTCGGGTTTATGCACTACTTCGACATTTAAACCTATGCTTTTTAGTCCGCTAGCTGCTTCCTCCATTTCATATTTTGCCCAATTTCCTTCCTTGGGGTAAGTGTCATAAAGCATGGCGGTTTCGGTATCGAGAAATATGGCACACATGGCTTGATAGATTGATCGTACCTCGGAACCGTAAATCCAGCCGACAGCCGCCCAGCGTTCGCCGTTGGGGTGTCTTCCCAAACCGTCAGTAACGGCTAGTTGTTCGTCTGGTTTTTCAGGAGATTGATATTTGACTGCTAGTTGGCGTACAATGGTTATTGTGTCGATCGCGTCTGCGAGTTGAGAGTAAAAATATCCAGTTGATTCGACAGCTTTTGTAACTGCTAGTTGCAGATTTTTCCACTGTGTGTTATTGAGGGTATCGTTGGGTTTTCCGAAGTTGCCTTCTAGAAATACTAAAGGTTGACCGTGAGCGGCTGCTAAGGCAACTGCTGCTGAGCGTGCGGGGTCATTTTCTGATGTGATTACTACTCCAGGGGGTTCCCAGCCGAGTTGCTTCCATTTTGCCTTTAAGGTTTGAGTATCGGTGGCATTCCAAGCTGCTGCTGAGGCGTTCAGCATTAATTGTTGGAGTTTTTGATTTTTTGGCAGTTGCTGTTTGATGCTTGGCAAACGGACTATTTCTTCGGGTTTAAAGCGCTGCAAAAACATGGGCGTATATTTTTTGTCTTCGATGAGAATAGGCCAGTTTCCTTGGAGATTCCATTTTTGGATTGCTGCTAAGAAGGTGGCTTCGTCGGGTACTAAAACTACGCGGTTGACTGTTGGTATGTTGTCGCGGAGGATGGCTGCTCGGAGGCCTGTTTGAATGGGCCAGGGTTCTTGTTTGGCTGAGGCGGGAAGTTGAAAGGGTTTTTTGAAAAGGCGATCGCACCCGACACCGATTATTGCTAAGCTTGCAATAAGTGCGAGCGTCAGGAATTTAAATTTTAACTGTTTTTTCATAGGGGCAGGGGAAGGAAGGAACTAGGTTATAAATACGAACAATTATCGAAATATTTTTAGGGGCTGCAAGCGGATGTTTCGAGGCGCGGGACAAAGGAAGATTTTAAGTGCGATCGGGATGGCGACTTTTAGTATTATTGCCTTAGCAGCTACAGGTTTAATCATTTTCGCAGCGAACCGTTCGTCAGTCAAGCATCAAGTCCGGCAATTGCTGACAGCGAGGGAATGTCAAGGTTGCAATCTTTCAGGGGCGAATTTGAGCGAAGTTTTTCTGGAAGGCGTCAATTTAGAAAAAGCCAACCTGAAAGATGCCAATTTGTGGAGCGCGCATTTGGTAAATGCTAACTTGAAACAGGCAAATTTGGCTGGGGTTTACCTGCTCAGCAGCAATTTGGCTGGGGCAAATTTGGAGGGAAGCAATTTAGAAAATGCGTTTTTAGAGGATGCTTATTGGGGAGAGAGTAATTTGAGAAATGTTAACTTAAGAGGTGCTTTTATGAAAGGTATTTTTCTCGTTAACGCTGATTTGGAAGGGGCGAATTTGGAGGGTGCTAATCTGTGGATGGCAAATCTGGAAGATGCTAATTTGAAGGGTGCTAATCTGAGAAATGCTTGGCTGTTGGATACTAATTTAGAAGGGGCGAATTTAAAGGGTGCGGTGATGCCTGATGGTACGCGGCATGAATGAAAGTCAGTTGTCAGTTGACAGTTGACAGTTGTCATTAATCAGAGCAGATGGCGATCGCACCTGCAACCTTCATTTCCCGTTATTGGGTGAGGGAGTGAAGAGGTGAGGTGCGATCGTCATCCTAATAGAGCAGATTATACAAGCGCGTCGGCTGCTTTAATCATCTATCTAACTTAGCCAGTCTTGGACGCACTCCGACTTCAGAAATCGGGTTTTTTACCGAATCTGCGGGTCACAACCTGCGTATTTTCGTAAAACAACCCGGTTTCTAAGCCCCTGTGCGTAAGTCATACCAACTTTACTTACAGACGTTCTGCAAATCTTTGAACAGCTTTTGGCGCGAAAGCACCAACTAAAAAAGCAGTTGTGATATATTGGCCCTCAGAATTTTTGCTAGTTAGTGTTATTGCGCCAAACACAATCGCTGCAATCAGCGCAATAACACTCATGGCTCGCATTGTCGAGTATTTTCCATTATCCTCTTGCAAAATATGTGCAAAATCTTTTCCGCGATCGGAAGCATTGAGTTGAGTCTCAGCGCTAGAAGAATGTGTCATTTGATTAACCTCCTCAAGAAACATAGAAGTGAAAAGCAAGTCTTGGGCAGACAGAATGCCTGCCCGCAAGAGTTTTTGAGTTTAAGGATTCAAGAAAAGTTAACTCAGCCCTAACTTAGTTCGAGTGTTGATACCAACTCTTCCATCATCTTCAAGTCCAACAGAACGCTGGAAAGCTTTTACAGCCGCTTCTGTATTTTCACCAAATAGACCATCAACTGCTCCTGGATTAAATCCCAGATCGCGCAATCGCTGTTGTATTTTGATAACCGCTGGACCAGTTGAGCCAAAGCTTAGAGCCACAAATTGCGACTCGTTTTCGAGTTGTTCGGGAGTGAATCGCATACCTAGTTTATCAGCAACTTGTTTTCTCAAACGAGGCAGTTGACCGTACAGCCAATCGCCCGGACAATCGGTATTGCTGAAATCTCTGTGTCCTTTAATATTGAGCGGACTAATCTTGCAAGAATCGCACAATGAAACGCAGAGTTCTACAAGGCTTTCCCATTGCTTTGGACTCATTGGGAAAGTCATGAAATTTCCTTCATTTTCAATGCCGGGAGATTGATTGCCGTTGGCTAGTTTTCCCGGATCTTGCGCCGCGTGGGCTGATTGGATGCAAAATCCTTTTTTCACAGCCTCTACAGAACCGTGCCGACCTTCTAAAATCAACCCTCCAGTTGTATTTAAGAAATTGTGTCCTGAGTCCGACCAGCCACGCTTATCCATATGAAAATTTTGAATGTTTCGCGCTAACTGAATGGCTCCTTCAAGCGTGCCTTTTGAGGCATCGTTGGGAGGGTTTGGGTTGTCTGTATGGTGGACGATGATATAGGGGGGAATAGTCCTGTGGAAAGGAAACGTTCCAGATTTTGGCGGTCTGGCTCCCCACGCTTCTGCTGTTACAATTTTTGCTGTAAATGGCATAAAAAATGACTCCGAATTGTTTGATTTTTAGGTGGAAGTTACCTCACGGAGGGGGCAACTTCCGTTTATGCTAATGTTTGTAGTAAGGACTGAAGTCCTTTGTTGCAGATTTTGTAAAAATGCGGACTAAAGTCTTCACTACAAATCTTTTTTAGGGGTAATCCACTGGAAGCGATATCAATCGCAAACGCAGGAACTATTTAGCGTTATTTGGAAATTCGATGCAGCCACATTGTTGCAGTAGAGTCAATTTTGCTACTGTCCCAATTGTCATAAAAAGATAAAGCTTCACGCAAATTAAAAGCATTGCCAGCGGAGGATATCAATTTACGACTGTATAACTTGTTTTCGCCCTTGTTATCTGGTGAAGATGGGGAATTTTTCCGATAGCCTGAGTGGAACCACTCTCCGGCTGGATCGTTCACAAAAAAGTCCCCCTTGTCGTTATAACCGCGAATAACTAGAATGTGACCCGAATTCGTCCAATAGCCATGCAATATACAGATCTCGCCAGAATCGAGAGAGCGAGTGATGTCTGAAAGACTCCCTTTCAATGTCAAATTATCTCTCAACCCTAAACCCTCTAACAATCTTTTGATGCCATCAGGAGAACCGTGAGCTATTCCCAGCCGATCGAAACGTTTTTTCACATCATCTTCGTACTGTGGAAAGGAACCTAAATCTGCAACTTGAAAGTATTTCAGACACATTGCCGCACTTGTAGCACCGCAAGTGCGCCAGGGCTGAATCTCGTTATCTTCTTGACTGAAATACGGAACGTTATGATTAACAGTCATAATTTATCTCCAGGTAAGTGTTGTAAATGATTGATTTGGCTTCCTATCGTTTGTTTGAGCTGATATGTCTACAGTAGCGAGTTGTTATTGTACGGTCTATATAGATAACTTAAGTTGTTAAAGTTCAATACAAAAATAAAAATACTGAGGCAACCTCAGTCTAACTAAGTAAACCTCAGTAAACTTCAGGTTATACTCAAGATCCAATGAAAAATTTTTAACCTTATGAATTTTGAAGAAGGGCTGAAACTCGCAGATACCGCCGTATTTGCCAAAACAAACAGACACTTAAAAGATATAGAAGTAATAATTCTGACAGGATCTTGGCACGGTCATGAGTATCATAAGATTGCAGAGACTTACGGATATGCTGCCGAATACCTGATGCAAGATGTTGGCCCCAAGTTATGGAAGCTGCTTTCTGAAGCTTTGGGGGAAAGGGTCAGTAAAAAAAACTTTCAAGCGGCATTGGAAAGGCGATCGCTCTTGGAGTCAGAGACAGTCGCACAGCCAACTGCACCTATAACCTCTGACTTAGCACCAGAAATACAGGATACAGGCACTCCTTTACGCCAAGATTGGGGTGAAGCACCGGATGCCTCAAATTTTGTCGGTCGCGCCGTAGAACTCAACACCCTCAGTCAATGGATACTCCGCGATCGGTGCCGCTTGGTGGCGCTGTTGGGTATGGGAGGTATTGGTAAAACGGCTCTGACTGCTAAACTGGGAGAACAAATTCAGGGTGGATTTGAATATTTAATTTGGCGCAGTCTCCGCCAAGCACCTCCCTTGCTGACAATCTTGAGTGAGTTGAACGCATTTGCAAGCAGTTCCCAAGACACGCAACTTCCAACCACTGTAGACGAGCAAATTTCTTCCCTGCTCAAGAATTTGCGCGATCGCCGTTGTTTGCTAATCCTAGATGATTGGGAAATGATTTTGCGAAGTGGAGACATTGCTGGGTACTACCGAGACGGTTATCAAGGGTACGGTCAACTACTGCGGCGAATCGGAGAAGAAAGGCATCAAAGTTGCTTGTTACTCCTCTCGCGAGAAAAACCTGTAGAGATATCCTCTTTAGCAGGCGAAACCTTACCTGTGCGTACATTACAAGTTAAAGGCTTAAAACAAACAGAGGCAAAAATGCTTTTGGCGGCCATTGGGTTTTCTGCCTCAGAAAACGGCTTAGATGAACTGATACAAATATACCGAGGTCATCCTGCTGCACTGAAATTTACTGGTACCACAATTCAAGAGTTGTTTAATGGCAATATTAGTCAATTTATCGCTCAAAGCTCCTTAGTTATTGGCGATATTTTTGGCAATTTACTTAACGAACATTTTCAGCGGTTATCAGATGTAGGAAAAGCTGTGATGTACTGGCTGGCAATAGAACAGCAGCCGATTTCCTTGAACCAATTGAAAGCAAAATTATCAGCCGGCGTTTCTAGTTCAGAATTACTAACAGTATTAGAATCCTTGGTAAGACGTTCCTTAATCGAAAAAGAGCTTTCCCCTTCTAGTGCTGAATCCAAATTCACTCTCGAACCTGTGATGATGAAATATGTTACTCATAAACTGGTTGAACAAATATGTCAAAATCTTCGAGAAGCAATGCAAGCGGAATCTCTCGAAAACCTAGGTTTAATCGGAAGTCATGGTTTAGATGAAAAGCCGGAAATAGAGGGTGCTAAAACTACTCAGCAAAACCCGATGTTCAATATAATTAGAGAGCGTTTGAACTTGACACTGGGGAGTCCTTTTCAAAAGCAGCTAGAAGAACTTTTATTAAAATTGCGTAAATCTCCTTCTCAAGCTGGTAAGTACGCTGAAAAAAATATTTTAAAACTGCTGGGAGAAACAGAAAGATGACTTCAAGTAGCTTAATTTATCCAGGGTTTTTACTTCAAGGTCGCTATCAAGTGATCGCTCGGATTGGTGGCGGTGGCTTTGGCGATATTTTTGAAGTAGATGATGGTGGTATTACCAAAGTATTAAAAGTTTTGAATTTGGATAAGTTTAATAACCCAGATATTAAGCAAAAAGCCACCATTTTATTTCAGCGAGAAGCAGAGTTCTTAATGAGCCAAAGGCATCCTGGCATTCCTCGTGTAGAAACAGACGGCTATTTTACTTGGCCTGAAGGTAGTAGCAAAGCGTTACCATGTCTGGTAATGGAGAAAATACCAGGTCAAAATTTACAAGAGTGGATGTTAGCAAGAGCCAATCAACCAATAACTACAGAAACAGCCATTGAGTGGTTAACTCAACTAACAAAAATTCTCAATTTACTGCACGATCAACAGTATTTTCACCGAGATATTAAACCGTCCAATATCATGTTAAAGCCGGATGGAAAAGTGCTATTAGTTGATTTTGGTGCGGTGCGAGAAGTAACAGAAACTTACTTGCGGCAACAAAAAGAAAATTATACAGGCACGGCGATTATTTCCGCTGGTTATACGCCAAGCGAACAAGCAGATGGTCATGCAGTACCGCAATCTGATTTCTTTGCTTTAGGACGTACTTTGGTTTATTTACTGACAGGAAAAGTGCCCATCGATTTACCTAAAAATCCTGACACTGGTGAATTGATATGGCGAGATAAAGCAACGCAACTTTCACCGCATCTGGCAGATTCGCTCGACCGAATGATGGCAATTTTTCCCGGAAAGCGACCGCAAACTTGCCAGGAAATATTGCAAATTTTGGCAGGGGTAAACTCGCGATCGCCCTTGGAAAGCTTGGCGAAATCCTTGCCAGAAATTCATTCCTCGATCGAGCGAAGTAAAACGAATGCGAACGCAGATAAGCTAAGTTTTAACTGGGTAGGTAAACTAGCTCTAGCTAGCTTGTTTTTGCTAGGTAGTTGGTGGATCTTATCACCCAAAATAGTATTTTATCTTAACAAAAAAGGTTTGAGTAATTACGTAAATAAACGTTTAGAGACTGCCGAATTATATTATAAAACAGCTCTATTATTTCAACCAAATGATGGAAGAGTTAACTATAACTTAGGCGTAATTTATGAAGACAAACAAGAGTATGAAAAGGCTCGCGCTGCATATCAAATTGCGCTCAATGCAGGTGTTAATAAAGCTTTAAATAATTTGGCGCGGCTGGAAATTTTAGATCGACAATATGCGAAAGCTCTACCGCTGTTAGAAAAAGCTTTACCACTTGCCACAGATATTAAGACAACGTACACTATACACAAAAATTTAGGTTGGGCGCAGTTGGAGTTAGGGCGATATGAAGAGGCTAACAATAACCTGACGAAAGCGATTAATATTGCTAGCGAGCGCTCTGTTGCTTACTGTTTGGAAGCTGTTCTTTTAGAACGTCAAGGCAATAAACAAGCATCTATATCCAATTGGAAAAAATGCTCTGATAAATTGCCATATGAATTTCCTGAAGAACAGAGATGGGTGCTGCAAGAATTCAGCAAAAAATTTGACGACTTACAGTTAACTCCGGCTGTAAATAATTTACGTAATAAGTAATGAAAAATAATCCTCTATCCAAGTTTACATTAATCGGTATAAAAAAAAATACTTATTTCTTGAGTTTTTTGTTACTGCCTGTAATCTTGATAACAACAGCATCAAAGGTTTATCCTGTAATTAATGGATTGACTCCACAAGTTTCAGAGGCTCCTCAACAAGAAATTTTCCTGGCTAATTGTGACGATTATACTGCCGATCCTCGCGGGCCTCTTGATGTCTTAATTCCTTATATTATCAGTCCTCGGCGTACATTATTGCTGAACGATCGCCCGAAATTGCGTTGGAATAAAGTTCCCGGTGTTAATAATTATACTGTGAGTTTAGTGAAGGGCGATCGGGCAATTTGGGAAACAAAAGTTAATGGAAATGAAGTAGTGTATCCGGGAACACCACAACTGGAACCGGGATTTGTGTATTTACTGGTGGTAAAAGCTGAGAACGGCAGGACATCTGAGGAGGAAAAACTGGGCGATCGCAGCTTCAGAATGCTACCAACGACCCAAAAGCAACTGGTGAAAGGGGCGATCGAGCTAATTAACAGTCAAACAATTGCCGAGAAAACCAAAGCTTTGCAAGGTGCTTATTTTTACATCGGTTCGGATTTGAAATCAGAGGCGATCGAGACATTGGAAGCATTGGTAGCACCGGGTTTTCAAGAAGCTATTGCCTATCGCAAGCTCGGCGATTTATACTGGCAAGAAGGGGTGACATTGCTGGCAGAGAGCAATTATCTAAAAGCACAGGAATTAGCTAGTGCAGCCAAAGACATCGGGGAGCAAGCGCAGTTAGAGGAGGCTTTGGGGGAGTTGTACGGGGCGATCGGCGAGAAGCAAGAAGCTGTTCGCTGGTTGACGCAAGCCATAAACAGTCACAAAGCTTTAGGAAATACGCCAAGAGTCAAGGAAATTGAAACGCAGATTGCCAAACTCAAGGCAAGTTTGGCAAAACCGCAACGCTTTGCCGGAGGATTGGGGAGTTAATTTATAGAAAATTTTGATTTTTTCCGGAGAACAGTTTTTAGAGTGAGTATGAAATTGGAAATCATGAGGTGAGAGGCAAGAACGAAAATGAGCGATGACAAATCTGCCAGTCAGGTAGCTGAGGAATTATTTCAGGAAGCTTACAAGGAGGTTGAAGCAAAAAACTATAGTGCTGCTTTACAACTTTGCCAAGCTGCTTTAGCTATTTATCAGAAAATGGGCGATCTAAGCGGTTTAGCATACACTCTAGCTACTATTACCGATATATGTAGGCTATCCTTAGAGTCCTTAGAGCCACTATTATCAGAATCAGATTCTCGACCAAATATAGAATCGCGAAAGCCCCTCTCACTATTATTAGAACCAGATTCAGGATCGGATGCTGAACCGCCACCACCTCCTGCTCCTGAAAAGGATACAAATAGACTAAAAATAACAATAGAAAAAGGACTGTCAGACCTAGGAAAACCACCACTAGCTTCTCGTCTGATAATTGAGAGCGATCGACTAATGAGAAGAGGAGCAGAAGCAGGAGTAGAAGCAGCAGTAAAGGGAGTAGACGATACACCCCCAACGCCAACCCCTGATATCGCTCGACTAATGAGAAGAGGAGCAGAAGCAGCAAAAAAGGGAGTAGACCATCCACCCCCAACGCCAACCCCTGATAGTTAATGGAACTTGAACCTCCTTCACCCCCCTCGCCTTCTCCTTAAAAAATGAGTCATATCAAATCCGTTTTGATAGCACTTTGTTCCTAGGAAAATATCAAGCAAAATCGAAGCGGATTTGGTATTAGATGAATGAAAAAACTTATCGATCGTGAAACAATCATTGCTCAAATATTTGTAATTAGACAAGTTTAGGAGAAGCATTTGTATTATTTAAAAGTAGATATTACGCTTTTATATGTTTTTTAAATCTGGTCATGTAAGTTTTTTATTAGTGACGCTAAACTTATCAATCGGGCAATTGTCAGGCGTACCGATAGTAACTAAATCGGATGAATCTGTTATAATAAATTCCGATCGCAAACCAGCACTTTTTTATTTTACACAAAACTCAACAACTGGGGAACCAAAAAATGATGTTAAAAAACTATTTGAAACGGGCAGGCAAAAATATGACCAAAATCAATATCAAGAAGCATTAGAGATTTATAAACAAGTTTTAGCAATTTACCAAGAAATTGGCGATCGCCAAGGTATTGGCAAAGCTAGCTATGCAATTGGAATAATTTACATTAACCTAAATTTATATTCTCGCTCCCTCCAATTTTTGCAAGTATCTTTAGCTATTAATCAGGAATTAAATAACAAAGTAAAAGTTGGCGAAATTCTTATTGTAATAGCCACAACTTATTTCCGACAAGGACAATATTACCAAGCTCTTGAGTTTTATCAACGAGCTTTAGTAATTCATGAAGAACTTGGCGATCGAGTCAATATTGCGAACTCTCTCAATGGAATGGGGATAATATATAAAGGTTTGGCTGAATATTCTCAGGCACTTAAATTTTATCAAAGAAGTCTGGCTATAAGTCAAGAAATTAACGATATATCGGCTATGGGTCGCCTTTTAAATAATATTGGATTAGTTTACAGTGATCTAGGACAACATTCTCAAGCCTTGGTAGTTTTTCAGCAATCTTTAGCTGCTCGTCAAAAAGCGAACGATCGCTCCGGCGAAGCAATAACTATTCTGAACATTGGGACGGTTTATGAAAAACTCAAAGAATACTCAAAAGCTCTGAATTTCTATGAAAAATCGTTATTGATTCAGAGGCAACTCAGCGAACGTGCAAGTATTGGTCGTACTTTAAATCATATAGGTTCTGTGTATTCCGAGCAAGGACAGTACGTTCAAGCATTAGAAGTGCTGAGAGAAGCATTATCAATTTCTCACGAATTTGAAGAAAAGGCTTGGGTTGGGAGAACACTCTATCGAATTGGTAGTGTTTATCAAGGTTTAAATCAATTTGACCAAGCATTAAATTCTTACCAGAAAGCTTTAGGAATTATTAGAGAAATTGGCGATCGTTCAACAGAACGCCTCATTCTTAGTAACATAGGGGAAGTATTGGCGAAACAAAATCAACCAGAAGTAGCGATCGCCTTTTATAAATTATCCGTTAATGTTACCGAATTAATTCGCAGCGATTTGCGCTCTCTCCCCCCCGAACAACAGCTTTCTTATACAACAACTGTCGCCGATACCTACCGCCTCCTCGCCGATTTATTACTGCAACAAGACCGAGTTTTAGAAGCACAAAAAGTCCTCGATTTACTCAAAATTCAAGAAATAGAAGATTATCTCCGTTCCGTTCGGGGAAACGAACAAACAGCACAAGGTATTCCCTTAACTCCTCAAGAACAGCAAATCCGAGATAGGCACAATGAAATTTTAAATAGAGAGATTCAAGTAGGCAGAAAGCTGGCTGAATTAGAAAAAATTACTCCAGCTAATCGCACACCGGAGCAACAACAAGAAATTGCAAATCTCAGGCAAATGCAGCAGGAAATGCGCGGCACATTCAACGAATTTATTAATTCTCCTGAAATTGTTGCTATTGTCCAACAATTTAGCCCTAATGCTAGAGTACAAACTGTGAATCTAGCTCAACTAAATACCATACGGGGAGACCTATTGCAGCGGTTAGAAAAAAAAGCCGTATTGATTCAGCCTTTAATTTTAGAAGACCGTTTAGAATTGGTAATAACAACTGCTGACTCTCCCCCATTCCGACGTACTGTAGCAGTTAAAAAACAAGAACTCAATCAAGCAATTCTGGAATTTCGCATGGCTTTGGAAGATCCCAAATCCGATGCCAAAATCCCAGCTAATAAACTTTATAATTGGTTAATCAAACCCCTAGAAGACGATCTGACTGAAGCACAAGCTAAAAGCATTATTTATGCTCCTGACGGACAGTTGCGCTACATTCCCCTAGCAGCTTTATATGATGGTAAACAATGGTTGGGGCAGCGGTTTGCAATTAATAATATTACTGCTACGAGCCTCACAAAATTCAATGGAGAAACTGCTGCTAAACCTCGCATTTTAGCTGGTGCTTTTGGTGCGCGTCGTCATAGTTTTGATCGCGGAGCTACTCGATTTGCTTTTTCTGGCTTGCAATTTGCGGGGCTGGAAGTGGAAAATTTAGCTGCGATGGTGCCGGGAACTACCAAATTAATCGATCGGGAATTCAATCGTGCCACAATGATTCCGCGTTTGCCAGATTATAACATTATTCATTTGGCAACTCATGCTATGTTTGTTACCGGACAACCAGAAGATTCGTTTATTTTGCTAGGTGATGGGGGTGTAATTACCCTGCCCGATATTCAAACTTTAAACCTACTAAATGTAGACTTGGTAGTATTGAGTGCTTGCGAGACGGGGAAAGGTGGTAAACTAGGTAATGGAGAAGAAATTTTAGGTTTTGGCTACCAGATACAGGAAACAGGGGCAAAAGCTGCGATCGCATCTTTATGGAAAGTAGATGATGGTGGCACTCAAGCGTTGATGACAGCTTTTTATACGGCGTTGCTGTCGGGAAATAAAAAGGCAGAAGCTTTGCAAAAAGCGCAAATTGCCTTAATTACAGGTGATGATTCGGTGTTCGGTCGATCTGCCAATTTATCAATTTTAGCTCAAACTCGCAGCGGTTTGAAACCGTCAGTGGCCAGTCGTTTGCATCATCCATACTACTGGGCACCGTTTATTCTAATTGGTAACGGTCTTTAGATAGTTGACTGTTGACAGCGAGGTTTTTAGATCGAACTGTTAATAGATTCCGGGAATTAGTTTTTTTACTCGCTGGCGGTACTCTGAATAGTCTGGATATTTTTTGGTTAACCAGGCTTCTTCTCGGTTGGCTTTGATCTCGAAAAGTATTATTAATAGTGCGCTGGCTATTAAGTGGGATATGCTCATTTGAAAAAGTGTCCAGCCGAGGGCTACTAAAATTAAGCCACTGTATAATGGGTGCCGCACAATTCCGTAAATGCCTGTTTGGACTAATTCTCCGTCTTCTCTGGGATATGGTAAAGGTGTGAGGTTTTTTCCTAAGTCTATCAATCCTTTGATGATGAAAATTAATCCGGTTAAGCCGAGAATACTTGCTAGAAACCAGATAATATAAAGTAAGTGGGTTGATTGAATTTTTAATCCTGGCAGTTGATAAACTGGTAAGATTACAAATCCTGTGAGCAATCCTCCTTGAAGCAAAACTAAATATTCGCCGCGGCTGTTGTTGCGCCAGCCTTCGCGTGTGAAACCCCAGTCAGTTAATATTTTCATAGTAAGACGAAGGAAGAGGGAAGTTCGGCAACGGATTCTGTAACGGATGTAACGGATGTAACGGATGTCAGGAAGAAGGAAGGAGGGAAGAGGGGAGAGGGAAGAAGGAAGGAGGGAGAAGGAAGAGGGGAGAAGAATGTGAACTGTAGGTTGGGTAGAGTGAAGTAAAACCCAACCTACGGCGAACAGCGAACAGCGAACAGTCAACAGTCAACAGTCAACAATTAACAAATTTATTCTCGCCAGGGACGAGTCATTAGTTCTAGTTGGTTGACTTCATCTTGGCTCAAATTCCAACCTAACGCGCCTGCATTTTCTTGGGCTTGTTTGGGGGTTTTGGCGCCGGGAATGGGGATGACTCCGTTTTGGCATATTAACCAGTTTAGGGCAACTTGGGCGGGCGTGCGATCGCGCTTTCGGCCCATTTTCCGCAGGGTAGACATGACTAATTCAATTTTTTCGAGACCGCTTTTGCTGAAGCGGGAGTCCATTTTGCGGGCTCCTGTAGGTGGTTCTTGGGCTGTGTATTTGCCGGTAAGCAATCCTTGGGCTAAGGGGCTGTACGCTAAAATTGTGACTCCCAATTCGCGCGCTGCGCTCACAATTCCTTGTTTTTCTACTTGTCGCGACAGCAAGGAGTAACGGACTTGATTTGTTGCTAGGGGAACGCCTCTGGCTGCTAGTATTTTGTGGGCTTGCCGCATCTGTTCTACTGAATAGTTGCTGACTCCTACTGCTTGAATTCTGCCTTGTTTTACTTCATCCGCTAAGGCGTTCATCAGGGTTTCTTGACTCAGTAAAAAAGTGAATGGCCAGTGCACTTGGTAGAGGGCTATTTGTTCTACTTGCAAGCGTTTTAAGCTGGCACTCAAAGCGTCGGAAACTGATTTTCCTGTAATCCGCCAAGGTACGGGGCCGAATTTGGTGGCTATTTGCACGGGTTGGGTGGTTTTTTTGAGAAACTGCCCCAGTAATTCTTCTGACAAGCCGTTACCGTAGACTTCGGCTGTGTCGAAAAAGTTGACTCCGCTGTCTAGGGATGTTTTGAATGCTGCTTCGACTTCGGCGGCGCCGTAGTTGCTGCCGTAGTTCCAAAATAGTTTGTCGCCCCAAGCCCAAGTTCCGACGCACAGGGGAATGACGGCTGGGCCATTTTGTCCTAGGGTAATGGTTGTCACGGTTGGTAAATCCACAATTCTTTATTGTCTATTATTTTTATATAAATAATCGCGATCGAGCTTCTAGCCTGGGGAGGAATGGCGGCTGGTGGCGATATCTCAGTTACTATAAATCCAAATGCTGTATTGATTTGAATAGTTATGTCGATCGACCGTTTGCCAGATTCAAGATTAACAGATTCCGCGACTCCTGCCATCAAGAGAGTTACCCTGCTGACTATGTTCCGGTTGGGTTTGTTTCAGATGGGATTGGGCATGATGTCGATTTTGACGCTGGGGGTACTCAATCGCGTCATGATTAAGGAGTTGGCGATTCCGGCTACTGTGGTGGCGGGCACTCTGGCGATGCACCAGTTTGTCGCCCCGGCTAGGGTGTGGTTCGGACAGATGTCTGATGCTAAGCCTTTGTTTGGCCATCACCGCACGGGTTATGTGTGGGTAGGAAGCGTTTTGTTTGTGATTTCTGCTTTTTTAGCGGTACAGGTGATGTGGGGCTTAGGCAGCAGTTTGGAGGCTGTGGGGTGGACGACTCCTACTTACGGTTGGGTGGGTTTGTTGGGTTTGATTTTTGCACTTTACGGTATTGCTATTTGTTCGAGTTCGACTCCTTTTGCGGCTTTGTTGGTGGATGTTTCGGATGAAGAAGATCGATCGAAGTTGGTGGGGGTGGTGTGGTCGATGCTGATGGTTGGTATTATTATCGGGGCGATTGTTAGCAGCGGTTTGCTGAAGCAAATTGATGGGGATGTGCCACGGGAAGTTTTGCAGGCTTCGATTAACGGTTTGTTTGTGAAGGTGCCGGCGCTGGTTTTGCTGTTGGTGGGTATTGCAACTTTTGGCGTTGAGAAAAAGTATTCGCGGTACGGGGTGCGATCGTCCGCAATGAATCGAGAAGATAAAATTACTCTGGGAAGTGCGCTGCGGATTTTGACTGCTAGCCGTCAAACTGGTTTGTTTTTTACTTTCCTGCTGATTATGACAATTTGCTTGTTTATGCAGGATGCTGTTTTGGAACCTTACGGCGGGGAAATTTTTAAGATGCCGATTTCGGAAACTACGCGGTTGAATGCTATTTACGGTACTGGTACTCTAATCGGTTTGGCTACTACTGGTTTTTTAATTGTGCCGCGCATTGGCAAGCAAAATACGATTAGGTTGGGCTGTTTGTCGGTGGCTGCTTGTTTTGGTTTAATTATTTTATCTGGATTTACAGGAAATCCAATTGTGTTTAAGTCGGCTTTAATGTTGTTTGGTTTAGCTTCGGGAATTACGACGACTGGTGCACTGAGTTTGATGTTGGATTTGACTGCTGCGGAAACTGCTGGGACTTTTATTGGCGCTTGGGGTTTGTCGCAGGCGATGGCGCGGGGTGTGGCGACGATTACTGGCGGTGCTATTTTGGATTTAGGCAGAAGTGTGTTTGGGATGCCGATGTTGGCTTATGGGTTGGTGTTTGCGGTGCCGGCGGTGGGTATGATTCTGGCTGTTTGGTTGTTGGGTAGGGTGGATGTTCGGGAGTTTCAGGATAATGCTAAAAGTGCGATCGCTACTATTCTTGAAAATGAATTAGACTAAGGTTTTGTCAGTTAGTCGGTGGCTTGTGGCAGTTGTTAGTTCCAATAATCAATAACGAAGTAACGAATAACGAATAACTAATGACTAATTTTTGGGATTCTATTTTAAGTTTTGCACGGGTTACTGTCGAGAGAGTCGGACAGCAGTTGTTGCAAGATTTCGGTTCCGCGCAAGCGGATGAAAAGGATGACGGGAGTTTGGTGACGAAATCCGATAATTGGGCGGATGCAGAAATTAGAAGTGCGATCGCATCTACTTTTCCCAGTCACGGAATTTTGAGCGAGGAAGGAGAACACGTTTTCCCCGATACTGAATGGTGTTGGGTTGTCGATCCTCTCGATGCTACAACTAATTTTGCTAGGGGAATTCCGATTTGGGGTATTTCTTTGGGTTTGTTGTATCGCGGAACTCCGGTTTTTGGCTGCGTGCATTTGCCACCAATTAATCAGTCTTTTCACGGTTTTTTTGCACCTGATTTGGCGGGCGGCATGTTTGACAATATGCCTCAAGGTGCTTTTTTAAACGGGCAGAAAATTCGACCGAGTGCTGATAAAATGAGCGGGAATCATTTTTTTAATTTGTGTTCGCGGAGTGTGGGAATGGGGCCTCATCTTCCGAGTAAAGTTCGGATGTTGGGTATGGCTAGTTACAATTTTTTGACGGTGGCTTCGGGTGCGGTGTTGGGAGGGGTGGAAGCGACGCCGAAAATTTGGGATATTGCGGGGAGTTGGGTAATTGTGAAGGCTGCTGGTGCGGTTTGGTTGCCGCTGGAACCCCAGGCAATTTTTCCGCTGGAAGTGGGTAAGAATTACGGTAGGGTTTCTTATCCGACTTTGGTGATGAATCGGCAGGAGTTGGTGTCGGTGTTTTTGCCGTTTGTCGAGGCTTGGAAAAAGAAAAAAATGGGGTGATTTGTGTGAACCGAAGCTATCCCGTAGGAAATCGAACAATTATTAAATAAAACTGCAGGGCAGGCGTAACGGAGGAGTCTCCCACGCCTGCCGTGCTGTTTGGAAGAAATATACCGACCGATGACCGATGGTTCAAGTATGCCTACTCTTGTCTATTTCTGCCAATCTGCGATCGGGTGGTTTTATTTTACGTCGATCGGGTGATGCGGTTTCGGTACAATTTGTGGTAAGTTTTCCACTACGTATTATCTCTATGAAATAAAATTATACCCGTTTTCAAGTAGAGGCACAAGAGTAAATAGATTTACTGCGGTGTGGGAAAAAGTAGATGAGTGGTATATTGGCTAGGTCGAAGAGTTAGCCTGTGGGAAGATACAAGAATAAACTTTGGAAGAAACTCGGAAAAGTCTGCGGTTTGCGATCGCACTTGATGCAGCCAGCCAAATAACAGATGCTGGGATTGGGACACAACATTGCTGTGTCCCTACTGCAAAATGAATTTAGTGCTTCAGGCGATTAATTTCGACAGCACATTAGACAACTTAGCACCGAGATTCTCCACAGCGTCCTGCTGTTTGGCATCTTTCATAGTACCGTCAGCATTAAATGCTTCAAAAGCTTGGGGAATTGCTTTCTGATCGGGGAGTACCAATACGTTAATATTCCCCAGGATCGATCGCAAATGCACTAATCCCCGCAAACCGCCCATTCCGCCTGGGGAAGCACTCATAATTACCGCTACTTTGCCAGTAAATGCCACCAATCCCGGTTCACCCGGTGCTGGGCGCGATACCCAATCGATCGCATTTTTCAACACAGGCGTAATTGAACTGTTATACTCAGGGGAAGCTATCAAAAACCCGTCATGCGCTACCATCAATTCCTTCAATTTGCGGGCATTTTCTGGCATTCCCTCTTTTGCTTCCAAATCTTCGTCAAATAGTGGCATCGGCAAATCGCGCAAATCTACATAAGTAACTTCTGCACCCGCCGCCGTAGCCCCAGCCGCCGCAACTTTTACCAGCAGTTTGTTATAGGATGCTTCGCGGGTACTTCCGGCAAATGCAAGTATTTTTGGTCTGTTTGTCATTGATTTTTTCCTGATTATTGCTTCCGCGTATAATTGTACTATTGCGAGTGATTCCAAACAAAGTCAGCAATGGGTCTATCGGCCGACAAAGGAAGATTTTCAATGGAATTGAATAAAACCGATCGCACTTTTACATTCCCGACCCCCAAACGCCTCTCGACGCGACTGGGAATGCCGTAACCGTACATAATGTGTCCTTTACCCGCCAACACGACAACTTGATAGTCGGGATTGGCTTGAATAAATTGGGCTATTTTTTCCGCCATAGTTTCGTCCCACAAAACTTGGGCTTGCAAGAATCTTTCAAAACCCGTACTATTTCCCTGTTCAGCCTTTTGGTGTTGCTGGTAAACTTCTAGCAGCAGTTGCCGATATTCGGCGTTGTCGGTGCGAATTTCCGATATTGGCGGAATGTGCTTTTTTTCCTCTGCAGTCAGGCTTTCTAAACCTTGAGACGCAACTTTTCTCGTTACTTCGGATGGTGTATTTAAGGCGAGGACTGGTAGTTGATTTAATGCGGCAAACCGCAAAATGGGGGCGTAAGATTCCCAGGGAAAGCGCCATCTGCGATCGTACTCTGTTTGCTCGACTAATTGCTGTTCAGTCAGTTTACCTGCTAAGTAGTTGTCGATCGCGCTTTGAAAGGGACGCTGAAACATTTCCATCGCGATCGCAATTTTCCGATTTTGCCGCTGCATTTCTCGGATAATCTTTAGTTGAGCTTGGTGGTCTTCTGCGCTATCGTGGGTTTCACCCAGATAAACGACTTTCGCCTGTACCAACTGTTGTAGAATCTCTTGGTTAGTGTAAGTTTGCCACGCTTGAGGGTTCGCCGTCGTTTGCGCTGTTACTGCACTGCTGCACAGCAGGAAGATGCCGATCGATAAGGCGCACAGTTTGATGAGTTTGGTTGTTTTCATACAAATATTATGCCGTTTCTCGCAGCAGCAAGCACAGGCGAACTCTACTATTTTAGCTGAGCAGCTAGAAAGCTCAATGCTTAATTTAAGTTCATAATTATCCGCCCTTACTTCTAAAAATGTAAAGTTTAGTTGCAGGTACTTGCGCTTCTAGAAGAAGGTGCTAAATTAATAATATGAAGCGAACAAAAAGCTTCTCTGACAGATACAACCTCTAGATACCACAGCGAAGTTCACAATAGAATCTAAGGAGTAAAAACGCTGTTTAATCTCACATCTGTCTCATTAAAAACCAATAGCAGCACCCACCAACAAAGCTGACACTTCCTCAACTAATTAGAGGGGAGCAATGCAACTGAATCCGAGGATTATTGCAACTCCACATCGAAGTTGAAAAAAGAGGAAATCACTCGGTACATATGGCTGGGTGCTGTTGTTGTTAAAAGAGATTTTTGATTTTCGGCTTGTGATGTTTTTTTCAGTAGAGGCAGAGCCTCTAGATATGCGTTACCGGGCAGAGCTGGGTAACGAGTATACGAGAATAAAAACTAGAAAATTACTGGAAAATTGTCTCGTCTTCCTTTCGCCACGCGGGATCGACGATACAAATAAATATTAGCGGCTCTGTGCCACAGTTGTAAATAAACTGCTTGGCGTTTGGCGGAATGTAAACTGCATCTCCGGCTTCCACGAATTGATTTTCGTCGTCGATGTGCATCTCCCCAACGCCGCTGATGATGTAGTAAACTTCAGAAGTTGTCAGGGAGTGCAGCGCAGAAGTTTGTCCCGGTGGCAAAGTGGCGTGGGCTAAACTGTAACGCAAATCCACAGCTTGTTTGTCTGGATGCAGTAATTCTCGCAGTTGAGTACCGTCACCAGCAATAAACTCGTCGCAGGCATTTAGCTTTTGAATGAGCATTGTTTCCACACTCCTGAAAATCTCTTTACCACAACTTAAGTTTAATTGAAAGAGCCAGAGATGTTAAGAAATATGTAAAGCGGCGGCCGGATTTTTTAACCGTAAATTCCCGAATGCCCTCGATAATCAGGACAGTCGATCGCATCTTCAGATAAAGCTATTGTAGGCTGAACGGGACACTTGAGGTGGTAGTCGCCGGTGAAAAATACGCAGTTAGCACAAGGGATTTGGTGCATCCGCTGAGCTCGACGCAGGGAGTCGGTGACAGCACGCCCGACACTCAAAAAAAGCAAAAAAACTAAACCCCAGGCGGACACAAAACACAGCGGGACTAAAATAGGCTGTATTGCCTTCAGCAAAAAGTAAAGCATAGCAAGAAAATTTAGCGGTATAAGCCACACATACATTACAGTAGTGGAATTGCCGATCGATCGACCAAAAAGTTTAGAATCCTTTACAGCTCGATCGAGAAACCGGGCAATTATGGCATGATAAGGAACAGTCCTTAAATAAAATTAGAGGAAATCAGTTATGACTCTGCGATTAGGCGATACAGTTCCCAACTTTACCCAAGCTTCGTCTGAAGGGGAAATCAATTTCTACGACTGGGCTGGCGATAGCTGGGTCGTGTTGTTTTCCCACCCGAAAGACTACACTCCAGTGTGCACCACAGAACTCGGTGCAGTGGCCCGTCTAAAGTCTGAATTTGAAAAGCGTGGCGTCAAAACCATTGCCCTCAGCGTCGATGATGTGGATTCTCACATGGGCTGGATTAAAGATATTGAGGAAACTCAAAATGTCACCCTCAATTATCCGATTTTAGCAGATGGCGATCGTAAAGTCTCCGACATTTACGACATGATCCATCCCAACTCGCTGAACAACTTAACAATCCGCACAGTTTTTGTGATTGACCCGCAAAAGAAATTGCGTTTGAGCATTACTTATCCGGCGAGCACTGGTCGCAATTTTAATGAAATTTTGCGAGTAATTGATTCCTTGCAACTTACCGACAAATACAGCGTTGCGACTCCAGTTGATTGGAAAGATGGCGACGATTGCGTAATCGTACCTTCGATTACCGACCCGAAAGAGTTGGAAGAGAAATTTCCTAAAGGTTATACGCCGATTAAGCCTTATTTGCGGATGACTCCTCAGCCGAATAAATAGGTTTAGCATTCCTGGACGCACAACCATGTAGGGTGCGCACTGCGCACCTTACCTCTATGATTAGCGCCTAAAACCCGCTTGTAGTTAGGACTTTAATCCTTATCCTAATGAGGATTAAAGTCCTAACTACCAACAAAGAAATTGGGCAATCTTGTGTAAACACTTTAGATTTGAGGAAAGGCAAAATGGTGTCATCAACAATTGTGTTGCGAATCCCGCCCAAATTGCAAATGACAGACGACGAGTTTTTCGAGTTCTGTCAAATCAATAGTGAATTACGCATTGAACGCAACAAATCGGGAGAATTGCTAATTATGCCCCCTACTGGTTCGGAGACTGGAAATCGAGAAGGTAATATATTTGGGCCACTGTGGGTTTGGGCAGAACAAGATGGTACTGGTTTAGTGTTTACTTCGAGTACAGGATTTACTCTGTCAACAGGTGCACAAAAATCGCCGGATGCTGCTTGGATTAAACTGGAACGGTGGAATGCTTTATCTCAAGAACAGCAAGATAAATTCGCACCTATTTGCCCGGATTTTGTAGTAGAACTGAGGTCGGCTTCTGACAATCTCAAGCCATTGCAAGAAAAAATGCAAGAATATATGAGAGAACCAGGAGTGCAGTTAGGCTGGTTAATTGACCGCAAAAATCGGCGAGTTTATATTTACCGTCCTGGTTGGTCAGAAGAATGTTTGGAGAATCCGGCTACAGTCAGCGGCGACCCCGTTTTGCCGGGATTCATACTCAATATGAGCAAAATTTGGTAGAACTGCTAGCAATAAATATCAACTTATTGTAAAAATTAATCATAGGATACACACACGCCAAAAATATGGATATTAAAAACGGCTTTGTAGGCACAATCGGCAACACACCACTAATTCGCTTAAACAGCTTCAGCGATGAAACCGGCTGCGAAATTCTCGGCAAAGCAGAGTTTCTAAATCCCGGCGGTTCCGTTAAAGATAGGGCCGCTTTATACATCATCAAAGACGCAGAAGAAAAAGGCTTGCTGAAACCGGGCGGCACCGTTGTTGAAGGCACTGCGGGCAATACTGGCATCGGTTTGGCACACATTTGCAACGCGAAAGGTTATAAATGTTTGATTGTGATTCCCGATAACCAATCTCAAGAAAAAATCGATGCTTTGAAAACCTTGGGCGCTGAAGTTCGGACTGTTCCTGCTGTTCCTTACAAAGACCCGAATAATTATGTCAAGTTGTCGGGAAGATTGGCGGAGGAAATGGAGAATGCAGTCTGGGCAAATCAGTTTGACAATTTAGCCAACCGCCGAGCTCATTACGAGACAACTGGCCCGGAAATTTGGGAACAAACAAACGGGAAAATTGATGCTTGGGTAACAGCTACTGGTACCGGTGGCACTTTTGCTGGCGTAGGAATGTTTTTGAAAGAAAAAAATCCTGCTGTGAGAATTGTCTTGGCAGACCCGATGGGCAGCGGGCTTTACAGTTATTTCAAAACTGGGGAAATTAAGACTGAAGGCAGTTCGATTACTGAGGGAATTGGCACCACCCGCGTCACTGCAAATATGGAGAATGCCCCGGTAGACGACGCGATTCAAATTAACGATACTGAAGCTGTCCGCGTGATTTACCAACTGCTGAGGAAAGAAGGGCTGTTTATGGGCGGTTCTGTGGGGATTAATGTGGCGGCGGCCGTGGCTTTAGCGAAGCAAATGGGGCCTGGACATACGATTGTTACGGTACTCTGCGACGGCGGGGCTCGGTATCAGTCGCGTTTGTTCGATCGACAATGGTTGGCCTCAAAAGGTTTGTCACCCGATTAATCCTATGGTGCGTAACGATCACCAAATTAACCGTAGGGTGCGCATTGCGCACCTTACCAACTGATTATATATGGCCGCACCTATTCCCATGATAAAAAAATAGCATATATGTAGCAGAATGTCAAGTAAAAAAATATGAAAATGATCGAATCTTCTAGGCAAGTTCTTGTTTGCCAAAACCGCACTTGTCGCAAGCAAAATTCAGCAAAGGTACTGGCAGCTTTTCAGAAATTGTCGCCCTCAGAAGTTGAAGTTGTTGCTAGCAGTTGTTTGGGACAGTGCGGCAACGGGCCGATGGTGTTGGTGCTGCCAGAAGAGGTTTGGTACAACGGCGTTTGCCCTGAAGAAGTTGCGGCAATAACTGAGCAACATTTGCGGGGAGGAAAGCCGGTGGAGAGGATGCTTTACCGCAAGTTTCACCGACTTTCTAATTAGTCGATCGCCCTTTAAAATTCCTCCGCAAACAACCGGCGGAGAATTTCCGTGACTTCGGCGCAAAATCTGGCGTCGAGTTCGATCGCCAAGCGATCGACACTGCTGGAACCGCCTACAGCTTTTTCTGCCCGCAAAGTCATGGCTAAGGTTCTGAGTTTTGCCGGCTTTCCCGCCGCTTTGGGCCGTTCGTCAACAAACCGCACTAAAGCCACATAAACTGTTTCTAGGGTTCCCCTGATCGAGCTCAGTCCGTAACCCAATTTTGAGATAATTACTGGGGAAGTGATAAGGCTATCCATCCCCAAAGTTTTAATTGCTACGTCCACATATCGAGCCGTGTCGTGTCCCATTGCTCTGACAATGCTTTCTAAGCTGTTCCACTGAGATGCTTTCATGCGCGCTCGCTGTTCGATGTGGAAGTGCCATCCTAACATGGAAATCAGCCTGGTCAAGTCATAAGCAGATACGGAATTTTTTTGTTTGGTGCTGTTTACTGCGGCACTTAGCAACACTTGTTTTTTGGTGAGATCGAAGATTTTGGGGTTGTTGAGATAAGGATTTTCGCCGTAATCGCCGCGAAAAATTAGGTCATTATTGCCAGTAGCGCTCTTCAGCCATTGCTCTAGTCCTATGCGAGTATCGAAGCGTTTGAACATCGCAGCTAAGGAGTTTGAACTTCCTATATTTGAGGCATAGTTAATCATGTCTTTGGCTACATCGTAAAAGTAAAAATCGTGTTTTAGCCCGTTGCCATCTCTAACAACGCAGTTGTCTATGTCGCAGTCGGGATATTTGCTATTTACTTGACTGACGATATTAAGGAGTGCGATAATTTTAGTGGCACTCCACTGCTCAGCATTGGTAAGTGCGTTTTTTCCCAGCCACTGCGCCTGAATTTTGCCGTCTACAAAAGTACCAATGCAAACGCAGGCTTCTTTGATGTCTTCGTGGAGAAAAGTTAAAGCTTGAGAGTTAATTTGAGGTAGTTCTCCCAGGCTGGGAAACGGGGTAAGTTTGAGGGGATTATTGGGTCCGGGAATAGAGCTAATTACTTTTAAGCCGTCGGGTTTTTGTTTGAGATAATCGGGATAGTTTTTAATGTGTTGTTGGTAAGAAGATTTTTCAATGCCCCGATCTAAAAAGGCTAGTTTGTTTATGTTCGCTTTGGCATCTATTTCCATTTGGAGGTAGTTTTTGTAGATGCGCGCTCGGTCTTTTGCGAGTTCGAGGGAGGTGAGGTTCATGATAATAGTTGGCAGCTTGTTACCAATAAGTAAATCACTATACTAGGATTTACGCAAACAAACCGGGTTTCTCTATAAAATTTTGGGTTAGAAAACGAAAAATTAATGAAGAAACCGGGCGGCAGACAGTAACTGCGGCCAGGACTATATATCTGAGTTCGAGCTCTGCAATCAAGCTTTTTTGCCGCGTACTTGAATACGTTTGTCGGTTTTTTGTTTCTTAATCCAAGAGAGAAATTTCTGGAGTTCAGGGTCATTTTTGAGCTTTTCCAGGGTATTGAGCTCTTGGGCGAGGTGTTTGTTCTCAAATAGAGAGTGAATCTGGCGGTGACAGGCTGAGCAAATGTCTATTGTCGGGCTGGGATCTTCGTTTTTCCGCTTGGTGTTTTGTTTGGGGATGAGGTGATGGGCGGTTAATGCTTCCATTTGTCGATCGCACAATTCGCACTGCATAATTTTCTCAATGCTGGTGGATAAGAGAATTGCTACTTTTAGTTTAGCGCGATCGGCTTTGAGGATGTGCATAAAAGTCGATCGCACTTTTCACACAATAAAAAAACCCCCAATTGGGGGTCATACAAATCTCTTGTGGCAGAGGTTGAAAAGCCTCTGGGATCACAAAATATACAGCAGCAAAAACAAAACAATCCAAATCACATCCACAAAGTGCCAGTAAATCTCAGTCGCTTCGATTCCGAAGTGGTGCTCGCTAGAATAGTGACCTTGCACGCGCGATCGCCACACCACCCCCGCCATCAGCAGCACTCCAAACGTAACGTGCAAGCCGTGAAAAGCCGTCAAAACGTAAAAGCAACTGGCATACAAATTCGTCGTCAAGCCAAACTCTAAATGAGTGTATTCGTAAACCTGACCTGCCAAGAAAACTGCGCCCATAGCAATAGTTACGAGCAACCAATTCCGCATTCCGGTGGCATCATTCTTTTTGATTGCAGTATCCGCATTGTGAATCACGAAACTGCTAGCAATCAGAATTACCGTATTGATTCCCGGCAGCAATAACTCTCGTCCCGGCGTACCTTCAGGAGGCCACACGGGGGCCATCGCCCGATAAATCAAATACGCGGCAAACATACCGAAAAATATCATGCCTTCAGCGCACAGGAACACAATTACACCTAACATTCGGTGGTCGGGATGCTCGACACCGTGCGCTTCTACTTCGCCCTCGTGGTGGTAATTTAGGGCTGTTTTTGTCGGATCGATCGCTGGAATTTGCATAAGAAATTGGTAATGAAGAAGTCAGTTGTCAGTTGGCAGTTGGCAGTTGGCATTAGTCATCAGTCATTAGTTAACAGTCAACAGTCAACAGTCAACAATGCCCAATGACTGATGACTAATAGCTATTCGCCATCTTGACTTTCATCAGCAGGAGAATCAGCATTTACCTCTGATTCAGGAGCGACCAAAGTTGCAGTACCGCCAAAGAAAGTTGAAGCTTGAGCCTCCGCAATAGGAATACCTGTTTTCTGGGCGTTGCGGGTGGCATTTTCCCTCAGCTTGAGCCTGAGACGTTCCCCTGTATTCTGAATTTTTTCCATGCCGTAATCGTAAGGCCCAGTTGCCAATACCGGCACTCCTTCAAAATTTTCGATCGGCGGCGGCGAAGTCGTCATCCATTCCAAACTCAAAGCTTGCCAAGGATTGTCACCTGCTTTCGGGCCGTACATCCAGCTCCAAATCACATTAATGATAAAGGGGATTGTAGACACTGCCAGCATATAAGCACCGACAGTACAAATGACATTAATTGTGGTAAATTTTGGGTCGTACATTGCCACCCGCCGGGGCATTCCTTGCATCCCCAAAGCGTGCATCGGCAGGAAAGTTACAGTAAAGCCAACATAAGTTAAAACAAAGTGAACTCTACCCCAAAATTCATTAATCATCCGCCCCGTCATTTTGGGGAACCAGTGGTAAAAAGCAGCGTAAATGCCAAACACTGAGCCGCCAAACAGCACGTAGTGCAGGTGAGCGACGACAAAATAAGTGTCGTGAACGTGAATGTCGAAAGGTACGGAAGCCACCATGATTCCGGTGATGCCGCCGAGCACAAATGTTGAGATAAAACCCATCCCAAATAGCATCGCGCTGACAAGCCGGAGTTTGCCTCCCCAAATAGTTGCCAACCAGCTAAATATTTTAATCCCAGTTGGTACGGCGATGATCATAGTCGTGATCATAAAAAACATCCGCAGCCAGCCGGGAGTGCCGCTGGTAAACATATGGTGCGCCCACACGATCAAGCCCAAAAAGCTGATCGCGAGACTGGAATATGCGATCGCCAAATAACCAAAAATTGGCTTGCGGGAATGCACTGGCAAAACTTCTGAAATCACCCCGAAAAAGGGCATAATCATAATGTAAACTGCCGGGTGCGAATAAAACCAGAATAAATGCTGGTAGACGATCGGATCGCCGTTGCCGGTCGGGTTAAAAAATGCCGTCCCCGCTAACAAGTCAAACGACAGCAAAATCAAAGCGGCGGCTAACACTGGAGTAGCAATCAAAGTCAGCGCTGAAGTCGCAATCATCGCCCAGCAAAACAAAGGCATTTCATTGAGACTCATGCTAGGAACGCGCATGGTAAAGATGGTAACGGCAAAATTTACCGCCCCCAAAATCGAAGAAGTTCCCAGAATCAAAACGCTGAGAATCCAAATTTCTTCTCCCGCTTGGGCAGTAACTAAGCTCAAAGGCGGATAGGAAGTCCAACCCGCCTGTGGAGCTCCTACCAAAAAACTGCTCAACAGCAGCACGCCACCTACGGGAATCATCCAAAAGGCGATCGCATTCAGTCGGGGAAATGCCATGTCTTTGGCCCCAATCATTAAGGGGATCAAAAAGTTAGCAAATCCGGCTCCGGCGGGTACGATCCACAAGAAGATCATCACCGTGGCGTGAACAGTAAATAAACTGTTGTAGAGTTCGGGGGTGACAAAATCGGCGTCGGGGGTGGCGAGTTCTGTTCGCACCAAGGTTGCCATCACGCCGCCGATTAGATAGAAAATAAATGTTGTTACCAGGTATTGAATACCGATGACTTTGTGGTCGGTATTAAAAGTGAAGTAGTCGCGCCAATGTCTATCGGCGGGCGCTGTTCCGCGAGCCTCAGTGTTTGCACTTTCTTGGAACTGTGCTTGTGTCATAGTTATTAGTCATTAGTTATTAGTCATTAGTTATTAGCCCCGGATAAAATACCCAGTGGCCAGAACTAATGACTATTTTTAGTGATGAGTTGGGTGAAGTTGTTCGAGGGCTTCGGAATTAATTTTTATTTCCCTGACGTAGGGAGCCAAAAATTCTCCGTCTGACAATTCCCCAGGATTGACTGCAACTGCTTGCTCTAAGTTTTGACTACTAGCAACTTGCTGGCTTTGCAGCCAAGTGTCGAATTCTTCGGGCGTGTGAACGACTGCTAAAGCTTTCATCGCTCCGTGATAAGCGCCGCACAATTCAGCACAAACAACCCGGTATTCGCCGGTTTTAGTTGCTGTAAATCTCAGTTCGCTCGGCCGCCCGGGAATTGCATCTTGTTTGAGGCGAAATTCCGGCAGCCAAAATGCGTGCAGCACGTCTTGGGCTGAGATATTTAGCTGTACGTCGCGGTTGGCTGGCATATGCAGTTCGCCGGAACTAACGCCGCTTTCTGGATAGCTAAAAATCCAGGCGTACTGCAAACCCATGACATTTACAACTAAATCTGCTGGTTTGTCTTCATTTTCTGGGGAAGCGCCTACGCCTAAAGCAAGGAATTTTTGAGACGGAATTTGAGGGGCGTTTTGGGGTGTATCTGAGAGTGTGGCTGCGATCGCACTTCCGCGCATTTTAGAGTGCGCTTGCATGGTGCCGTGATCGTGATTCCCCATCGGATCGAGGCCTCCCATTGAGTTGTAAATCTCAAAACTGTAGACTCCGATACCTAAAATAATCACCGCCGGCACGGCTGTCCAAAGAATTTCTAAGGGAAAGTTGTCATGCCAAGGCGGGCCGTCTGTGTTGTCTCCTTTACGGCGGCGATATCTAATTGCAGCATAGATCAGCACTCCCTGAACCATGATAAATAATCCAGTGGAAATGGTCATCATTGTATTGAAGAGTGCGTCGATCTCGGATGCTTCATCAGAGGCGGCGATCGGCAGTAAACCGTGATTCTGCCCGTACCAGAGACTGATCAGAGTCACTACGATGCCGGCGAGCATGGTGAGGATGGAACTTGGAATGTTCACGCTGGTACTTCTTAATAGCGACACTTCTTCGCTTGTAAAATGAAGGAAGCGCCTCTGGGTTATCAATTTTTAATTGTAAATGGTATTTTTAGTAAAATGTCCATCTTAAGGGTTACTTAAGGCTTAGTATGTTTGACCGATCGCCCGCGCGACTCACAAGTACGTCTTTTGTACCTTGACAAAACTGATTAAAAATGGTAAATAATCGCTCTGTTTGGCTGCTAAATTTGAGATTTTTTCTCAAACACCATCAAATGCTGCTGGGGCAACATATCTTTTGTCTCTTTCCATACTAAACCGACGGCGGCCATTTCTTTTTTCACCTGCTTCTGCGTCATTTTGTGCAAACCTTTAATGGGAATCAGCGGGTTTTCGCCGCGATACTCGATCGATACCGTGCGGCCTCCCGGTTTGAGTGCTTTCACAATTCCTTGCATCATTTCTCTAGGATATGCAAATTCGTGATAAGCATCGACCATCACAACTAAATCCACGCTATTTTCCGGCAAATTAGGATTGTCGATACTTCCCAAAACTGGCTCAACGTTAGCAATATTTTTTTCTTGTTTATTCAATTTAATAAAATCTATCATTTCCGGCTGCACGTCAACTGCCAAAACCTTTCCTTCTGGAACTAAGGGAGCGATGCGGAAGCTAAAATATCCCGTTCCCGCTCCAATGTCTGCTACAATATCGGTTGGTTTTAAATCGAGATTGTTCACTAATCTAGCTGATTTTTCTTCCATGCCGCGAGACGGTCTTTCCAGCCAACCAGCGCCTTGATATCCCATGACTTGGGCAATTTCTCGACCCATGTAAAATTTGCCGGTGCCGTCGGGATTGTGGACGGTTCGCTGCTGATAAATTGGGACGCCATTTGCGGTTTTACTTACGGCTGCACAGGCATTGAGGGGCAACAGGCAAATTATTGCTAAGATAATTGCTGCTAGGGGTTGGATGAATTGTCGGTTTTTCACGATCGTCCTAATTGTATGTTTAATTTTTTCATTACCAGGCTCTGCGCGGTAATGCAGAACCAGAGGAAGAGGCGAGCGAATATCGAGAATAGTTTAAGATTTAGCTGACAGCGGATTCTAATAATCTGATTGTACCAGAGTCAGCGTCGATTTCGACTTCTTGACCGATCGGCAAAGTGAACTGTTCCCGGATGTGTCCCACCATTGAACCGTACCACGCAGGAATCTTCAAAGGGCGAATGTGGTCGGACAATACTTGAGGTAAGGTTAGGGACTCTTGCGGTTTTTCAGCTTCGCACTTGGTACACTGTCCGAAAATAAAACCGGATATTTTATCGAGAATGCCGGCTAATTTGAGCTGAGTCAACATTCTATCGATGCGATAAACTTCTTCGCCAACTTCCTCGACAAATAAAATACTATTTTCCCACTGCGGTAAATATGCAGAACCCACCATTGCTGCTATTACTGATAAATTGCCGCCGATTAGTTTTCCCCTAGCTGTGCCCCGCCCGATTGTTTGAACTTGCACGCTTTTGGAGTTTTGCATCGTCACAGAACCTCCGTCAAACAAAACTTTTTTGACGTAATCCACTGTAAAGGGACTCCAAGTTGACGCACCTAAAGGGCCGTGAAAAGTAACTCTATTAGTTTTAGCATAAATCGCCAATAACAGCGCAGTAATATCGCTAAATCCCATAATAATTTTGGGATTGTTGCCGATAATATTGTAATCCAGGAGCGGCAAGATACGAGCACAGCCCCAGCCGCCCATCCCGGTAAAAATAGCTCGCACTGAGTCATCTGCAAAGGCTGCGTTGACATCGGCGGCGCGATCGGCATCCTTGCCTGCTAAATAGCCGTAGCGCTCGTAAAAATGCTCTCCCAATTTAACTTTTAAACCCAGCTTTTCGATAACTTTAAAAAAATCCTCTATTTCTTTTTTGTAGTTGAAAGCGGCAGGATTGATTAAAGCTATAGTATCGCCAACTTGCAGGCGGCGCGGCTTAACGATCGCACTTTTGGGAGATAAATTGGTTTGGGCGATCCTCTTCGAGGGGTTCGCTAACGGCGCAAGCTGAGTACCAATAGCAGTCAGCCCAAAAGTTGTCAGCAGAGCACGGCGGCGGAGAGTCATAGGTGTTATACCCTTGTTCGATTCAGTGAGGTACAGGTTGAGATTTTAGATTTTAGATTTTAGATTTTAGATTGGGGGATTGTTAATTCCTTGATGAATGGATCACGCGAAAACTGTTATAGATGATTTTTGCTATAATTGTAAAGGAAAATTTCTGCCATATCAGTTTAAAATTGCCAGTTTCAAATGAAAACAGACACTAAAATCTCATCTAAAAAATCTTGGGCTCAAGCTTTAGCCCGTCCGGCTGCGGAATTTCCGCTGACTCAGTTATCCGTTAAAAGCGGTAAAATTCCCGCAGGATTGCGGGGCACTCTCTACCGTAACGGGCCCGCACGTTTGCAACGCGGTGGCATGAATGCGGGACACTGGTTTGATGGCGATGGTGCAATTTTGGCAGTACATTTTACCGATGTCGGTGCTGCGGCTGTCTATCGCTACGTGGAAACAGCGGGATATCAAGCTGAGGAAAAAGCTGATAAATTTCTCTACAGTAATTATGGCATGACAGCACCGGTGCCTCTGTGGTTGCGGTGGACTAAATCTGTTAAAAATGCCGCCAATACTTCAGTTTTAGCTTTGCCCGATCGCCTTTTAGCTTTGTGGGAAGGCGGCTGGCCTCACAGCCTCGATTTGCAAACTCTGGAAACTCGCGGAACGGACGATTTAGGAAGTTTAGAGAGTGGATCTTCTTATTCCGCTCACTGCAAGCGTGACCCGATTACTGGCAATATTTTTAACTTTGGAACTACACCGGGTGCCAGTACAAAGTTGAATCTGTATAAAAGCGATCCTACAGGCAAAATTGTGCAACAAGCAACTGTTGCTTTAGATGGAATTCCCATGATCCACGATTTTGTTTTAGCTGGAAAGTATCTCATATTTTTTGTACCGCCGGTGCGACTCAAATTTTTGCCAGTGTTAGCGGGAATTAGCAGTTTCGGCGACTCTTTTGAATGGAAACCGGAGTTAGGAACCCAGATATTAGTTATTGACTCGGAAACTCTCTCTTTAGTTAGTCGCGGCCAAACCGATGCTTGGTTTCAGTGGCATTTTGCTAACGGTTTTGTCAAGGAAGATGGTTCGGTAGCGGTTGATTTTGTGCGCTTCGGTGACTTTCAAACTAATCAGCGGCTCAAAGAAGTAGCGGCGGGCGAAACTCTCACCGATGCGGAGGGTTCCCTGTGGCGGGTGCATCTCAATCCTCAAACTGGCAAAGTGACAGCAGCCGAAGAATTGCTGGATCAACCTTGCGAGTTTCCGACGGTACCTGCTTCAGAAATAGGGCAAGACTCGCGATATATTTATCTGGCAATGTATCGGCCTGACGTTGATATTGTAGCCGAACGTTACGGTGCGATCGCCCGTTTGGACACGCAAAGCCGCAATCTCACAATTGCCGACTTGGGCGAAAATCGCTATCCCGCAGAGCCCATCTACGTTCCAGATACTTCGTCGGAGAAAGGTTGGATAGTAACAGTTATTTATGACGGCAATTCTGACAGCAGCGAAGTCTGGATATTTGACAGCGACGGACTTTCCCGCGAACCTGTTTGCAAGCTAGAATTGCCCGGTGTCATACCTTTGGGCTTTCACGGCACTTGGAAATCGGCTGTCTGAGAAAATTGTAAAGAAGTGTTGCGGAAGATTTATTAAAAATTGTTGCCGCTTCTCTGTCAAATTGTTAAGGTGTGTGTAGATAGGAAATTCTCATATCTAGGAGGTGTGGAATTGATAATCTGCATTGCTCAATTATCCTGTGCCAATTCGCACGAATCCCCGGCGATTTTAAGTCGCGGTTGCACAGGATATCGTCTGCCTCTGCGGACTAAAAAAAGAGGGGTAATTAAGCCCTGGCGAATAACCAATCCCGGCGAATATTCCCGGTTCATTTATTCGCCGCTACACAGGCAAAGTCCGCCGCCACGGAGTGAAGAAAACCAATCCCGGCGAATAAATTGGCGGCTACACAGGCAAAGTCCGCCTTCGCGGACTCAAACCAATCCCGGCGAATAAATTCGCGGCTACACAGGCAAAGTCCGCCTTCGCGGACTGAAGAAAAAGCGGTAATAAAGCCCGCTTTGGCATGATTCCCGACTAGGTTTGCCCATCTCAGCTTTGTCTGCTGGAATGAGGTTAAATGACCAGATAATTGACTGATTCCTGGCAAACCCCAAGTTTAGTTCAACTCACGCGCACGTTAGCGATTCAAAAGTTTTGGGTTTTGAGTTAACCCCACAAGTAAATGAAGTCTATCGAAACAAGATAGCCTTTTCAACAATTATGAATTATGAGTTGTTACCGCCAAAACATTCAACTCATAACTAATAATTCACAACTCACAACTCATAACTCCGTGCCGCGGTGAGTATCTACCAAAAGGTTTAATCTATGCAACTTCAAGGAAAAACAGCTCTTGTTACAGGAGCTTCGCGCGGAATTGGGCGATCGATCGCCCTGGAATTAGCGAGACAAGGAGTCAAACGTTTGTTGATTGTGGCGCGCAACCGCAGGCAATTAATTGAACTGGCAGAGGAAATCGATCTTTTTGGCACAGAAGTAGTGCCGTTAGCTTTGGATTTAACTCAGTCAGTAGCGGTGAATATTGCGATCGCCCAAGCTTGGCGAGATAGCGGCCCGATTCACCTGCTAGTCAACTGTGCAGGCGTCGCGCACCAAGCATCTTTCTTGCGTTCCCCGCTGCCATTAATCGAGGAAGAAATCGCCTTAAATCTGCTCGGAACCTACACAATTACCCGCTTGATAGCTCGGCGAATGGCGACTCAAAAAGAAGGAACAATCGTCAATGTTTCGAGCTTAATGGGAAAAATTGCCGCGCCCACAATGGCGACTTATTCTGCTACCAAATTTGCCATTTTGGGATTCACCCAAGCTTTACGCAGCGAGTTAACTCAGTACAATGTTCGAGTCACAGCTTTGCTGCCATCTCTAACAGATACCGACATGGTGCGAGACTTGGAACAATTCCGGTGGGTAGTGCCCACAACTCCCGAAAAAGTTGCCCTAGCACTTGTCGCGGGATTGCACAAAGATGCACCGGAAATCTTGGTAGGATGGCAAAGTCATCTAGCAGTTTGGTGTCACCGAATTGCGCCTTGGTTGCTCGATTTTGTGTTGCGGATGGCGACTCCCGAACTTCGGGATAAATCGCGGGGCCGCAAATTGCGGGAGGCTTTAGCTAGCGGGCGATAAACCCTTTTCTGGGCGGGCTCTTCGGCCCAACCCCTACTCCCCACAAGAAAACTCATTCTTTTGTGGAACGGGCAAGATGCCCGTTCCGGGCTCTTCGGCCATTGGTGTCAACTTAAGCTGTCAGCCCGCCCACCCGTTAGTCCGCCAGTCCGCCAGGGAATGAATTCCCTGTCTAATAGCTAAAGTCCTCTGAAGAGGACTGGGAAAAAGAATTTTGACGTTGCTGATTCTGGCGTAGGAATCAACTTTTTGCTTGATGTTACAAAACTCACCCTAGTGGTCTTATCGCAATTGGAAAATATGAATTCCTACCTGTATTCAGCAACGCCCAGCAACGCCGAATTTTTAAACTCATGAGTCCTCTTGCAAAAATAATTAGGAGGGGCAAGATGTCCCTCCCACAAAAAAAATAACTCTTGTGGGAGGGGCATCTTGCCCGTCCCATCAATTGATGAAAAGGATTTTTGCAAGAGCTCTATTAGTCCTCTTCAGAGGACTTTAGCTATTAGACAGGGAATTCATTCCCTATCGGACTATCGGACTATCGGACTATCGGACTATCGGACTATCGGACTGTCGGACTATCGGACTATCGGACTGTCGGACTGTCGGACTATCGGACTGTCGGACTGTCGGACTACCAATTTAAATTTAAGTTGACACCAATGGGCATTGCCTTGTCCCTAGAAGGGCTATGTACTTACTTACCAGCAAAAGTGCTGTATATCATTTCCACTCCCCTTGCAACGTAAAAGCAGCCCAATAATAGGGAGATTTCCATTTTTCCTGCTGCATCATTTCCATCTGCGCCGCCCTCAAAGCTGCCGCAGGTGCTAACTTTTGTTCCTGCATTTTTTGATAAAACTTTTGCATTAACACAGCAGTTCCTTCATCATCCACACTCCACAAACTCACCGCCACCCGCTGCGCCCCCGCATACATAAAACCCCTAGTCAATCCCACCATTCCTTCGCCTTTAACATTCTGTCCCATTCCCGTCTGACAAGCACTTAAAACCACTAAATTTGCCGCCAGTTTCAAGTTAAAAATATCCGTGAGGCGCAAAAAACCATTGACAAGATTGCCTTTGTTATCTACCGTAGACATCACAATTCCTGACAGTTCGGGATTTTTGCTGTTGGCCATGCCGTGGGTGGCGAAGTGAACAATTTGATAATTGGCTAAACTGCCATCGGTAGCAGTAGTGCGATTGGCATCAAAATCAATCTTTTGACGGATAGAAGCTGAAGGGAATAAGCTGGATATTGTTTGGGCTTCTTGGCGGCTAAATGGTAGACGTTCTGGCGGCCATCCCCGATTAGAAGCACGAAGTGATCGATTTAAACCGAGGTTGTTTGCTTCTAATTTTTCTGTTGTTGCTTGGGTAACTTGTCCTTTAACTCTTTCATCTTCAGGACTGAAAACAGGGTCTGCTAAAATTGCTAAAGTTTGGCCCGGCGGTTTTCTATCTCCGTAATTTTGCCGTAAAATGGCGAGACTTGAGGCGGAAGGCAGGGTAATAATTTCATGTGAGGCAATTAAGGGGACATTGGTATTTTGTCCGGCGATTGGGGAAATAATTAACGCGGGAAAAGGGGTATAGTGCAGCACGCCGTCGGGAATAATTAATAAGCGTTTGTTTCCTAATTGGGCTGCGGCGGGCTGTAAAATTAATTTGCCCAGATTGGCACTCGCTTCGGCAACTTGTTGGGGAATATCTCTTTGGATTGGGCTAGTCGCTGCGTCTCGGAAATTGCGGGCTGCTGTTTCAATGTCAACCTGTTTTGGTAATTCATAGCTAGTTAGTCCTGTTGATGTCACAACCCACAAATAACTGCGGTCTGGGCCGAGGGAATACTGCAATAAAATCGTGTTTTCATCGAGAATCTGTTTCTGAATTTCTGGCAGCTTTAAAGGTTGGGGTTGGGTGAGGGCAGCGTAGCGGGGGCTGGCGGTACGAATCTTGGTTTGAAGTTGCTGATATTGTTCCAAAAGTGCGAGGCGCTGTTTGTCGATTTCAGCGATTTTAGTTTGATTGGGGTTGGGGCTGCTGATTGTTTCGATGCGCTGCTTTTCAATGGCATCGAGTTGCTGTTGCAAGCTCTTTTCTTGTTGCAGTAAATCGGGGTCAATACCTTCGCGAATGTTGGCGTTACTTTCAAAGAGAAGTTCGAGGAGGCTGCGGGCGCGGGAACGTTCGCTGGCTTCTAAGGCTTTTGTATCATAACCGGATTTAGGATGAGTTTTGTGCAGTTGCATTAACAAATCGATGTAGAATTCGTAGTAGTTTTGTACTGTGGCAAAGTATGAGCTGCGGAGTTCTGGGCTGGCTATTTTGGTGCGGAGGTTTTCGATGATTTTGAGAGAGGATTCAATGTCGTTGAGGGCTTCGGTAAGATTGTTTTGGTCGCGTTTGGCATAGGCAATACCAGAGAGGGTAGCAGCTTCTCCACTGCGATCGCCTACTGCCCGACTCAGGGGAAGCGACTGGCTGTAATACTCTCTTGCTTTCTGTTTTTCTCCCAATTGTGAGTAGACACCGCCGATGTTGTTGAGAATCATAGCTTCCCCGCGGCGATCGCCTACTGCCCGAAATAGCGGCAGAGATTGACTGTAATACTCTAGCGCTTTTTGTTTTTCTCCCAAATCTGAGTAGACAGCGCCGATGTTGTTGAGGGTCATAGCTTCTCCACTGCGATCGCCTACTGCTCGAAATAGCGGCAGAGACTGGCTGTAATACTCTAGCGCTTTCTGTTTTTCTCCCAAATCTGAGTAGACTAAGCCGATGTTGTTGAGGGTGGTAGCTTCCCGGCCACGATCGCTGACTGCCCGACTCAGGGGAAGCGACTGGCTGTAATACTCTAGCGCTTTCTGTTTTTCTCCCAAATCTGAGTAGACTAAGCCGATGTTGTTGAGGGTGCCCGCTTCCCCAATGCGATCGCCTACTGCTCGAGACAGGGGAAGGGATTGGCTGTAATACTCTAGCGCTTTCTGTTTTTCTCCCAATTTTGAGTAGACAACGCCGATGTTGTTGAGGGTGGTAGCTTCCCGGCCACGATCGCCGGTTGCCCGACTCAGGGGAAGCGACTGGCTGTAATACTCTAGCGCCTTCTGTTTTTCTCCCAAATCATCGTAGACTTGGCCAATGCTGTTGAGGATGCGAGCTTCCCCACGGCGATCGCCGGTTGCCCGACTCAGGGGAAGCGACTGGCTGTAATACTCTAGCGCTTTCTGTTTTTCTCCCAAATCTGAGTAGACACCGCCGATGCCGATGAGGGTGACAGCTTCAAGGGAGCGAGCGCCTACTGCCCGCAATAGGGGAAGCGACTGGCTGTAATACTCTAGCGCCTTCTGTTTTTCTCCCAAATCTGAGTAGACATTGCCGATATTGGTGAGGGTGAGAGCTTCCCCGCCACGATCGCCGGTTGCCCGACTCAGGGGAAGCGACTGGCTGTAATACTCTAGCGCCTTCTGTTTTTCTCCCAAATCTGAGTAGACACTGCCGATGTTGTTGAGGGTGAGAGCTTCCCCGCGGCGATGGCCTACTGCCCGACTCAGGGGAAGCGACTGGCTGTAATACTCTAGCGCCTTCTGTTTTTCTCCCAAATCTGAGTAGACTAAGCCGATGTTGTTGAGGGTGGTAGCTTCTTTGGCGCGATCGCCCACTGCCCGACTAAGGGGAAGCGACTGCCTGTAATACTCTAGCGCCTTCTGTTTTTCTCCCAAATCATTGTAGACACTGCCGATATTGTTGAGGATGCTAGCTTCAAGGGATCGATCGCCTACGGCCTGACTCAGGGGAAGCGACTGGCTGTAATACTCTAGCGCCTTCTGTTTTTCTCCCAAACCATCGTAGACAGCGCCGATGTTGCTGAGGGTGGTAGCTTCCCCACGACGATCGCCGGTTGCCCGTCTCAGGGGAAGCGACTGGCTGTAATACTCTAGCGCTTTCTGTTTTTCTCCCAAATCTGAGTAGACATTGCCGATGTTGCTGAGGGTGGCAGCTTCTCCTGAGCGATCGCCTACTGCCCGTCTCAGGGGAAGCGACTGGCTGTAATACTCTAGCGCCTTCTGTTTTTCTCCCAAATCTGAGTAGACTAAGCCGATGTTGTTGAGGGTGGTAGCTTCCCCGCCGCGATCGCCTGTTGCTCGAAAAAGGGGAAGGGACTGGCTGTAATACTCTAGCGCTTTCTGTTGTTCTCCCAATTCTGAGTAAATACCGCCGAGCCAGGTGAGGGTGTTGGCTTCCCCAGAGCGATCGCCTACTGCCCGAAACAGTTTTAATGCTTCTTCAAATTTAGTGATCGCACTTCTTTTTGCTTGGGCCGTTCCTTGATTGTAGAGTTGTGCTCCTTCTTGGAAAGCTTTTTGGGCAGCCTCGCTACTGTTAGTTTGTGCTGTTTGTACGACCTTACCAACGGGCACGGCTGCTGCAACTGGCTGACTTAGCTGAACCGAAA
Organism: Microcoleus sp. AT9b-C3; assembly: GCF_036705485.1. Taxonomy (NCBI): domain Bacteria; kingdom Bacillati; phylum Cyanobacteriota; class Cyanophyceae; order Oscillatoriales; family Microcoleaceae; genus Microcoleus; species Microcoleus sp. AT9b-C3. The sequence goes on along the minus strand of NZ_JAUBUR010000002.1, from coordinate 188,770 downwards.
GTGCGATCGACATACCAGCCAAAAACCATTGAGTGCGATCGAACATAGCCACCCCTTTTGTATTTTTGTCAATCTTACTCACTAGCTCGCTTAGTGTAAAGTCAGGAAGAAGTAAGGGCGATCGGCATTTTTGCTAGAGTGAACGAGTAGTGCGATTTCCTGCGCGATAGCTACGCCGCGCGTACTTTTTCCCAGCATGAACAACATCCTAACTACCCCCGAGCCCGTAACAACCCACTGGGATTGCCCCGAATGCGGCGGCACCGGTACCCTCAGCCCAGAAATTTGCCCTGTTTGTCTCGGAGCAAAATACATCGATCTCGCTACAATAACGAACTGGATGCTCGATTTTATGGAATCTCGCGGCTGCGATCGAGCTGAGATCGATCGATTGCGAACCGAAAGCCCAGACCCCCTAACATTAACTTTTTGCCTCGAACTTTGTATCGCCCTGAAATAAACAACGATATCAAGTCTGCTTAATTGCTTATAAATCATTTACGGGCATCGGGCATCGGGCATGGTCGGAAAAAAAACGCACTCTACAAGTTGATTTAACTGAAACGAAATAATGCCCAATGCCCTATTCCCAATGCCCTATTCCCTAGATTCAGTGTCCCTTAACCGGATGTTGCCCGTAAAAAGGCAAAGCATCCGACCAATCAGGACGACTTCCCATTTGCCACTCCAAATAAGCCAATTCCAACACATTAGAAACCGACCAACCCAACTCGCTACCAACTTCAATTAACTGATAAGAATTCCCCCAGTTATCCAACTTTTCCTGCCAAGATTCAGGAGTCATCACCGTATCGGTAAACAATTCAGTTAAACCCGAATCTTTGTTAACTGAATAAACCGCCCCAAACAATTGACCCCGCTGTGCAGGCATTTGCAGCGCCATATCCTGATTTGAGATAGATTTTTTACTGCTACTGCAAGCGACAGCCGCCAAAGTTGAAACCGCAAAAACCGGAATATCCAACTGTTGAGCCAAAGTCCGCGCCGTCACCATACCCATGCGAGTCCCCGTGAAACCTCCGGGCCCCTTCGCCACCGCAATAAAAGCCAAATCCGCCCAAGTTTGCGGCCCAATAAACTCGACCAAATACTGATGCAAATGAGTGGCTAAATCGCGATCCAAATTCCAAGTTTGGCAGCGAGAATCCCCGGCAAAATTGCTGATAGCTAAACCGAGTTCGCGACTAGCTGTGTGCAGGGCTAAGCCGTATTTTTTAACAGATGTTCCGTCTTGGGGATTGCTATTCACGATTACTGATAATTTTCCTTAACAAAAAACAGAGGCAAAGCCACAACTAAGCAACCCAAAAGAATGCCAAATATTCCCGTATTTAAAATCCTGGAATTCCCCATGCCACCAGTCATCAAAAACAGCACTACTAAACTTGCAAATAAATTTTTATTGGCAAATTCTTTGTTTTGGGAAACTTGATGCTTGACCGTCATAAAACCAGACGTAACTATTAGCGCAAACCAAGAATTAAAAATGACTATTTGAGAGCCAAAGATAAACCAAACTAAGCCAAACATTAGCGCATCTATCCAAAAATCCTGAGTTTTCAACTTCGGCAGCCAAAATTCTTGGGTAGTAACAGGGGCGATTTTCTTGAGTAATTGATTGTGTTGCAGCCGCACGAGTTTGTTTCTCAATTTAATCTTGGGATCGATTTGCAATATTTGCTTCCACTCGGGGCGGCGAGAATTGTTGACTCTTCCCAACAGCTTCACGGCTGCGACTTTATTTAACTGCAAATCGGTGAGTCTGGTGGCAATTATTTGAGATAAGTGCGGATAGTAAACGGGGTTGTCTTCGGTTCTGTTGATGACGATATTGAGCTGTTGCTTGGCTTGACTGACTTGGATTGTAACATTGTACGGGGCGAGATCCTCTTGCAAAGCTTGCTGAATTTCGGCTTGCTGTTGGCGAGTGAAAAGCGACACACCGGGCGCAGGTGTAAGCACCCGTTCTGCGGGCGTTTCCGGCGCGTCTAGCACAGGCTCTGCGTCTAAATAAACCGGTTTGGGGTTCAAGTGCCGGATGACTGCTGATGCTGAACTGTAGCGCCGATTGGTGGCACTTTGAAGCATGGTGTCGAGGATGCGGCCGAAATCGTCGCTAACAGCGGTTTTCAAATAATTTCGCCAAGCCCAAGAATCCTCTGTACTGTCGAACAAATCGAAGGGAGGAATTTCTGTCAGCAAGTGAATGCAGGTAACGCCCAAACTGTAGATATCGCTGGCAAAAACAGCTTTCCCCATCAATTGTTCTGGGGCTGTATAAGCAGCACTGCCGATGATTGTACCAGTTGGCTGCAAGCCGTTTGCTGTTACTTTCTTAGCTGCACCAAAGTCTACTAAAACAATATCTTTTTGGAAAGGAGAGGGTTGATAGGAATTTTCTAAGGCGGGTAAAGGAGTTGGAGATAGCCGGCGGCGAATGATATTTTCTGGTTTGATATCGCGGTGAATGACTTTGGATTTGTGGACGAAGTGGAGCACTGGCAATAAATCGTTGAGAATTTGCCGAATTTGAGTTTCGGTGAATGCTCCTTTTTGTTCTAATTCTCTGGCTAGGTTTTTGCCGTCTATAAATTCTTGTACTAAATACTGTCTCCCGTCTTGTTCAAAATGCGCGATTAATTCTGGAATCTGGGGATGTTTTCCCAAGGTTTCTAGCTGGGCTGCTTCTTGGTGAAATAGTTGAGCGGCTTTTTCGGCTGCGGTATTTTGCTGCAAAAATTGCTTGATTACGCACTGCGAAAAAATCAGGGGTTTGGTTTCATCAACTGCTAGAAATGTTCGGCCAAAGCCTCCTTGCCCGATCGGCTTTATGGTTCGGTAGCGAGATGCTGATGGCGTTTCTGCGTCAAGAGTTAACAACAATTTTGACCCGCAACTTTGGCACAATTCTGCATCACCTGGGTTTTGCGGATTGCGACAAGTTGGGTTTAAGCAATAGCTCATTGGATTTTAGATTTTAGATTTTAGATTTTAGATTTTAGATTGGGAATGGGGAATGGGGAATGGGGGATTGGGCATCGGGCATCGGCCAAATAGGGCATCGGGCATCGGGAATTGAAAATTGGGAATTGAATATTGGAAATGGGAAATTTAAACTTGGGTAAAAAGAAGAAACAAGAAAAAGAGAGCGTTTTATTTTTTTCCTTCTTCCTTCTTCCTTCTTCCTTCTTCCCTCTTCCTTCTTCCTTCTTCCTTCTTCCTTAAGTCGGGACGAGTTCGCCTGGCCGCAATGAGGCCCATTTGCCGGTCTCTTGCTTGAAACTCTGACAGCCGACTACATCCCATTCCATTTCAATTTCGTCTTGGCGGGGGCGGATGTTGACGTTGATGGTGGGTTCTACGGGGTCGAAATCGGGTGTTTCGGTGAGGTGAAGCTGTTCGTGCTGTTCTTCTACGGCGTGGTAGGTGAAGCAGCGGTCTACATAGTGGCAGTTAATACAAATACACATTCTTGATATCCTCTGTGCATTTCAAAAAGATTGGTGAAATTTGAGCTTTCTGTTAATCTAGCGTAGCAAGAGTTTAATTGTTTGTAAGGAAAGTAGATTTTTGTTGCAATGCCGATTAATTTGCCCTCTTTATTATCTCCTGATACTTGGCCGTTTGATTTGAAACTGCTGACACCGCCTGCTTATCTGGTGGGCGGTGCGGTACGGGATGCGTTGCTGGGGAGGCGATCGCACTATTTTGATTTGGATTTTGTCATGCTAACACGGGCCGTGAAGACTGCTCGAAAAATTGCCGATCGCACGAAAGGTGGATTTGTCTTGTTGGATGCGGAACGCCAAATTGCGCGGGTGGTGTTTGCGGGCGGTACGGTGGATTTGGCGCAAGCGGAAGGGGGGAGTCTGGAGGGGGATTTGCTGCGCCGAGATTTTCGGATAAATGCGATCGCCTACAATCCTTTTACAAGAGAAATCATCGATCCTTTGGACGGTCAAACTGATTTGCGGTTGGGTTTGCTGCGGATGGTTTCGCGGTCAAATTTGGAGGACGATCCGCTGAGGTTATTAAGAGCTTACCGCCAAGCGGCGCAGTTAGGTTTTGCGATCGAACCTGAAACTCAATCGGCCATTCGGGAATTAGCGCCGCTGTTGAGTCGGGTAGCGGTGGAACGGGTGCGGACGGAATTGGGTTATTTGTTGAGCAATCCTGACGGTGTTCCTTGGATTTGTCGCGGTTGCGAAGACGGTTTGTTTTCGATTTGGTTTGAAAGTGCGATCGACCGTTTTAATATTTTGACAAAAATTGATGCGTCTGCTGACAAATTAGCGGCAATTTATCCAGATTTTGGGAGAGAATTTTCGCGATCGATTCGAGATACGATTAAAACGCCGTTGTTGGCGGTTGGGAAGTTGGCTATTCTGGCAGATTCCGACCCGACAATTGCTGAAACCCAGTTGCAGCAGTTGAAGTACAGCAATGCGGAGATTAAAAGTGCGATCGGGCTTTTGAAATACTTGCCACAATTGCAAGCCAAACCCATCGCGGAAATGTCTTTGCGAGAACAGTATTTTTTGTTTCGGGATGTGGGAATAGTATTTCCCGTTTTAGCGGTTTTGGCAGTGGCGGCGGGAGTTGCGGTTGAGGATATTTCACTGTTAATTAATCGCTATCTGGATGCTGATGATATTATTGCTCATCCCACACCATTAGTTAGCGGCAATGATTTAATGGAATATTTAAAATTGCCGAGAAGTCCGCGCATCGGTCAAGTGTTAATGGAGATTCAATTAGCGCGGGTGGAGGGGAGAATTGCGACTCGCGAAGATGCGCTGAAATTGGCGGCAGAGTTGGTTGATGTTCATTGATATTTTGCAACTATCGCAACAGTGCGATCGCTCAAATATTTTCTTGACAATCGTCGCTACAATTACTATTATTGAAGTGATGCTTGTCAAATAAAAATTATTAAATGCAACCTTTGAGTCTGATATCACCTGTGATTTCCGCCGAACGGGGATTGCGAGAGGTTTATCAAAGCAAATACGGCATTCTCTACCAAGAAGACTGTCTCAAGTTTTTAGGTGCTATTCCCGATTCCTGTGCAGATATTGTCTTTGCTGATCCGCCATTTAATCTCGGCAAAGATTACGGTAACGGTACGAGCGATATGCTGAATTCCAGCGATTATCTTGGTTGGTCGAAACAGTGGCTTAAAGAAAGTATTCGAGTGCTTAAACCGGGCGGAAGTCTATTTATTTTTAACTTACCTAAATGGTGCATTGAGTACGGTGCATATTTAAACCAAGAGGGAATGAACTTTCGTCACTGGATAGCTTGTAGAATGCCTAAAGCCTTTCCTCGCGGCAAAAAAATGTCTCCCGCACACTACGGATTGCTTTACTACACAAAAGGCGAACCAGCAGTTTTCAATAAAGTTTATACGCCGATTCAAGTCTGCCGGCATTGCGGAGGAGAGATTAAAGATTACGGCGGACACCGCAAAAAATTAAATCCTCAAGGTATTAACTTAATGGATGTTTGGGATGCTCCCGAAGATGTCTGGGAAAATGCTTCTGAAGATATTCGAGAAGAAAATCTGTGGAATTTAATTGAGGAAATGTGGACAGATATTCCGCCAGTAAGACACCGACAGCACAAGAAAAGGGGAGCCAACGAATTAGCTCCCATCATGCTGGAACGTATCATTGCTATGGCATCGAATCCGGGACAAGTTGTAATCGATCCTTTTGGAGGTTCGGGCACTACATTTTATGCAGCAGAGAAGTTGGGTAGGTATTGGCTGGGTACAGAAATCGGCGATATTGAACCAGCAGTGAAGCGGTTACAAGACTTGGCAAATGGAAAAGTTGAAAACTGGGAATCAGCCAGGGGAAAGACCAAAAATAAAGTTAAACAAAACGAGTCAATCCAACTAGAATTGTTTTCTTGACAACTAACATTTTATATTAAAGCGCGACCATCTGTGCCTTTAGTAATTGTAGGTACGCTGCTATCCAGGGCATCATGTTCAATAACAAATATGGCTAAAAAACCTTCTTGTATGTTAACAGCACGCCAGACATCAAAGTAAGGCTCTAGTTCCTCATAATTGCCAATTCTATCAGTCAAATAAGGATACAGTTTACGGCTGGGCAGAACTAATGCCGTCCCCAAAAAAATTCCTCGTAAAATACCGAGAACCAGCTTATTAACAGCACGGTGACTTGATGAGATATTTCCTGTTTCCCATTCAAAGGCAAATAAATGATTGTCTAAGATTTTGGTAGCATCTACTCGTCCAGGCGCTCTAGTTGCAAATCTGATTTTAGTTTCAAGCTGCCATCCAAAATTGTCGTGAAGAGCAGCCATACAAGCATTTTTGATAGGTTTGACACCGTTTCCGTGCCTGGTGGGATTGATCGTAAAGTTTGATGCACCTACAGGCCAGGCGATCGCATCAATAGCAATCCGTATTTCATTTTTAATAACTCCCCATTCTTGTGACTCCTCAAAGTTACCGCGACTAATAAGTGATACTTCTTGAACTATCTTCACAGCGTACTAAGCCTGGTCATTTATACTTGCTGTTAGTTCTTCTGGTAATTCAAATTTGCCATCGACACCCGGTTCAAATTCAACAACTTTCAACACAGCATCAACATTCAGCGGCCCGTAAATGTGCGGGTAATTCTCACCGGCAGCATATTCATACTTAAGTTCAGCTTGCACTTTGTCCGAGTCAATCCAAAGCAGCAGCAATCCTGTTTGTCCCACAAAAAATTTATTAGCAGATCTAAGAACTTGTGTCAGAGTCGAACAGTGGATAAATCCTTCAGTATCTAGCGTATCGCCGCGATAGGATTGAACTTGTTTTGCTTCTTCCCACTGTTGGCTGCGGGTGATGTGAAAAATAATGCTCATAATTGAATAAATTCTAGGTTTAATGGACAATTGGCAGCAAAATTTGAGACGGACAATTCCCGCCACAACTTACTGTCAGCGTGATAATTTTAGCATCGATCGCCCGCGCTTCACCGTCCGGCGCACCCGTTCCCAGATTCACGTCGTAAGCGGGAAAACAAGCCGCACTCAAACTCAGACGCAACGCATTACCTTTGGCAATTTGCATACAAGTTGCTTGCAGCACAATTCTTACAGGTGTTTCACCTGAACTCACCCGGACGTAACCTTGAGTAAAATTGTAGACACTGCCACTATCTTTTACCTCAGAAAGTATCGCACACAAATCAAAAGTCGGCGCATCGGCAGTACAAAATACTTCCAAAATTATATCTCCTGCAACGTGCAAATCTGCCGTTATCGGTGCCGAAGTGTATGTTAAAACATCGGTGCGGCAGTCAATAGCCGATCGCTCGATCGCACCTGCAGGAAATCCAGCGTGACCTCCCAAGGATGGCACCGGCCGCCAAGGGTCATGTACGAATATATCATCCGTGCAAACATCCGCGCAACTCTCTGTTAAAATACCCGCATCTTCTCTCATCGCGACAAGTCCATTACTTGCTAAAAAATAAGATTTATGATTATTATTAGGCCATTTATCAAATTTTCTCCAATCATTCCTCCCCATCTCAAATAGCGAAATCTGTCGCTCGTTTAATATTCCTGTATCAACTCCTTTCAGGAATTGATCGAACCAGCGAATTTGCAACTCATCAACAGGATTGGAAGCTGCAAAACCATAATCCAACTCTCCAACTTTTCGCCCCCAAGGTAAATGCGCCCAAGGGCCAATTATCAAATGCTGCGGACAAGAACTCCGGCTCGCCATTTCCTTGTAAAGATGAATTGTTCCCCGCAAATAAGTATCAAACCAACCGCCAACGTGCAGCATTGGCAAGTCTACATCTTTGATGTTTGGCGATAACTTTTCCCAATACTCGCTCGGTCGATAATTATGCAACCAATCGTGATAATATGAGTCTGGAGCCAGATTTTTAATAATCTCAGGACGCGCGGGGACGGTATCGTATAGCGGGAGATTTCTCGAAGCTGCATAAAAGGTTTGATAGGCAGAAATATCCGCTTTTAAGCGAGCGGTTTCTGCGGCTAGCTGAATAGCCCAGCCGAGATTTGATTGCAGACAAAACGCGCCGCCTTCATAGACCCAATCTGCGTATAAATTGCCGCCTACCATTGCCGGACAAATTGTGATTAATGCCCTCGGTTTAGCAGCCGCCGCGTAGAGTTGAGTCATGCCTTGGTAGGAAAAACCGTACATTCCGACTTTCCCGTTACTTCCCGGCAAATTAGCTGCCCAATTGACGCTATCAAAACCGTCTTGTGTTTCGCTAACAAAAGGGTTAAATTCGCCTTCGGAAGTGCCACGTCCCCGCACGTCTTGGATGACAACGATGTAGCCGTGTTTGGCGTACCATGCGGGATGGGAATATACTACTGTAGAGGCGATCGCTCTTCCGTAAGGTTGCCGCATTAACAATACCGGAAATTTGTCCTCCGCATCGGGGCGGTAGATGTCAGCATCTAAACGAACCCCATCTTTAGTTAGCATTGACGCTGTTTCTTTCGGGCGAAGTTTCAGCATAAATCCTAAATAACATCAACTGAAAAAGTTCAGATAAAGGACTGAAGTCCTTACTACAAACCTGATGATTGTTCGTAGGGACACGGCACTGCCCATTGGTGTAAAATTAACGTACAACCCCTAGTCCGGCAGGGGTTGAAACCCCTGCCTCAAAGCTAAAGTCCTCTCAAGAGGACTAAGAAAAACACTTTTCAACTCATTAGTCCTATGCAAGAAGACTTTAACTATTAGACAGGGACTTCAGTCCCTGGCGGAATAGCGGGTGCGCGGAAGGACTGGCGGACTGATAGCTTAAGTTGACACGCTTTGGGCACTGCCGTGTTCTGTATTTCATCCAATTAAAAACTGCTATACTACAAACCTAGCATGGTACGAGTACATCCGATCGCCCCAGAACTCTCATATCCTCCTCATCGAGTTCGACTGGTGTACCGCTGCGAATTAGTTCCACAAAATCCTCATTCGGCACCATAATGCACAAAGTGTACAAACGTTCACTGCCCGTATTTTCAATTACGTGAGTGCCTGTTGCAGGCACTAACAAACTATCTCCAGGTTGAATACTAACTGTTTTGCCGTCGCAGGTTGCTTGCCCTATTCCTTTGAGTACAAAAAACATTTCTACTGCGAATTGATGGCGGTTGGGAGGAGTTTTGCCCCCCACATCGAAAATCTCCACGCAAACTGTTAATGAAACATTAGCTATTACCGGATCGAAGACGATAGCTAATCTATTACTATCGCCGGGACTGATGCGAAATGCTTGGTAGTCTTTGGGAGACTTTATAACAGGAATCACGCACTGGTTTGTCATTTTTTTATTGTTAGTTGTCAGTGGTTATGTTTCTGCTGTCATTAGTGAGAATCCAGAGTCATTAGTCCGCCGCTCAACCTCCAAAGTTTATTGATTTCACAGGAGAGTTCGCTATCAGAACAGGAAGCGAGATATATAGGCTTTGCTGTACGGGACTCTCGCACTCCTAAAAAACGCTTTTTATACTCCAGAGGGATACTCCCCTGATGACTGCTATTTAATTGCTTCTAACATAGCCTGAGAATCCGACAAAAAGCCAAAACATTGTTTAACGTTATAAAGAGTAGCTTGCCAGCAATACTCTGGAGATGTCGTAGCTGTACAATCTTTGACTAAAATACAGTCGTAACCGAGGAAATTAGCATCTTGCAGAGTAGCCATGACGCACTGATCGGCGTTTACTCCTCCGAAGAAAAGTGTAGTTCTGCCAATGTTCCGCAAGATACTATCTAAAGGAGTATCCCAAAAGCCACTCATCCGATATTTATCAACGCAAATATCCTCCGGTTTGGGTTTTAATTCATCGACAACCTGCGCCGCCCAACTCCCTGCCATCAGTACAGGTGCGTTGTTTTTTGGCAGCGGATCTCCCAAACCTACGCCGGATCCTGTGGGATTGTAAACGTGACGGGAAGCTGCACTAATATTGAGTAAATCCGGGCGGTTTCCCCAGTTTATCCAAATAATTGGTACTGCGTGCGATCGCAATTTTGGCAGCAAATTTGTTAAAGGATTAATTGGAGTTCGGGCGGGCGTTACATCTACGCCGATATGTGCTAGCCAACCGTCGGGATGACAGAAATCGTTTTGCATATCTATCACCAACATTGCTGCTTTTGCTAAGTCCAAACGCAGAGTTTTAGTTTCAGTTTCCAGGGTAACAGGTTGAGGCGCGATCGGCGATCGGGTGATATCGGCAATTTTGGCATCAACTTTCCAAGCATTCGGGGGTACGCCCAAGGTGCGGAGAGAATCAGGATTCATATAGATTGTGAGTCAAAAACAATTTTAATCTTATAACTATTTGAGGGTTGCTAACTTGTCATATCTTAAATCTTTGTTATAATTAAGTATCCGGGGTAACTTTTTGATAAAGTTTAGGATTTATTAACTTTATTATCGTTGGTCACTCGCCAATGTTAGCGCCTAATCATACAATAAAAATAAATATAAGTTTACAAAAAGGGTAAATCTATGAGCTTTACAATTCAAAATGCTTTAATTCCGGTTGATAGCGGTTATGAAACCGCAGATGTGCAAGTGGTGGATAACTGCATAAGTGCGATCGCGCCCAATAACCTCCCCTCTCATTCCCCCGCTTACCAAGGGACGGAGAGGGGGGGTGAAACAGTTATTAACGGCAAAAATAAGCTGCTGCTGCCAGGTTTTGTCAACGCGCACACTCACTCTTCAGAAATGTGGCAACGAGGCATAATTCCCCCTCTGCCGCTGGAGTTGTGGATTGCCGAATTGTACGATTTTACGCCTCTAGAACCCGAACAAATTTATTTGAGCGCCTTGGGAACTGCGGTAGAAACATTGCTGTCAGGCGGTACAAGCGTAGTCGATCATTTAGTTTTGATTCCGGGGCAGGAATTAGAGACAATCGCCGCCGCAGTTCGCGCTTATCAAGAAATCGGTATCCGCGCTTTTATCGGGCCGTTAATTCAAGATGAATCCCTGACAGCGGGAATGCCTGCGGGCGATAGTGGCCTCGAACACAGCGCTTACCTTCGATCGACTAAGGCAACTTTGGAATTAATGGAAACAGCCATAAAACAGTTTCACAATCCCGAAAAAGGTGTTAATATGTTGTTGGCGCCGACGGGAATTCAACTGTGTTCCGATGCTTTGTTTGAAGGCTGCATCGAATTGAGCGATCGCTACAATCTTTGTCGTCACGCCCACCTCTTGGAAACCCCCGCTCAAAAACAACTAGCTTACGAAAAATACGGCTGTAGCGCTGTCGAACACCTGCAAAAAATTGGTTATTTGAGTCCGCGAACTTCCTTAGCGCACTGCGTTTGGCTGGACGATTCCGACATTGCGATTATGGCAGAAACTGGAGCGACAGTCGTACACAATCCCCTCAGCAACTTGCGCCTGGGAAGCGGGATTGCACCAATTTTGAAATACCGTCAAGCGGGAGTCAACGTATCTTTTGGCTGCGACGGCGCTGCTAGCAATGACTCTCAAGATTTGCTGGAAGCGATTAAAATTGGTTCGATTTTGCACAATATCACGGATTTGGATTACCGCCAATGGATTACACCGCGCCAGTCAGTAGAAATGGCCTCGATGGGAGGAGCAAAAGGCTTGAATCTTGCCGATGAAATGGGTTCTATAACTGTCGGTAAAAAAGCCGATTTTGTGCTGTATGATTTAACAAGTTTATCATTGCTGCCGCGCACCGATCCGATTGGCTTACTAATATTGGGACGCCCGACTAATGCGGTAGACAGCGTTTGGGTAAACGGCAAGCAAATTGTCGCCGAAGGTAAGGTGAAAACGATCGATGTTGATGCTTTGAGGCGGGAATTATTCGATCGCAGCGAGTGGACGGGGAAGCGTCAATCGCAAACGGTGAGCGAGATTGAAGCGCACTACCGCCAAGTGATGAAACTGCCAGGTTACTCTTAAAAGCTATCCTCTCTATTCCTAAAAATAGTTAGCAAACTGTTTATAGCAAGGACTACACTCGGGAGCATCTCAATGAAAGCAGCCAAGCCCAAAATTGGAGTTAGGAGTCAGGAGTCAGGAGCCAGGAGAAAAGAGGAAGAAGGAAGGAGCCAGAAGAAGTGTTTTTACAAATATGAGATGCTCCCCTACACTCCTTACTATATTAAACTCTCAAAAATTTTAGTTCTCAGTCGATACACACAAAATAAAGAGGTAAAAATGTGAAACAACACCACCCAAAATATCAACCAAAGATAACTCTTATGTCATGGAAAAGCAGGCTGGCTACTGTCGCCATCATTACATTAGCAATTTTCGCAGAATTAGCGCCGTCACTGAAAATTAACCCCATCCACCTCGCCAATCCTAATCACTCAAAAGCTGTAGCGATGACACCCCCTAACAACCAGAGAAATGTAGACGCCAGACTTGTTGCAGCTAATACCAAATTTGGTTTTAACTTGTTCAACACCCTCACCAAACAACAGCCGAATCAAAATATCTTTATTTCCCCTACTTCTGTTGCCCTCGCCCTGTCAATGGCATACAACGGAGTTAGCGGAGAAACCAAACAAGAAATGACAAAAGTTCTCGAATTAACGGGAATGACTCCCCAAGAAATTAACGCAGCCAATCAAGCTTTGCAAAATAGTTTTCAGAAAGTTGATTCCAATGTCCAAGTATTAATTGCTAACTCGCTTTGGGCGCAACAAGGCTTCTCCTTAAAACCAGAATTTATGCAAACAAATCAACAATATTACAATTCTAATCTTACCGAACTAGACTTTATGAATCCGCAAGCTCTTAGCATCATTAACAACTGGGTGAGCCAAAAAACTCAAGGGAAAATTGATAAAATTGTCGATAAAATTACCCCCGGTGAAGTCTTATTTTTGATTAATGCTATCTATTTCAAAGGCAACTGGAAAACCCCCTTTGATAAATCTCAAACTGCCAACAAAACTTTCTTTTTACCCAATGGCATTTCAAAACAGCATCCGATGATGTCTCAGAAAGGCTTTTATTGGTACTACGAAACAGACAAATTTGAAGCAGTTAGTTTACCTTACGGCAAACAAGGTTCTCTGAGTATGTATATTTTTTTGCCCCGATTAAATAGCAACTTGGAAACTTTCTTGCAGCAACTAACAGCAGAAAATTGGAATGAATGGATGCAAGAATTTACACACATAAATGCTACAATTGAAATACCCCGCTTCCAAATAGAGTATGAAGTTGAACTCCAAAACACACTCACAGCGTTGGGCATGGCAGGAATTTTTGATATCTCAAAAGCCGATTTTTCTCCGATGACTGATGACAACGTAGCAGTAGCCTCAGTAAAACATAAGACATTTGTCGAAGTTAACGAAGAAGGCACAGAAGCAGCCGCCATCACTTCTATCCAGTTAACCAGATCTGCATCGCCTTTTCAAATGAATGTAAACCGTCCATTCTTTTGTGCCATTCGAGACAATACTACAGGAACAATATTATTTATGGGTACAATCGTTGACCCGAAATAATATCAAAAGTAGTAGGTGGGTCAGGAAATGTTCAATCGACTTTTAATAAAATAACCCTCGCTGACGCACCCTAACAAGCTAATTATACGGTAAAATATCAGTCTAAAAATAATCATATTTCCGACAAATTGATGATTAAATTGCACAAATGGCAGCGGATACTGGCTTTAATAGTTGTTTTTACGATCGCCCTTACCTCCTCCGCCATATTATCCCCGCGTCTGTTGGCTCAAACCCGCCCCCAAACCCCAACAACCGAATTGCGCGGCGTCTGGCTGACTAACATCGACAGCGACGTTATTTTCTCCCGCAACAACATCATTGACGCTGTAAATCGACTCGATCGACTCAATTTCAATACCATCTATCCCACGGTTTGGCAAGGAGGCTATACGCTTTATCCGAGCGCTGCTGCCCAACGAGTATTCGGACAGTCGATCGACCCATCGCCCGGATTGAAAGACCGAGACATTCTCAAAGAAATTATAGCACAATCCCATCAAAAAGGTATAGCAGTAATCCCCTGGTTTGAGTTTGGTTTCATGGCTCCGGCCGAATCGGAATTAGCCGCACTTCACCCCGATTGGCTGGCGCAGCGACGCGACGGTTCAACTATTTGGAAAGAAGGCAAACACGATCGAGTTTGGCTGAATCCCTTTCATCCCGAAGTTCAGCAATTTATCTTAGATTTAATCATAGAAATTGTCGATAATTATGATATAGATGGCATTCAATTTGACGACCATTTCGGCTTGCCAGTAGAGTTTGGCTATGAGTCGTTAACAGTGTCAATGTATCAGGAACAAATCAAAAGTCCTCCCTCCGACGACCCCCGCGAAACCTTCTGGGTGCGCTGGCGCGCTGACAAAATCAACGACTTCGTGGGGCGAGTTTCCCGCGCCATCAAATCCCGCAAAGAAAAATGTATTGTCAGCTTATCTCCGAACCCTTTTCACTTTTCTTTACCCGCCCACTTGCAGGACTGGTTTACCTGGGAAAGACGCGGCTACATCCAAGAAATTGTGTTGCAGGTTTATCGCAGCGATATCAAGCGTTTTAGTGCCGAACTAGAACGGGAAGAAGTTAAATTGGCTAAATTTAACATTCCAACTGCGATCGGCATTTTAACAGGTCTTAAAAATAATTCAGTCCCCCTCAAACAAATTCAAGAACAAGTGCAAGAAGTGCGAAAAAGAGATTTCGCTGGCGTGTCGTTCTTTTTCTACGAAAGTTTGTCGAATTGGGCGAGGGAAACCCCCGAACAGCGCAATTCTGCTTTGCAAGAATTCTTTCCCACAAAGATGCAGCGCCCGCCCTCCAAAGCCAGAATTTGAAACCCACGGTTAAAATGAGAAAAATCATACAGCGCTTAGGAATTGTCATCTTATTTTTGAGCGCTTTCTTAACAATTGGCTATCTCACTCCCAGAAAGTGGGGAAATTACTCGCAAGCAGATTGCACAATCTCTCTATACATTTCCAACCAAGGTATCCACACCGAAATCATCGTTCCCGTTAAAAATGAATATTTTGACTGGAATCAATTTTTACCGCTAACTGAAATAGGGCGGGATGCCACTTCTGATTATAAATACTTGTCTTTTGGGTGGGGAGATAGAGCTTTTATGCTGGAAACTTCCACATCAGGAAGTATTAACCCAGTTACAGCTTTCAAAGCCCTATTTATCGCTACTCCGTCTACCGTACACGTTCAAAGTTATCGGATTGTCCCCCCAGATATAGAAACCAAATGTGTTAGAATTAGCGGCAAAAATTATTGGAGAATAGTAAATTTTATTAAAAATTCATTTCAATTAGACGCAGTAGGTAAGAAAATGAAAATTAGCTACGGCTACGGTAACAGCGACAGTTTTTATGAAGCAAAAGGCAGTTACTATGTTTTGAGAACTTGCAACGACTGGACGGCAGAAGCTTTGCAAAAAGCCGAGGTCAATACTCCTTTATGGTCAACGCTTTCTTCGGCGATTATGTTTCATCTTAATAGCGCTTGCGAATGTCACAAATAAATGGTATTAGGTAATCGTAATAATATATTTCCTTTAGATTATAAAATTTATAATGAATGATTATGTATGGGTGGGGAGCTTGCCTCAAGTTTTAGCTGGTATAATTACCAATTTGAGGAAAAATTATGAATGTAATTCCCGCGATCGACTTATTGGAGGGAAAATGCGTCAGATTGTATCAGGGAGACTACGGGAAGTCTCAAACTTTTAACGACAACCCCGTCGAAGTCGCCAGACAGTGGGTAAATGAAGGCGCGACAATGCTGCATCTAGTAGACCTCGATGGCGCCAAAGCAGGTCATCCAGTCAACCAAGCAGCCATTGAAGCGATCGTCCGATCAGTAGACGTTCCCTGTCAAGTAGGTGGGGGAATGCGCGATCGCGCTTCTGTTGCTGGTATCCTCAATTTAGGCGTCCGGCGCGTCATTCTTGGCACTGTCGCCGTCGAACAACCGCAATTAGTCGGCGAATTGTGCGCCGAATTTCCCACTCAAATTCTGGTCGGCATCGACGCCAGAAATGGTAAAGTTGCTACTAGAGGCTGGCTAGAAACTTCGGAAGTTTTAGCCACAGAATTGGCACAAAAAATGGCCGAGTTAGGGGCGGCTGAAATTATTTACACCGACATTCACCGCGACGGTACTATGGAAGGGCCGAATTTGGAATCTTTGCGCGAAATTGCTAACGCTATTTCGATTCCGGTGATTGCTTCCGGTGGCGTTAGTTCGATCGCCGATTTGTTAAGTTTGCTGGCTTTGGAACCAATTGGTGTCAAAAGTGCGATCGTCGGTAGGGCAATTTATACCGGCGATATCTTGCTAAAAGAAGCAATTCAAGCAGTCGGACAAGGGCGCTGGCAGGATGTACCGCCAGATTTGGGTTCTTCAAGTTTTGCTTAATAGTCATGTTGACTTAAGTGGCTACCCAATATGTAACAGTTATCAATTTTCCGAATCACAGTCAACAGTTGACAGTCAACAGTCAACAGTCAGCGTAGAATCGTCTTTCTTACCATCATCTTAACCATGTTTTGGAACAATACAATTACAGCTTTAAGTTCTGGAATGGCATCCCTAGTTGCTCCCATACCTTTGTTAGCAACAGTCGAGGCAGAAAATTCGCCGATCGTCCTCAGCGGAGTTTTGCTCACTTTGGTAGTGATTTATCTCGCCAGTAAATTAGGCGCAGAAGCGGCTAGAAACTTCGATTTCCCACCTGTTTTGGGTGAACTTGTAGCAGGGGTAATTGTTGGCGTATCTGCTTTACACCTAGTCGTTTTTCCCGAAGCAGGGCTGTCAGCATCCAACTCAGGGATTATGACAGTTTTGCAATCGATTAATCATCTGTCTCCTGCCGCGCTTACCAGTGTGTTTGAATCGCAGAGTGAAGTTATTTCAGTGCTAGCTGAATTGGGCGTAATTATTCTGCTGTTTGAAATTGGCTTAGAGTCGGATATCAGACAACTCAAGGAAGTGGGCGTTCAAGCTGTCGTTGTCGCTTGTGTGGGCGTGGCAGTTCCCTTTGCTGCCGGTACTGCGGGTTTGATGCTCATTTTCCACACGGCGGCGATTCCGGCGATTTTTGCGGGGGCTGCTTTGACAGCAACCAGCATCGGAATTACCTCCAAAGTTTTGTCGGAATTAGGACAACTCAAATCTAAAGAAGGTCAAATCATTGTTGGTGCAGCGGTGATTGATGATGTGCTAGGAATTATTGTCCTGGCTGTTGTCGCCAGTTTAGCGAAAACCGGTGAAATTGATGTTGTTAATGTCATCTATTTGATTGTCAGTGCAACTGCGTTTCTGTTGGGTTCTATTCTGTTGGGCGGTATCTTCAACAAAACCTTCACTGCGGTCGTGGAGAAACTCAAAACTCGCGGCAATATAGTCATCCCGGCATTTATCTTTGCTTTCTTCATGGCTTTTCTGGGGAACGCAATTCATCTCGAAGCGATTTTGGGTGCGTTTGCGGCTGGTTTGGTGTTGGATGAAAGCGATGCCCGCAACGAGTTGGATGAACTGGTGAAACCCATCGCGGATTTCCTGGTTCCCATCTTTTTTGTAACCGTGGGAGCTCGGGCGGATTTGGGGGTTTTGAACCCAACAGTGCCGGATAATCGGGCTGGTCTTTTGATTGCCGTATTCTTGATTGTGGTTGCGATTTTTGGCAAGCTGGTGACTGGTTGGGTGGTGTTTGGTCTGCCAGGAATCAATCGATTGGCGATCGGAGTGGGGATGATTCCTCGGGGCGAAGTCGGCTTAGTATTTGCCGGCATCGGTTCGGCGAGTGGGGTTTTGGATAAACCGTTGGAAGTGTCGATTATTATTATGGTGATTCTGACGACTTTTTTGGCTCCGCCTTTTCTGCGGATTGCCTTTGGCGATACGGTAGAGCCTCCTGCTAGTGGGGAACCTTCTAGCCAGCAAATCGTTTGATTAGCCGATGATATTAAGTCGGTTTTGAGGTGGTTGGGGGCGATCGGCTGGTATTATAGAACCACTTTCCGGCGATCGTCTCCATTGCTACTCATATCAATTCCCGTTGCACCCGAATGATATAACATCCCTCTCAAAACCCACAATGCCGTTCATAGGTGTCTATCATCAGAAACGCTATAGCGGTTCTCAAAAAAGTGAGGTATGCCCTATACCCTATGCCCTATGCCCTATGCCCTATGCCGGATAGTACCTCATCTTTCTGAGAAAGGCTCTATATGAGGAATGCGATCGCAGTTATTTACCAACAAGTGCTACAGCACCGCTTTGCAAAACAGGAATTTCAATGCGGAACTCTGTTCCTTGATCGGGTTGAGAGAAGCACTGGATTAAGCCACCGTGCTTATCAACTACAATTTGATAACTGATGGATAGCCCTAATCCAGTTCCTTTACCAGTTGGTTTCGTGGTGAAGAAGGGATTGAACACCTGTTGTCTAACAGTTTCCGTCATCCCAGGCCCATTATCTTGAAATTGAATCACCACGTTTTTAGAATAACCGGCCTGAGTTTCGTTTGTAACTAGCTTAGTCCGAATAGTGATGCGACTGGGATTCTTTTGGATGTCTTTTAGACAACGCTGATTGTCGTAGTTTTCTAAAGCATCAATCGCATTTGCCAGAATATTCATAAAGACTTGGTTCAACTGTCCGGCATAGCACTCTACTAGCGGTAAATCGCCGTACTCTTTAAAAATTTCAATAGCAGGATGCTCCGGTTTTGCCTTCAGTCGATTTTGCAAAATCATCAATGTGCTGTCAATTCCCTCGTGGATATCAACGGGCTTCTTGTCTGCCTCATCGAGCCGCGAGAAGTTTCGTAGCGACAGGACAATTTGACGAATGCGATCGGCTCCTACCTTCATTGAAGTCAGGATTTTGGGCAAATCTTCACTAATGTAGTCCAGATCGAACTCTTCAATTTTTTCCTGAATTTGGGTATTAGTTGGATAGGTTTGCTGGTAAAGCTGAATCAACTCTAGTAAATTTTGCGTGTAGTCAGAAGTATGGCTCAGGTTGCCATAGATAAAGTTGACTGGATTATTAATTTCGTGAGCAACACCAGCAACCAGTTGCCCCAAACCTGACATTTTCTCTGCCTGAATAAGCTGTGCCTGAGTTTGCTGTAAGGTTTTGAGTGCAACCTCAGCTTCCTCTTTTGCTTGCCTTAACGCAGCTTCGGCTTGCTTGCGCTCAGTAATATCCAGTGCCAAAGATGCAACTCCAACAATCTTTCCACCCTCCCCTACTAAAGGCGTATTGAACCATTCGCAAATAATGGTTTTGCCGTTTTTCGTAATATTTTCGTTGACGCTGTAGATTCCTCCGGTCTCAATCAACAACTCGTTCATAACTTGATCGACTATCTCTCTGGCAGACGCAGGTACAATTAATTCTGTGACATGGTGTCCGATCGCCTCTTGAGCCGTGTAACCAAAAATCTGCTCTGCCGCTGGATTCCAGGCCCTGACTTTAAAGTTTAAATCCCATTCCACAATTGCTAGTGCACTTTGGCGAAATAGACAAGATAGTCGCTGTTCCGACGCTTTGAGTTCCTCTTCTGCCTGTTTCCGTTGAGTAATGTCAATCCCTGTTTTGATGATGTACCCAATTTCACCTCGATTATCCACTAAAGCAGTATCTGACCAGGCAATCACTGTGAGTTGTTGATCTTTGCTCACCCAACTGCCTTCATACTGCTGGGGAAAATTACCAGATTGTAAAGACTCAAAAGTAGTTTTGGCAAGTCCTGCTAAGTCTGAGTTCGGGAACAATTCCCAAATGTAGCGCCCTTTCACTTCACTAAACGAGTAATGAGTCATTTGTTCGCAAGCTCGGTTAAAGCGAACGATTTGTCCCTGCGGGTCGAGTACAACTACCAGGGCACCTGCAATTTCAAGAATAGCTGAAACAAAATTCCGTTCCACTTCAACTGCTGTAATCAGTTCCTCTAACTGGGTTGCCATATTGTTAAATGCGATCGCCAATGTCCCCAATTCGTTTTGGCTGTCGATGTTGACCCGCGTCTCTAATTGCCCCGCACTGAGTTGAGTAGCTGCCGTAGTTAAGCGCTGTAGCGGCACCACAATTTGCCGAATAAATAGAAAGCCAATGCCAACAGCAAGGATCGTCACCACCGCCAATGAGCCTCCCATAATTGAGAGCATTTGGTAAACGGGAGCATAGGCCTCAGCCGTTGGCAGTTCTACAACCACATTCCAATTCACGCTCGGAATTAAGGTACTGGCTCCCAATACTTTTACCTGCTTTAGACCCTGATAAACGTTAAGGCGCTTAGTATCTTCGGATGCTTTCAAGAATTGAAAGAAGGGGCGCTGAGAAATATCTTGAAGTTGAAAAGTTTCTGGCTTACTACCCTTTTGAGCAATCATAAAATTACGCTCATCGACTACATAAACATAACCCGTTTTGCCCACCTCCGTTTGGGAAACAACAAACCAGAGAAAGTTGAGATTTATCTTTGCTAATAGCACCCCATCCACCTCATCTCGCTCATTCCGAATCGGAACCGCCAGAATGGTGGTTGGTTGGTGAGTTTTAGGATCAATTTCTACATAACTGACATAATCTTCCTGTTGTTTAAAGGCACGAATAAACAGTGGCGAATTGGCTGGATTTTCTAACTTGAGCGGTTCGTAGGGTGAAACTGACGTGACAACTTGTCCCTTCTGGTTCAAAATGGCAACGGCTTCATAAGCATCATTATGACGAGTCAACCCTTCCAACAGGCTCTGCTGCACTTGATGTTGAAAGTTGGTGAGTCCTTTGACCCTAGCTAAATAGCTCAGTTTTTGTGTCAAGTCATCTAGATAATTATCAATCTGCCCTGCTGCTATCTGACTACGCTCTTGTTGGAGCGATCGCGATTGCTGGATCTGCGCCTGAAAGCTGAGGTAGATCAGCAAGCCACCTGTGGGCAGTATGCTCAGGAGAACCAAAAATATCAAATTATAGCGGAGCTGATTTGCAATAGAGAAGAAGCGTTGCCAGGGATGAGAACGGGAGCTTGTGGCAATCTGCTGAGTGCGATCTTGGCGTTGATTTTTCATCGGATTTAGGCTCAATATTGGTAAATCAATTAATCGGCGCACTAAGGAGAAACATCGATTTTGCCAGTCGTCACAGCTTCTCGAAGGCTCTTGAAAGTGTCCTCTTCCTGAGAGGTGAGAGTGCCACGGAAAGGGGCAAAGTCATAGATCTTTTCCTTGAGCCCAAACTTGTAAAGTTTTCCTTCCCAGCGACCTTTCTGAGTTAACACGGCCGCATTGAGCACCAGATTGGGAATGTCCTCCAGAACGCTAGTTAGGACTTTGCCGGGAGCCAGTTTGTACTGATCCTTTCCCCAACCAATCACAAGGACTCCTGGCTTTTGCGTAACGGCTTGTAGCGCGGCTAACCCTGCCTCATCCGCGTTGATTGCCAAAACATCTACTCCAGAGGCAACCATATCCGTTGCGACTTTGGTGGCTTTGTCCGTATCAATCCAACTGTTGAGAAAAGCAGTCGAAGCTTGAACAGAGGGATTCGTTGCCTTCACTCCGCGCCTAAACAAGGCTTCTTCTTCTTTGTAAACCGGATAAGGTGCACCCACAATATAGCCAACTTTATTGCTCTTGGTCTTCATGGCAGCCAAAGCGCCTGTGAGGTACCCCACCTCACCCGATCGAAAGGCAACAGCCCCCAAATTTCTGTTATTCCCTGGATGCGTCGTAATCAGGGCAAATTTCGTGCGCGGAAATTCTTTAGCGACTTTTTCGGCAGCTTTGATATAGCCACCACTGGCTGCAATTACGAGGTCATAGCCTGACTGGGCATATTTGCGAAGGGTAGCTTCACTATCTTCACCGTCAATGCCAGTAAAGTCTACCTGAGCATTAAATTTATCTTTGATTAGGTTTAACCCTTCAAAGCAGGCTTGAGCCCAACTGTTGTCGTCTTTAGGTCCTGTGACGACCAACCCCACTTTAAAGCTGCTAGAGGTACTTGCTTCAGGGGAAGAGTTTACGTTCGGAGTCTCTTGACTGCAACTTATCGCAAAAATTAGAGCTAGAGCCGCCAGAGTCATTTGTTTCAAGAGAGATTGAATTCGCATAATAGCTTTTCGCTGCAATATTACTTTTTCTACGCCTATAAATTTGTTGAACGGTATCTCAACACTCTTCACAACTCTTACTCTCGCTCGCATTTAATAACTCTGACAGATGCAGCGTCACACTCATTTAAGCTCAAAAACAAGTAAGGACACGGCACTGCCGTGTCCTTACAACTCTAACCTGCAATTAACCGAATTTGTTTGCTATTACTTAACAAACAGCATTTCCTGATAAGTAGGCAGAGGCCACAAATCATCAGCCACTTCACCTTCCAGAGCATCGGCATACTTGCGAACCTCATCCATCAAAGGACGAATTGTTTGCGAAGCATACTGCATATGGTCTTCTGTCGAAGCAAAATCGTGCTTGCTCAAAGCAGCACTCAATTTGCTCGCAGTATCCATCATTGACTTAACCAGCACCGCTACTTTTTCGGCAGTTTCCTTTTCCAGTTCAATCCCAATTTCTTTCAACTTAGAAACCGTGCCGGAAATTTCAGCTAAATACCTCACCGCTGCGGGGTAAATAATGGTTTTTGCCATGCTTATTACCAGTTTTGCTTCGACTTCAATTGCCAGCAAATACTGCTCTGCATAAACATCGTAACGGCTTTCCAATTCAACGGGAGTCAGAACACCTGTCTTTTCAAACAAGTCTTCAATGTATCCTTCCTTCAGCACGGGCAAAGCATCGGCCGTAGTCCGCAAGTTAGCTAAACCCCGTTCCTCAACAGCCATTTTGTGCCATTCTTCCGAATAGCCGTCGCCACCAAATACAACCGCACCGTGCTCGTCCATCACTTCTTTGAGAATGGTTTGGATGGCAGCATTCAGTTCAGTTCCGTTAGCCAAATCGCTTTCTAATTTGTTAGCAATCCAGTCCAAAGAGTCTGCAAGAATTGTATTCATCGCCACCAGTGGCCCGGAAACAGACTGACCGGAACCTACTGCCCGGAATTCAAATCGGTTGCCAGTAAAGGCAAAGGGCGAAGTCCGGTTTCTGTCTCCAGCATCCTTCATGAAAGTAGGCAGTGTTTCTACACCTAAGTTCATAATTCCCCGACCTTTAGAGTCCTTAACTTCTCCCCGGCTAATTTGCCCGAAGATATCTTCTAATTGCGAACCCAAATAGACAGAGATAATTGCTGGTGGAGCCTCATTTGCACCCAATCGGTGGTCGTTGCTGGCAGTAGCAACTACCGCGCGCAATAGCGGCCCGTATTTGTGAACTCCGCGAATCACAGCGCCGCAGAAAACTAGAAATTGTATGTTCGAGTGCGGTGTATCGCCTGGGTCTAACAAGTTACCTTGGGTGGCATTGCCAACCGACCAGTTGACGTGTTTGCCGGAACCGTTAATGCCGGCGAAAGGCTTCTCGTGCAGCAAACACATAAAACCGTGTTTCTTCGCTGTGTTGCGGAGAATTGTCATGGTTAATTGTTGGTGGTCGCTAGCGACGTTTGCAGCTTCAAAAACTGGTGCAATTTCAAACTGACCGGGAGCTACTTCGTTGTGGCGGGTTTTGGCAGGAATTCCCAGCCTGTACATTTTTTCTTCTACTTCCTGCATGAAGACTTGAACGCGCTCTGGAATCGCTCCAAAATAGTGGTCGTCAAATTGCTGACCTTTCGCAGGAGGTTTGCCAAACAGGGTGCGACCTGCTAGCAGTAAATCGGGGCGGTTGTTGGTGAAATTGGCATCTACTAGGAAGTATTCTTGTTCGGAACCGCAACTGGAATTGACCGGAGCAACTTCGGTATTTCCTAATAGCTTTAACACTCGGGTTGCTGCTTTGTTCATGGCGGCAATGGAACGCAAAAGCGGCGTTTTCTTGTCTAAGGCTTCACCTGTCCAGGAGATGAAAACAGTGGGAATGCACAATGTCATGCCGTTGTCTGTTTCCATGACATAAGCAGGGCTGGTGACATCCCAGGCTGTATATCCGCGAGCGGCGGCGGTGGAACGGATGCCGCCGTTGGGGAATGAGGAACCATCGGGTTCGCCTTGTACGAGAACTTTGCCTGCAAATTCTGAGATGACGGAGCCGTCGCCTTGTACTGAGATGAAACCGTCGTGCTTTTCGGCGGTGCCGTTGGTTAGCGGGTAGAATACGTGGGCGTAGTACAGGGCTCCTTTGGAAATAGCCCAATCTTTCATTGCTACTGCAACTACATCAGCTACGGAAGCATCGAGTTTTTGGCCGGTTTGAACGGTGTTTTTTACTGATTTGAAAATGCTTTTGGGCAGACTTTCTTGCATCTTGCTCAGTGTAAAAACGTCTGTTGCCCACATATCTTCTAGCCGCTTGGGAGGCCGACTAGGCATCAGTTTGCGGTTGACGATTTGAGAAATTGCTTGAACGCGCGATTCGTTTCCACTCATGGTTATTTTTATTGGTATTGCGGGACGAGTATTTGAGAAAAAATAGATGTTAGCCAAAGTCTAACGATTGACGAATATGTTGGATTTACCCAAGATTTTTTGTCAAGGCTAACTTTTGGGAGGATGCCTTTTTTGGCAGGCTCTAAAAGATTGGAGGAGCGAGGCGGAATTACTTCGCCGTCCATCGGGCGTGACAATCCAGTGTGAGATGCGGTTGGATTTCGGTTATTAGCAGCAATAAAATAGATGACAAGAGCCTGTACTAATTTGAGTCAAAATGATAGATGCCTGCGCTGCCACAGATTTAGTAGCTAATCTTCACTCTGGTCAGCTCAAAAATTTTGTGCGAATCAATTCCGATGAATTCAGGTCAAAACTACTTATGGTTTTTAACGGTTCGACGATCGATAAATCGCAGTCCAGCAAACAACGCACTCGTTTAGGGGTTTTGGAGAATTATGGAGAGTTCACAATCTACACTTGGAGAGTCTAAACAATCATTAATGAAATAAAAGTATCGTAGACTACAGAATTCTGTTTTTTTTTCAGAAAGGTCGATCGCACCGATCGCACACAACCGCAGGAGTCCAGTGTAACAGGAGGCGGGGCGCTGAAACAGGGGGGCGATCGTACATTTACAGGACTTACCCAGGCACACTATATATAGTTTGGGAAGAAAGGGATCTCGCTTTTTCAAACTTTTGAGCAATCGTCATCAGACTAAAAATTTAACTTCTCACAAAATCACCGACTCTCTTATACAACAAGCGACAGACGTATAACTGCGTATTTAAGGATCGCGAATTAAATAATTTACACTCTTGAAAGTGGGCTGTAGGGGTTGGGCGTCCCGCCCGCCCTTTCTGGACGGGCGGGACGCCCATCCCACAAGAACCATCAAAATTCTAAGTTATTTAATTCTCAATCCTAAGTTCCTTTCAATGTGATGAAAAGACTTAAGGAAAGTGTTATCCCTCTGTTAGAAACTGCTGCGTAAATTTTTAGCAGGTAGCTGATACGTAAATGAACACGTAACAGCCGTGAGCCTCCCAAAGCTTTATGTCCCCAGCTTCAAGACGCAACAAGAGACGCCAACTTCTGGAACTGTACGGAAACCGCTGCCACTGGTGCAACAAGTCGATGCAGAAATCAGAAAGAACTATCGAACACTTACTCCCGAAAAGCCGAGGCGGGTCTAACGCACTCTCCAACCTGCGTTTAGCCTGCTTCAGTTGCAATAATTCGCGTGGAAATAGCCTCGAACCTCCTCCCGGCAAGAACTTACGCACACAAAGAGCTCAACCACATGAGAAAATAGCTTAGGATTTTCGCACCGTCGCGAATTTTCCTAGCTAATAAACAAACTAACTTGCTCCTCAAAAAAGTCGCATGGATGACCTAGATGGACGGTTAAGCGCTCTAATAGCAGAGGTGCGCCACAACCCAGCTAACAGTAGAAAATGGCGAACAACCATGCACAAGCTGTTATTGGAAATTCAACAACTACCAGGACTCAAAAAATCAGAGCATCAAAATTATCCTGCTGCCCTCAACCTTACTTTGGAATGGGCCAGTCGCGAGATTGCTAAATTTGAGTCGCGCCAATCTTCTGTTTCAAAAAGTTTGGTTAACTGGATTAACGGCTACCTGCGTTGGCGAATTCAAGATTTATATTCTCCTGACAAAGATGCTCCTCTTAGTTTAGATGCTCCGCTCGCAGCAGATATTGGGGAAACAACTCGGCTCGAACTATTACCAGATTTTACGCTCAGTGGGTTGGATGGCATGATTGAAAACGCTCAGAAAGAAACCACTCAGCGAATTGGTCTCGAACTAGAACTATATATCGAGCAAGATCCAGAAGGGAAGCTAAGAAATAGCTGCCCTGGTTCTTACCCGACGTGCAACTGCCAATTACTCAGCAAAAGAAGAGTGCTAAAAGACCCGCCTGACACATTTCGAGACTTAGCAAATGAGTTAAATGTCAAATACACCACTCTTAATTCTCACTGGAAGAGAAAATGCGAACCTTTGTTGCAAGAAATAGCCCTTTCTATAGGATATAAACAGGAATCACAACCATGAACATCGCAGAAATCCCTCTATTAACAGTACCGCTAGAGTTAAGAGCTCACGAAAGGGCCCGACAGTTGGCAGCCGTTCAAAGTACAGTCCAAAAAGGAAAACGAGTTTACTTGAATGCACTGGCAGTTTACGCAGTTCACAGCTATTTAAAATGGCTGCTAATTGAAACAGATTTGAATTCTTCCGATAGCTTCAATCCAGCAAAAACGGCGCTAGCTAATGTCGGTGACTTGGTAATTCCTGGCATTGGCTCCTTAGAATGCCGCCCAGTTTTACCGGGTGAAAAAACCATCTTCTTACCCGAAGAAGTAATAGAAAATCGGATTGGATATGTGGGAGTACAATTTAGCGATTGCTTAGACTCCGTACAACTATTGGGATTTGCTCCCAGCTTAGATAGCTCAAATCCACCGCAACAGTTAGCGGTAGCAGAATTAATGCCGATCGACACTTTAATTGAACAGATTACTCGTTTAGAAGAAGCCATCGCCTTCTTAGAAACAGACGATCCGGTGGCGGTACAAGTGCGAGATCAGATAGAAACTCAATCGCGGAGCAATATTGTTGCCCAATTAGAGCGTATTTATCGAACTTGCGAGGAGTACGAGTGGCGGTACGCAGCGGGAGAGATGTTAGCTGGAAGTACCGCAGGAGGGGAGTTTACTCGTGAAAGTGCAGATAGCGCCGACACTGATTTACAAGATTTAGCCGAAGCACTGCTGGAGAAGTTAGCAGAAATATGGAGAGATGCTGCGTAATTTTGGAGCGGATGGCTGATGTATATATGTAGTCTCCCCTTCGTAACCTGTAAAGAATATGGCAAAAGGATTCGGCCCGAAGAAAGCTCCCCAAACGACAAAACGTCAGACAGCTTATTTCAAGCTGATTCAAGCGCTTCTCAAATGTCCTCGCGGTAAGGAACTCAAGATTTTAAGGAAGCACGCGGATTTGGTAGATGTTGGTTTGGTCGAAATGATGGAAATGGTCGCTACAATTCTGGTAGGACAGAGGGAGTTTTATAGTGCTGAATTTTTAATTGATTTGGCTGATTTTTTATACAGTTCTTACATAGAAACACATGGGTCGCCAGTAACAGGCTCTTTTGTTAAAGCTCCAGCTTTCTTGTGGGAAGTATTGCGGACAATTCTGCTAAACCCAAGTGACCAACAAACTGTTTACCAGCTTTTAGCAACTAACAATGAAGTTTTTTTGCGACACTTTTGTATTTGGATAAATTACACGCTCCTGAAAAGCGAGCCAAAACTAAAAAAAGCGATCGCACTTTTTCTGATATCTTTCTGCAAAATGCTCTGGCTGTTTCCACTGGGCAATAGGGCAATTAACCTGGAAATTGCGATCGCAGGTTTTGAAGGATCTGCCAAAATTTTTACTCGTGAGGCTTACCTACAAGTATGGGCGCAAATCCAATTTGATTTAGCCCCTGCTTACCGGAATCGGATTTGGGGCGAGCGCTCCGAAAACATTGAAAAAGCCCTAACCGCTTGCACCAATGCTTTGCAAATTTTCACTCGCGATACTTCTCCCCAAGAGTGGGCGATGGTACAAAATAACCTCGGTCTTGTTTACAGTGACAGAATCGTCGGAGATAAAGCTGAGAATTTAGAAAAGGCGATCGCCTGTTATGAAACAGCCTTGCAAGTTGTTAGCCGCGATCGAGATCCTGAACTTTGGGGAACACTACAAAATAACCTGGCACTTGCTTACACTCGCCGAGTTGAAGGAGAGCGAGCGCAAAATTTCGAGAAAGCGATCGCTTGTTATCAAGTTGCCTTAAAAGTTCGCACTGATTCTGATTGGGCTAGTAGCCAATTTCACCTTGGTCTTGCCTATAGCGAAAGGATTTTAGGGGACAAAATCCAGAACCAGGAACGGGCGATCGCAGCCTACCAAGCAGCCTTACAAATTTATACTCTCGAAACCTATCCAGAAAGATGGGCTAAAACCCAGTTAGATTTGGGTTTTGCTTACCGCAAATTGGCACAAACTGCTAATGCTTTAACCTGTTTTGAAGCGGCATTAAAAGTCTTTACACCTGCTTCATTCCCTAGAGAGTGCATCGAAACCGGACTTGAGTTGGGAAAGGTAGCATTGGCTACTGGCAAAAAGGCAGAAGCTTTTGAAGGTTTTGAGATTGTAATTGAAGCTGTAGAGATGCTCAGCCGTTGGGGTGATTCTGAATCTTTACATCAACAAATTTCCCTAAAAAATTATGCTTACCTACAAATAGTAACGCTTTGCCTCGCCTGTGGAGAACGCGAAAAAGCCAGAGAATATGCCGCTCGCTCAGGCTCTCCTTTTATTTTAGACCTACTGCAAAATGTTCAAATCCAGCAAATAACTTCATTAGGGCAGTTTCTAGATCGAGCTTTGCAAACAGCTATCGAAAGCGAGACTAATCCGCAAGCCTTCTACCAACTTCTGGAAGATAACCTAGAGCAACTGAACGACAGTTTAGTAGAAAGATTAAACCATATACAATTAGTCTTATCTGAAGAATTACTCTTATCTGAATTAGGCCCAGCAGAAGAAATCAATCTAGCAGCGGCAATTCTCAAGTTTAGCAGCCTGATTCAACATTTTGATAAAGGCGATGAAGAGAACAACTGGAAGATTGCTAAGGCAGGCTACGAAGTTGCGGCCGCTGTTTTTACTCAAGAAAAATTTCCCGAACAGTGGGATTCCATCCAAAAGGAAACTCGCGCTCGTTTATTGTTTCAATTATTCAAAGCTCTTAACGAAAGTCAAAGAAATTTCCCAACTGTCGATCGATTGGCGGAAACAAACCCAGATAGACTCGACACCCTTGACAGGTTGGTGGAAACAAACCCAGATAGACTCGACAAGCATTTTTTCAGGGGACTGCCAAAAGTTAACATTGTGCTTGAAGCTAACCAAGATCGACTTGATGAACACTTTATTAAGGTGTTGCGATCTCGCTCGTTTGCTGTGCTATCTGAAGTGCCACCAGAACGGAAAAAAGAAATTGCTGCTGGCATTATAGGTTTAAGTCTGTGCATCCATGAATTTAAAAAAGGAAATCAAGCTAATAATTTAGAGATTGCGATCGCAGGTTATGAAATTGCTGCTACTGTCTTAACCCGCGAATCTACTCCAGAAGAATGGGCAAATTGTCAGATGTTTTTTGGCAGTGCTTATCATCACCGTTTTAAAGGAGATTGGGCCCAAAATCAAGAACGATCGATCGCCTGCTGCCAAAATGCCCTACAAGTATATACCCGCGAATCCTTTCCAGAAATGTGGGCAGCAATTCAAAATACTTTGGCTCTTGCTTATGGCAATCGAATTCGCGGAGATAGATTAGAGAATGCCGAATTAGCAAGAACCGCTTGTTTGGCAGCAATGGAAGTTTACACCCGCGAAGCAAATCCGAAATCATGGGCTCAAGTCCAAAACAATCTGGGTATTATTTACCGCGATCGCATTTGTGGCGACAGGGCAGAAAACTTGGAACAAGCGATCGCCTGTTATGAAAATGCCCTGTTATTCCGCACCCGCGAAGAATCCCCGGAACTTTGGGCGCAAACTCACATGAATCTTGCCTCTGCTTACCGCCACCGGCTTCATGGCGATCGGGTAGAAAATGTTGAAAAGGCGATCGCAGCTAACAAAGAAGCTTTGCAAGTTTACACTCAAGACGAGTTTCCCGCAGATTGGGCAGGAGTGCAAACGAATCTGGGCAACGCTTACGTGCATCGACTTAACGGCGATCGAAATGAGAATTTAGAAATAGCTATTGCTGCCCATCAAGCTGCTTTAAAAGTCTTTAACCCCGATGATTTTCCTAGAGAGTGGGCTATGGCTCAAATGAATCTGGGTAAATGTTACTTAATGGTGGAATCACGCGAAAAAGCGATCGCATCTTATCAATCTGCTTTGAAAGTTTGTACGCCAACAGCTTTTCCATTTGAATGCTTGAAGGCTGGAGAAACCCTTGGAAACATAGCATTTGTAATTAAAGATTGGCAGTTAGCCATTGAGGGATACGGTATCGCGATCGAAGCCGTAGAAACCAGCCGTACTTGGGCAACTTCTGAATTTCGCCGCCAAGAAATTTTGTCAGAGGCGATCGACATTTATGCAAACATCGTGCAAGCTTGCATCAATAATAAGCAGTTAGATAAAGCTGTTGAATACGTAGAGCGATCGCGCTCAAAACGCCTTGTAGACTTAATGGCAAGCAATGATCTCTATTCAAGTGCAGAAATTCCTGCTGAAATTCAACAGTATTTACAGGATTTTGAACGGCTACAGCAGCAAATTGACAAGGAACGAGGGCGCAATCAACCTAGCAACGACTTTGATAACAGCAAACTTGATAACAGTCGCGCAGCACTAGCAGCTTACAATCAAACAATTGACTTTCTTGAAACTGAAAAACTCCAAATTTGGGAACAACTTCGCCGTCTCGATCCGGTTCTGGCTGGTCAAATTCGAGTCAATCCTCTCAACTTCCCATCCATTCAGAAGCTGATCGACAAACCCACTACAGCTATTCTTAGCTTTTATACCACTGAAAGCGACACCTTGATCTTCGTCGTGCGGCAAAATGAGATTACCCTACACAATTGCACCGATTTAGGATTGGATGCTTTGCACGGATGGATTTTCCAAAATTGGTTAGGACAATATGTTGAGGATAAAGATTCTTGGAAAAAAGAGTTAGTAGGGATGCTAACTGAACTGGCAAAAAATTTAAATTTTAATGACCTAATTTTGTGGCATTTAGAAGGAATTTCCGAACTGATTATAGTTCCTCATTATGCCCTTCATCACATCCCCTTCGCTGCACTACCCATCGGAGATAACCGCTATTTAGGAGACAAATTTCTCATTCGTTATGCACCTAGTTGTCAAGTCCTACAATTCTGCCAGCAACGCCCTTCATTAGCCAGTAATCTGAACTGCGGCACTATTGAAGATGCGACGGGCGACTTGCCTTGTGCCAGCTTTGAAGGAGAGCAACTGGCAGTTCTTTATAGTATCCCAGACGATCGACGCTTAAAAGGTCGCCATCAAGCTACAGTTAGTAACTATCGAGAACTGGCGCAAACCGTCCAAATCCTCCACTCTAGCCACCACGCCCAGTCCCGCCTCGACAATCCCTTAGAATCGACATTAATTTTAGGAGATGGCTGCATTACTTTAGGTCAGCTAATGACTCCTGGATGGCGTTTCCCTCAGTTGTCGGATGTATTTCTTTCCTGCTGCGAAACAGGATTGGGATTGACTGACATTACTGGCGATATCCTTAGTTTTTCAACGGGTTTCTTGTCAGCGGGAGCCAGAAGTGTTATCAGTACGCTTTGGGCTGTCGATGATTTAGCTACGGCGCTTTTCTCCATTTTTTACTATCAAGAGTGGCAGCAGGGAAAGAATCGCACAGAAGCTATTAGACAAGCTCAAGTTAAATTGCGAGAGCTTACTGGCGATACCCTAGCTGCTAGTTATAAACCCCAACTCACAGAACTTTTGAAACACAAACTTATAGAAATCCACGCGCTCCGCAAAATATCCCAGG
Organism: Microcoleus sp. AT9b-C3; assembly: GCF_036705485.1. NCBI lineage: Bacteria > Bacillati > Cyanobacteriota > Cyanophyceae > Oscillatoriales > Microcoleaceae > Microcoleus > Microcoleus sp. AT9b-C3. The sequence goes on along the minus strand of NZ_JAUBUR010000002.1, from coordinate 156,537 downwards.
CAGAACGAGATGCTTGCTCATCCGGTTCCTCAGACTATCAGCAATACGATGAAGAATACGAAAACTATAAGATAATTGGTACACAAATTTATGGCTCTCTCAAAAATTTAGATAAATATTGTCAAGAATCAAAGCCTTTTTCTCACCCTTTTTACTGGGCACCTTTTACCTGCACTGGGATTCGGTAAAATTAAATTACATTTAAATAGTCAACAAAAGTTATGCCCGCATCCTTACAAGGTTGGTGCGATAATTAATGATAAAGTTTCAACTTTTATTTAACTCGTTGGTAATCCGAAGACTTCAGAGCATAAGCCAAAAAGCGTTCTGTGTAGTACAAAGCTAATTGATTGCTCGGCCCATTAAAAACTGCATCAAAGGCGTGTTCAGCCCAAGGAATTTCGAGCAAAATAGCCCGCTCGCCCGTGGCTCGCAATCGTTCGTATAGCGATCGACCAAACTTAGCCTGAACGATATGGTCGCGACCTGCATAAACCAGTAGAGAAGGGGGAAGATTCGGTTTAATATAATTTATGGGAGAAGCCCGACGGTAAAGCTCATTGAGTTCGTCTGGCGTCCCTCCCAGAAAAGCACGCAAGACGGCTCGAACGTTTATGGCATCAGGAAAAGGTGGGTCATTGTATCCCCGGATCAGGTCATTTGGCCCGTAATAGTTCACCACTGCTCTTATGGGAAGCACACTAGAATCATAAGCAGTTAGCATTGCTAAATGGGCACCTGCAGACCTTCCCATCAAAGCAATGCGATCGAGATCGATTTCCCAATCAGCAGCATGAGTTTTGATATAGGAAAGAGCGGCTTGTACGTCCTCAAGCTGAGCAGGAAATCGATATTTTGGAGCGTGGCGGTAATCAATTGCAACCACACAATAGCCTTGGGCGGCCATGTAGCGGCTGAATTCCTCATTGTAATCGGGATTGCCTCTTTGCCAAGCTCCTCCGTAGATGGTGATAATCGTTGGATATTTGCCAATTTGCATCGGCCGGTAAAGGTTTAGTTGCAGTGAAACTCCGTCAGGGTTGGCAAATCCAATAGTGCGATCGATCCTAACGTCTCTGATGGGAATTCCTCGGAACGCATCTGCGAGGATAAACGGTTGAGGGCGTAGCTGCGCGCGATCGGCTTGAGGAATTGCTGCTAAATAGTTTTCCCCTAAAACTGCTTGCATTTGGGTAGCTATGGCTGCATTGGCTGCGGGAAACTGCATCAGGGGTAGCAGGCTCAGGATGAGGGCGAACAGGTTACAAATCAGTAAAATAATGTAGACTTTGCCTTGATGCCGTCTGAGCAAGTTCAGCACAAGGGCGATCGTATTGATACCGACCAACCAAGGACTGATTTCGGGTGCTCCCACCGCCAAAGGGTAAAGGGACATCGTGGGTGCTGGTACGATGACCCAGAGACTGAGAAATAGTGCGATCGCACTCAGGAACCAAGAAATAAATGGCGAGACTAAGAATGCTGCGAATAAAGGTAACTTTTTGCGGTTCTTCTTGTGGATCATCGGATTTTCGCAGCCTAATTTTTAATCAGTTTAAATTAATCTGGCGGTTTTTATTGGTAAGTCGATCGCATCTGGTCTTACCAAACCAGCAGCTTCGACTCCATCACATCCTGCTGCGAAAAGGCTTTGTAGCGTTCTAATTTTATCAGGATTTACGCATAAACACTATATAGTGTTAAGGAGGTTCAAATTTCTAAACAGTGATTTCACCGCTTGCTAGAATCTAAAATAATCGGAACCATAACTGACTAAAAATACTATAGCAATCCTTGCAGGAGTCGTAAAAAGATGTACGGGTAATGCTAAGAGTGCCTACGCCAGCCAAGGCGGGGCAACCGGGCGTGGGTTTTGCCCCTACAATAATTACACAAATGATTTAGGATCGGTATAATAGGTAAATAGGCAGGACTAACCGCAATGAATGTAGAACGTACACACTCCTTGAATGATCGAGAAGAGCTTACTGTAAATTTTTCTCAAGAGCTATGTACGGACTGCCAAGCACTCGAAGCACGACGATTTGCGGTGATAGTCGATCACATGGCAGAGGCCTTTATTTCTATTAATTCAGAGTGGCACTGCACCTATGTCAACCATAAAGCAGAGCAGCTTTTAAACAAAAAGCGGCAATACCTGATAGGCAAAAATATATGGACTATATTTTCGATCGATCTTACTTCTGAGCTATATAAGTATTGTCATCAAGCGATAGTAACGCCAACAGAGATCGAGTTTGAAGAACATTACCCCTCAGTCAACAAGTGGTTGAGAATTCGCCTCATCAAGAGTGAAGATGGCTTACTTATTTACTTCCAAGACACAACTCAAACATCTCAACTCGATCGACAATTGAAAGCCGAAATCGCCAAGTGCCAGCAGGTGGAAGCCACTCTTCAAAAAGAACAGGACTTTTTGAAGGCAATTTTAAACAACGTTCAAGCTGGCATTGTAGCGTGCGATGCCGAGGGCATATTGACGGTATTTAACCAAGCAGCTAAAGATTTTCATGGAGTACCTCAGCAGCCAGTTCCACCGGAGCAATGGGCCCAGTATTATAACTTGTATTTGCCCGACGGCAAAACACGGATGAATACAGAGGATATTCCCCTGTTCCAGGCATTGCAAGGGCACAACGTTCGTGATGTGGAAATGATGATTGTTCCGCAGCAGGGAACTGCGCGAATGCTGTTAGCAACTGGACAGGCGATTATTGCCGCCAATGGCGAAAAACAGGGTGCAGTGGTCGTGATGCACGACATTACACAACGCAAGCAGGCAGAAACTGCTCTGCGTGAGCGTGAAGCGCAATTATCGAGCATCTTCCAAACTATTCCTGATGGCATCATTATTCTAGATTCTACCGGACAGATTATTGCCGCAAATAGGACAGCAGAGAGGATTTTAAGATTAACTAGCAGCGACATTGTGGAGCGAGGTTATAACGATCCATCCTGGTTCATTACAACTGTGGATGGTCATCCTTTCCCAGAAGATGAACTGCCGTTTGCGAGGGTGATGGAAACTGGTGAGCCTGTTTATGGTATAGAACATGGTATTTGCCATGCCGATGGAACTCGCAGGATTCTCTCGATCAATGCTTCCCCTTTGTTTGACGCGGAGGGACAAATTATCAATATCATTGCTGCTTTCAGCGACATTACTGAACGCAAGCAAACCGAAGACGAACGAGTACAGCTTGTTCAAGAACAGGCAGCCCGTGCTTTAGCAGAGGTTTCTCAACAACAATCAGCATTTTTAGCCCAAGTGAGTGCTATCCTTTCCTCTTCACTAGAGTATGAACAAACTCTCCAAAGCGTTGCAAAGCTGGCAGTTCCTTATTTTGCAGATTGGTGTAGTGTCGATCTGCTGAATGACGATCGCACAATTGGTCGTGTTGCGGTGGCTCATTGTGATCCCGAAAAAGTCAAGTTTGGCTGGGAGTTGGCTCAACGCTTTCCCAGACATCTCAATGATGGGTATGGCATTGCTAAAGTGATGCAAACAGGACAGGTTGAAATTGGGATTGAGATTACAGATGAACAGTTAGTTGCCGCAGTGCCGAATGCTGAATACCTGGAAATCTTACGTGGAGTTGGGTTAAAGTCCTGCATCATTGCACCCCTACAAGCACGCGGGCGCGTGTTGGGTAGCATTACCTTTGTGTTTACTGAATCCGATCGCCGCTATCGCCTAGAAGACATTGCCCTAGCTGAAGATTTGGCTCGTCGGGCAGCGATCGCCATTGATAACGCTCGTCTCTATAATGAAACACAACAAGCGAAATTAGCCGCCGAACTCGCTGCTAACCGGACGGCTCGACTGCTGGCGGTGATGACGGCTTTGTCTGAATCCCTAACTTCGGCTCAAGTGGCTCAGGTGATTATTGAACAGGGAATGTCCGCACTCGGAGCAAGTTGTGGTTTGGTTGCGGTATTAAACCAGGATGCGAGCGAACTGGAGATTATTCAAGCCATTGGCTATGAACACGTAGAAGACTTTCTGCGTAGTTTTTCAATTCATGCACCCTATCCTCTCGCAGAAGCTGTGCGAAGTGGGCAACCTGTTTGGGTAGAAACTATTGAAAACCGAATTGCCCGTTATCCTCATTTAGCCGAAGCGTATGCCAAGGCTGGCTCAGAAGCCTGGATTTCCGTGCCATTGTTGATTGAAGGACAAGCCGTTGGTGGGCTATCGCTGAGTTTTTCGACTGTTCCCCGACTTTCCGAGAGCGATCGGGCTTTTGTTTTGGCACTGGCACAGCAGTCGGCGCAGTCGATCGACCGAGCACGTCTCTACGAGTCAGAATCGCAAGCACGGACACAAGCAGAAGCAGCTAACCGAATTAAAGATGAGTTCTTAGCTGTCTTGTCGCACGAATTGCGAACTCCGTTGAATCCGATTCTGGGTTGGACTCGACTGCTGCGAAGGGGAACCCTGGATTCTCGCAAGACGGCGCTAGCTCTCGAAACGATTGAACGCAATACCCAGTTGCAAGTTCAACTGATTGAGGATTTGCTGGATATTTCTCGCATTCTGCAAGGCAAGCTGAGTTTGGACTCTACTCCTATTAATTTGAAAACAACTCTTAAAGCTGCGATCGAAACAGTTCGTTTAGCCGCCGAAGCGAAAAACATTCAAATTCAAACTCACCTAGAACCCAATGTCGGCGATGTGTTAGGAGATGCTACCAGATTGCAACAGGTTGTCTGGAATTTGCTCACCAATGCCATTAAGTTCACCCCAACTGGAGGTCGAGTTGAAGTTGAGCTAAAAAGGATTGATTCCTTTGCTCAAATTCAAGTCAGGGATACAGGAAAAGGGATTAAGCCAGAATTTATTCCCTATGTATTTGACACATTTCGGCAAGCCGATAGCAGTATTACGAGAACATTTGGTGGGTTAGGGCTGGGATTAGCGATCGTGCGTCACGTCGTTGAGCTACATGGTGGGACTGTCAAAGCCGAAAGTTTTGGAGAAGGACAGGGAGCAACATTTACTGTCACACTTCCCTTATTAGCCAGAAGCAATGATGCAAACAGCGATCGCAAGGACAATCTATCACTCAATGCTCACACTTCACCCTTGGCTAGATTATGTATCCTGGCCGTCGATGACGAAGTAGACAATTTAGAGTTAGTTCAATGTATTTTGGAGCAAGCGGGAGCCACCGTGATCTATGTATCTTCAGCCACAGAGGCGCTACAACAACTGACTAAATTTAAGCCAGATGTTTTGATTGCTGATATTGGGATGCCACAAATCGATGGCTATGAGTTGATTCGTCAAATCAGACAACTATCGACAGATGATGGAGGGCAGATTCCCGCGATCGCTCTGACAGCGTATGCAGGTGAGACTAATCAACAGCAAGCACTAGCAGCCGGATTTCAAAAGCATCTTCCCAAGCCCGTTGAGCCTGAAACGTTAGTGGAGACAATTGAGCAAATGCTTCATCGAATAGAGTAAGGCAGAGCATTAAACATCTCCGCAAATTAAGCTTCAGCTACCTCGGTACAAGGATTTCAAGTTGATTATTGGAGAAGTCTTTTGAGTATAGTCTGGGAAAATGTCACGAATTGAGGGCTAGCCTAATGCTGCTTGGCCTCGATGTAGGAACAGGCTCTGCTAAGGCATTGCTCCCCAAAACCCAAAACATCGTTGACACCAACCCTCCGCCCACAACGCGGGAACTTTAAACTTGGCCCCACAGTTGGGAAATTCCGACTGTAAACGCAACTAATGTCGATCGCCCCCAGCATCTCCAAATCATATCAAATCCGATCGCCAGTCCATCTCAGGACACGGCACTGCGCCGTGTCCTTAGCCGTAACTTATCGGCGACAGCCCTCGGCGATCGCCCTTAACACCGCTAGCCGCACTTCTGGATGAGATTTTTCCAGCCCGTTAGCCCGAAAAATCCAGTGTCCGCCGCCCGCGTGCTCGATCGCAATCTTTTGTCCGTCAGGCAAAACTATTTGCCACCAATTCAACACAGTGGCTTTAATAAGGTGGCACTGAATTTCGTTCAGTTGAGCCTCCATTAATTTCAGTTGACGCATGATTGGATTTTGGGCAGATGACTTCATGATTTTTCTCATTAAATGAATTCGACTGTTTCTCGGCTTTGATTTCACTTTGCCGATTTTTGAACTTAACTTCACCTTCCGAAGTTTTTGCCTTAACTTCCCTTTCCGAAGTTTTCGCCTTAACTTCCCTTTTACCACCTTTAGGGCCAACTTTGACTCCAAAACCTTTAGACTTAACTTTTCCTGGGGCAGAAGTTGAAGTCTGTTCCGTTGCCGGCTTCTTAAACTCCGCGTCTAATTGGTCTAAAATCTCCTCTTGTTCGGGAGTATGTTCCGCTGGCTGCTCTAAATTTCTGGGATTGTATTCGCCAACCAACCTTGCCAAAAATTCGGAAATTGACAGTCCGGCTGCGGCTGCTTTTTTCGTTAAAATGGCGTAGGTGTCGGTTTTAATGCGAATTTGTTTGAGCCGGAGGTTGGGATTGTTGTCAACTGTTTCGGCAATAGTTACTGCGGTAATCCTTTCTTTTGGTATGACATCGACAACTTCTTGCCACTTTTCCTGTAAACGACAGTCGCCATATTGGTCGGTAATTGCGTGTTTGAACAAAGGGACAACTTGAGCGACGCAGCTAGGCAAAATCTCAAATCCAGCTTTAATTAAGCGCAGGCAAATACTCGCAGCTTTGATAATTTGCGTGCAGTAAAAATACTGCCTGCCTAATGCTTGTTCGCAGTAACTTTTAAAAGTTTTGAACTTGTCTTTGTACAATCGCAGTTTTCGGATGGCGTCCAGCATGATTCCTTGCCGCACGTAGTCGAGAAATCCCCTTTTAATTTCGCCTGTCAGGTAGTCTAAATCGTGAAAGGGAGATTGATTCTGGATTTCTTCTTCAAAGTCTAGCAGCGGGCCTGCAAAGTGAAAGTTGGAGGCGACATCGCCTAGGTAGAAGTTGTCAATTGATGTGGACATGATCTGGAATGGTTCGAGAAAGGGCACGATAGCACGGAAGTTGTGCGATCGCAAAGTTGAAGTTTTGGTCGGGATCTTTGGTACAATTTTGAGTTGGGTTGTGCTGTGGGTCGATCGACCTTTTACATGGCATCACCTCAAAGCGGTTATTCAAAACTGCACGTTTTGGCTGTTCGGCCTGACCGACCAGCTTTTGTTCTGTTACTTCTGTCTCATTATGAGATGTCAATTTAATTATGTCAAGTATGACATCTCAAATTGAGATTTATGTTACAATGTCATCAAGAAAAGAACGAAGACAGGAGGGCAATTCACCATTGGAAGCCCTAAGAATCAACAAAACAGACTTATCACAAGATGAGTTTGCTTTTAGATGTGGGATTCCCAGGGCCACGTATCATAGATGGATATCTGGAGCCACAGAACCAAAATTTTCTCTCTTTCAGTTGAAAGCTATTTGCCGAGAACTAAAAATAGAAAAAATAGATGAACTTCCAGAGAGCTTTGGGCCGAATTAGCAATTAAATTAAACCAACAGTTAAAAAATTCTTACTGCTGATACAATTTTGAGTTGTGTTGTCCTGTGAGGTCGATCGACCTTTTACATAACACCACCTCCTCGGCGTTGAGAAAAAGGGGCTTGAGGTATGCGCCCAACCCCCGAAAATACGCTTGGGTATGCAAGCACAATTGATAGACACGAAAAATCAGGCGGTTCTTCAAACCTGCATTTTGACGAAAGGAGGCTCGCCCGGCCGCCCTTGCTTTTCCTATCTACTAGCAGTTTAGTGCCAGATACCAAGGATGTCAAGCACTATTTTGCTAGCAATTAACTGCTATAATTAATGGAAGCTGAAGATCGAGAAACGATAACCTTGAAAAACCTTAGAGAAAGTGCAAATTTGACCCAGCCCGAACTTAGTCGTCGAATGGGGGTAGGAATTCGCATTATTGGCGATTGGGAACGAGGGGAATCCATTCCTCGCTTCGATCGCGTCATTGCTCTGGCGCGCGAGCTAGGCGTACCTCTAAAAACACTTGCTAGATGTATGGGATTAGACGTAGCCAAAATTCCCGATGACCTACAAGCATTAAGTGTACTTCATCTTTCGGCGGAGGTCAAGAAGCTAGAAGCCGTGAAACAAGCTTCAGGTATTGTGGCCGAAAATTCGCAAGAAAAGGAAAAGTCTCCATTAAGGCTTCTCAGAGAACAAGCTGGGCTAACCCGCCCTCAAGTCAAACAACATATCGGCGTTTCTGAGCGGATGCAAGCTGACTGGGAATCAGGAAAGTCTATGCCAACTGTTGAAAACGTAGCTGCACTGGCTAACCTGTACCAGGTTTCTCTAAAAACTATGTTTGAGGTTTTAGGATTAGACGTAACTAAAATTCCCGATGACTTACCAAGTCGTGAGCCCTCACCGAACGACAACTAACAAGCACAGCTAAATCATGGTGTTGACATTTGATACAATTTTGAGTCAGGCTGTGAGGTCGATCGACCTTAACCCGACCAAGATCGAACCTACCCCTGGAAGGGGGGGAAAGGTACATCGTGATAATAAGTAATTTTTAATTGGGCAGGAACTTCAATGCTAGTAAAGCTCTTTTGATGCCTGTTGAAATGTGGCGCGATCGTTGAGATGTGGAAAAGGCTTGTCAGGAGGAACAGATACGCCAAGGAAGTGACACAAGGGTTCCCAACCCTCCTTCACTTGGTAAACTAACAGGCGCTCTGGTGGAACCAAACGTTTGACTTCTTCAATGTGTTGATTGAAAATTCCGATCGCGTAGGGTTTATCCTCAAATTTCCCTTGAAAATCCTTCCCCCAAACATCTTTATCTGCCATGCGGAAGATGCGAACTAGATTCCGCAGCTTTGGAGAAAATGGGAGCGATAAAGCCATCTTTAGCTTCTCCCAACCTTTTGGCCCTGCTTGGTAGATTGTTTTCAAGGTACTCTCATACCAACTATCTGCATCTCGAATACTCAACAGAACTTTAGCATCAGGATAGTGCTGCATAAGTTGACTGTAGTAACGATAACCTGGGTAATCTACTATTGCTTGGTAGCCATCAAACAAAGCATCCCAATTGACTGGTTTTCCCTGGCTGGCATCCTCCCAGAACTTTACATCAGAAGGGTGTGTTAGAAGTTCTACCATGTGGTAGCATTTACTAAAACCGAGTTCTTCTAAAGCAGCTTTGATAGATAGCGTTCCCGTTCGTCCAAAACCTGCACCAATCACCTTAATTGCCATAAATTCCTCAATATTCTGCTTCCATTAAAAGTCGAAGCCCACTGCCTCAATTGTAGATCGGGCGATCGCGCAACAGTTCTGGTACTAGGGTATAGATTTTCCCCCCTAGGTGTAGCGACCTGCAATACTAAACGCTCTGTCCCTGCAAGGCTGCGATTTTTGAGGATGGATTAATTGCAACTGAAATTACTGTTGAGCCAGGATTAACTGCAACACAAACCCAGGGCTAACTGCAACTGAGCCTGCAATCATCCATTTCGACCGGAATTAACTGCAACCGATCGATGTCTAGAGGGTGACAAGGATCTTTCATCGATCAATCCGTGACTTTCCCTCTCAAAGCTTTAATCTGCCCTCGCTTGGTTTTGCTGTCGAGACGCTTGCGCTGGGAACTACGAGTTGCTTTGCTGGGTTTGCGCCTTTTCGGTATGACGATCGCACTTTTAATCAGTTCTTGCAGCCGTCTCAAAGCCTCCTCCCGGTTTTGTTCCTGGCTGCGGTGTTCCTGCGCTTTAATCACAATCACACCTTCGGAGGTGATGCGCTGGTCGTTGATTTGCAACAAACGCTCCTTGTAGCGATCGGGCAATGAAGAAGCTGGGATATCAAAGCGCAAGTGAATCGCACTGGCCACCTTATTTACATTTTGCCCCCCCGCGCCTTGAGAGCGAATGGCACTAATCTCGATTTCGCGATCGTCTATGAACACTGTATTAGAAATTTGTAGCATGATTCATCATCAGTGAAATTAAAGATACTGGGAAAGCAGTGCATCTTTTATATATAACTTAGTTTAGTATATAAATTATTTACAATTCTTAGCTGTCAAGATGAATTCGATGAGTTTTTTTCTATCCCATAACTCTACGTCGTTAGATTTAGCAAGATTGTAAGCATTTTCTGTAAATCGGTTGTTGGTGATGACTCTGCCTTTATTTCCTTTGTAATGTCTGACGGCTCCTGCTACTTCTTGAACTGCTTTAATCCCAACTGGATTTTTGCTTCTTTTCGCTTGAACCACGGTTTTTAACCCATCTTTGTATAAAATTAAATCCGCCCCATAATCTTGACTATCTTGAGTTAAAGTAACACTATAGCCACCGTTTATAAAATGGAAATAGAGAAAATTTTCAAACTCTTTTCCCGTCATTTCATCTACTTCCAGAATACCACTGTCTAATAAACGTTTTCTTGACTCTTCTTCTTTCAATGTATCCAATACTGAGATCGCAATTTCACCTAGAACGGCAGCAGCTCTGACTATAAAAGGTTTCATAAAATTATATCGTTTCCGGTTGCATCGGAATAATAAAATCGAGTCAACAGCCAACAGTCAACAGTCAACAATCATTCCGATCCAACCGGAATTGATATTACATAGATTACTATAAACGACGCGATCGCTCTTTAACGACGAATATATTAAAACCTATCTCCAAAACAAACGTCTAAACAATTTGCAACCCCAGAATAATTAGTAAGGTGCGCCGAAACGCACCCTACAAAAATTAATTAATCGGTAGTACCGGTTTGCAGCGATTCTTTAGCAGTCTGCGTCCACTCAGAGTGGAAGAATTCGCCGCGCGGTTTGTCGGTGCGTTCGTAGGTGTGAGCCCCAAAATAATCGCGCTGAGCTTGCGTGAGGTTTTGCGGCAATCGAGCACGGCGGTAGCTGTCGAAATAGTCCAGGGAGGCGCTAAATGCTGGCACTGCAATCCCCAGTTGGCAAGCAGTAGCTAACACGTCTCGCCAAGCCGATTGGCGATCGAGAATGCTCTGTTTGAACTCCGGCGCTAACAGCAAATTCGGCAACGTGGGATCGTCCTTGAAAGCTGTTTTAATCTTGTCCAAAAAGCCAGCCCGAATAATACAGCCACCTTTCCAAATTCTGGAAATTTCGCTCAAACTCAAGTCGTAACCGTAAGACTTAGAGGCCGCGCTCAAAAGTGCCATGCCTTGCGCGTAGGAGCAAATCTTCGAGCAGTAAAGGGCATCCCGAACTTTGTTCACAAACTCTTTAGTATCGCCTTCGTACTTGCCGCTAGGCCCGGTCAGTTCTTGGGAAGCTTTAACGCGCTCGTCTTTGTAAGAAGACATGATTCTGGCATTCACAGCAGCGATAATTGTGGGAATGCTCACGCCCAATTCCAAAGCACTCATAACAGTCCAGCGGCCGGTGCCTTTTTGACCGGCTGCGTCCATAATTACCTCAACTAAGGGTTGCTTAGTTTCCGGGTCAATGTACTTGAAAATGTTAGCCGTAATTTCAATCAAAAACGAGTTGAGTTCGTCTGTGGTATTCCATTCGGCAAAAACTTCTTGCAACTGCTTGCCGTCCAACCCACCAACGTTTTTGAGCAAATCGTAGGCTTCAGCAATGAGCTGCATATCACCGTACTCAATGCCGTTGTGAACCATCTTCACGTAGTGGCCAGCGCCACCGGGGCCGATGAATGTGACGCAGGGGCCGTCATCTACTTGAGCCGCAATTTTGGTGAGAATTGGCTCTAGTAGACCGTAAGCAGTACGGGTGCCACCGGGCATCAAACTCGCACCGTTGAGCGCGCCTTCTTCGCCGCCGCTGATGCCCATGCCGACAAATCCCAGTCCCATCGATTCTAAATCTTTGGTGCGGCGTTCGGTGTCGTCGTAGAGCGAGTTGCCGCCGTCAATAATCATGTCGCCCGGTGACAGCATGGGTTTGAGTTGGTCGATGACCGCATCTACAGGTTTCCCAGCTTGCACCATGACTAAGATTCGGCGCGGGGTTTCTAGGGCATCGACGAATTCTGTCAGAGTCTTGGTGGCTACAATATTCTTGCCGGGGGCGCGTTGTGCCATAAAGTCGTCGGTTTTAGCAGCGGTGCGGTTGTACACAGCCACGGAGAAGCCTCTGCTTTCGACGTTGAGCGCGAGGTTTTCGCCCATCACGGCTAGACCGATTAAACCAAAATTTTGCTTTGTCATGCTAATAACCCGCTGGTTGTTCCCGCTTGAGGATAGGTTTGCGAGAGAGGAAAGCGAGGCGGGGTGTACCGCTTTCCGGTGGACTAAAAGTATTGGACAATAGACCTAGGAGGTTTAGGTTTATTTTTATATTCTCAGAATTGCTGTTTGGTAAATCAGTAGGGTTTTTTTAAGATTTAAGCGATATTAATGACGCGGGCAGGTGATGATAAGGCAGGTATTATGTCGATCGCAGTAACGGTAGATACAAACAAGCGGACATTTTAAGGAAGATTTAGGAGACTGTTGTAACTATGGAAGATTTGCAGTATCTCGCGGCTTGGGTGAAGGAGCAACACGCTCGCGAGTATATTTTGACTTGGCTCCTGAGTCAACAGGGGCTGTGGTGGTCTGATGGGGATATTTATCAGGCCGTTTTGCAAAAGTCGGGAAAGCTGTTGAAAGCTTATGTTCAAAAAAGGCAAGCGGGAGAGTTATTTGAGGGAATTTCTGAGAAGTTGGTGGGAGATGATAATTGGGATGATTTAGTGCTGAGTTTAGGGCGAATTGTTGCTGTTTATCAAGAGGAATTGCTGAAGCTGCAAGAGCGCGATCGCCGGGGGGATGGGGTAAAAAAAAATTTGATTAGCCAACCGTTGACTGGAGATTCTTTGTCGCTTGAAGTGCAGCAAGCTTTGCCCGATCCTTATGCGGATACGCTGACGGGGAGATAATTGCTCATCATTTTTGTGGATGGAGGCTCATCTCAGAAACCGGGTTTCTTCCTATATTTATCGTACTCAACCCAAATTATTCGCCGAAACCCGGTTTCTCGTCAGCTAACTAAAGAAAATGGATTGAAATTCAAGGATTGAGAATAGGTGTAATATCTAGAAGAAATCCGGGAAGTACATCTTCACCCGAAAGTGTAGGCGGTTGGTCAAAAGAGAAATTAATCACTTCTGCTACATCTTCAGACAACCGATAGATTTCTACTAAAGGCGTTTGGGGGTCAATTAGCCAACCTAAGCGACAGCCGTTAGTTCGATAATACCGCATTTTAGCCCGCAATGTTTCTAGGGAATCACTTTGCGATCGCAGTTCTATTACAAAATCCGGGCACAGGGGAGGAAACCTGCGCTTATCTTCTGCAGATAATGCTTCCCAGCGTTCTCGGAGTACCCAAGAAACATCGGGAGAACGCTTCGCACCGTTGGGTAATTGAAAGACGGTGGAAGAGTCAAAGACTTTTCCTAATTGAGTCCGTTCATTCCACAAGCCGACTCGTAGGTTGAGATCAGAATTTCTGATGCCGCTTTCGCCGCCTGTTGGAGGCATAATAATTAGTTCTCCTTCGGGGGTTTGTTCTAATCGCCACTCTTCATTAGCGATGGACAATTGATAAAATTGTTCGTCGGTTAAAGCGACGGCGGCAGGTAGGTTGAGAGTTATAGTTTCCATCGTTGATATTATCGCCAACTAGGTTGGTTTTATTATAGATCGCAGTTTCCGACAATTTTCCCAAAAAGATCGCACGCTCAGAAACCGGGTTTCTTCCGATATTTCTCGTGCTCAGGCGCAAATTGTCGCAGAAACCCGGTTTCTCGCCACGCAGCTAATCCCAGAAACCGGGTTTCTTCCGATATTTCTCGTACTAAACTGAAAATTGTCGCAGAAACTCGGTTTCTCGCCACCTAACGAGAGAAATTAGATCGCAAATCCGCGATAATTTATTACAATCACCCGCGCCAAATTCCCCACGCTAACCCACAAGTCCGCCGGGGGTTGAAAACCCCCGTCTCATAGCAAAAGTCCTCTCAAAGAGGACTGAAAGACACATTTTTGAACAAGCATTGCAATATCTCGCCAGTCGGTTTCAACCGAATTTCGCTATGAGACAGGGGTTAAAACCCCTGGCTGACTGTTGATTTGACTCTAAATATAGCTGCTAGCTTGACGGGTGAACATCGCACAATAAATTCCGTTTGATGCGATCAATTCGTCGTGAGTTCCTATTTCTGCTATTTTACCGTTTTCCATGACGGCGATACGATCGGCAATTTTGGCCAATCCCAATCTGTGACTGATGACTATGGTTGTTTTCCCGGCGGCTATTTGGCGGAAGATGCTGTAAATTTCGTGTTCTGTCTTGGGGTCGAGGGCGGCGGTTGGTTCGTCAAAAATGAGCACTTCGGCTGTAGAAAGCCGCATTAAGGCGCGGGCGATCGCAATTCTTTGCCACTGTCCCCCCGATAAGTCTATGCCGTCTTCTAATTGTTTCCCCAACGGAGTCTCTAAACCTGCGGAAAGACTATTTACTTTTGCGCTAATTCCTGCTTCGGAAATAGCTTCGTTAATTGCGGTGTCATCTGACAGTGAAAGCAAGTCGCCGAAACCGACGTTTTCGCGGACTGTGGAGGGGAAACGGGCGTAATCTTGCATGACGACGGCGATGCGCGATCGCACGTATGCTAGAGAGTACGATCGCAAATCTTTGCCATTCCAGGCGATCGTACCACTTGTCGGGTCGTACAGGCGGCCGAGGAGTTTGCCAAGGGTTGTTTTACCCGCGCCATTTTCACCAACAAGCACTAGCATTTCACCCGGATTAATCGTTAAGTTGATATCTTCAACCGTGCTTTTATTGCTACCGGGATAGCAAAAAGATAAATCCTTAATCTCGATGCCAATTTTATCTTTTGTCAAGCCCGAATCTTGCCCGCCTTCTGGTAAATTAGGCAGGCGAGATACTACATCCCCAAGCGGAGACTGCAATTCTGGCTTGAGTTCCAAAAGTTGAAAAATTGGACTAACACCGAGAGAGATATCGTACAAATTAGCATAATTGCCTATAAGTAATTGCAAACTTTGCTCCACCTGAACAATCAAACCCGAATAAAGCGCCAAATCTCCCAAAGTATAGCGACCACCCAAAGCTCCCATTACCACATAAACAAATGGCAAAGCTACTCCGATTCTACTAAACACTGACCACAAAAGTAAAACAATTGCTCCTTTTTTTCGGATTTGCTGCATCTCGCTAAAAAACTGCAAAAACTGACCCTGCCAGCGTTTGAGCCAAAGTTCCTGCAACCCAAACAAACGCAATTCTTTAGCATATTCTTCGCCCGTCAAGACTCTAGCGGATAAGTTCATTTCACGAGTTATTTTAGCTTGCTTTCTTTGAACTCTCCAGATGATTTTGCTATATTTTCTTTGGATGTAAATTGAGGGGCAGGATGAAATCAACATCAGCACTGGCACCCACCAAGCTATCGCAGCAGCAAGACCTATCGATGGAATAAATATAAAAATTCCCGTGACTGTCATGCTGATGGTAAAGGCTAGTTGCTGTATTTTGAATACTCCAGTTTTGGCTAGTTCTACTATATTTAATAGTTCAGGGTTTTCAAACAGGGCAATATCGTCGAAATTGGCGACTTTTTCGATGACTTTTCCTTCGACAAAGCCTTGAACGCGATCGCGCAAAGATGTCGAGACAAAAGAGCCCATTGTGTCTAGGGCATCGCCGACTAACCTGAGACTTAAGACTCCGGCAATACTCCACAGCAATATTGGCCGGGAAAGCATCAAAGCAAATGGCTGTGCTGTTTGGGTTTGCGACAGCAACCTAGATACTTCATCAATGATTAATTTATCTAAAAAAAGCACGGCAGATGGGGCAGCACCGCCGATGATGTTGAGTATTATTAAATTGCGGAGTTCTATTGGTGCGGCTTTGATTATCAGGCCCAGGCTGCGCCACAAAGCTTGGAAGGTGGTAATTTGGATGGGTTGCATAGTTTGTGGGTAGGTGTCGGGTCTACTCATCCCCGGACGGTATATTGTAACAGTAGTTATTAACTGTTTGCCAACCATTGAGAGGGTACAGGATTGGTTTTTCTCCTCAAGTTTCCCAAGTTGGTTGAAAATTTACGATCGCATTCATAGCTCGTTCCAAACTGGGGGAATTAGTCTGTGCTGACGCAACCTGCCAACTTTGATTGACAAACTGGATCAGTTGACCATTGTAGTCTTTACCAATTTTTGCCGTACTATTGCGATTGGGGACGATCGCATCCCGCAGATTTCGCTTCTTTGACTTTTTAGCCAGATTGATTAAAAGCTGCTTGGGGTCAGCAATTCGATCCGCGTCGCCAGGAATCAAGTCTACTGAAATACCCAGAAATTGGGCAAAGCCCTCTCGATGTGCAAGTAACCACGCTTCCACTTCTTTAACAGCAATCCGAAACAGCAGATTAGGATGTTTTGGTTGAGTGAACCACTCCGAAATAATTACTAACGGGCATTCTGCATTATCCAAATCAGTTAATACTAAGTATGGCATTCCCTTGGCCGCATAATTTAACCCAGAAATAATCTTTTTAATTTTGCCATATCCTCTCTGATTCAAGCACTGTCCCACTGAAAAAGGACGTTGAGACTGTTTGAGCATTTGTTTAAGAACTGCTTCACTCAGTGCATCCTCAAACACTAAATTGATGGGAATATCCGTCATTTGAATAAACTCATTTGTTCGATGTCGGGCGGTGCTGTAAGAGGAAGTGCAGCATCAGCTATGCTTAAACCTCCTTCTAATAGCATTTTGATTTGTTCATTACTTGAAGCAAGTTTTACCTGAGTTCCTTCAGGAGTCGGTGTCATTAGCAGCACCTCTTCGCCACCAATGCCTTTGTCTGAGAGCAAATCCGCACTATGGGTACTAAGAATAACCTGTCGCTTTCTCGGGCGCTGAAGGCGATAAATCAGAGACGGTAAATTGCTAACAATCGCCGAATTTAAGGAAAGTTCTGGTTCTTCTAGTAACAATAATGAATCGGATTCTAGCAGCGACCAGAGCAAACCAATTAACCGTAACGTTCCGTCAGAAAATTGGTCTTCCCGTTGTTTTCCTGCTCCGGGCCGCCAATGTTCGTAAACAGCTTCCAAATGCGGAACTCCCATCACATCTTTGGTATCTGTGAGGTTTTTCAATTGTGGAACAGCCAGCTTTAAAGCATCTTCAATTTTTTTTAATCGCGATTTTCGGGTTTTTACGGTAGTTTTAGCAACTCGCTCTAAAAAAGTTCTCCCAAAAGGATCTTCGGAAAGTCCAGGGGTAGCAAAAGCTTCGGGATGGCGAACTAACTGAGGAATTAAATGTAAATATAAAATCGATTCTAAAAACTTAGCAATTTCTCGAAATTCTGCATTGGCATTAATTTGCTCTAAATAAGTCTGGGTGAGACGTAGCTCATCTTTGTCATCTTCTTGAGTAGGCCGATTGACAATTTGGCGCTCACCTTTCCAAACTCGTTCGTAGGCAACAATCGGCTCATTTTTGCCGCCTTTTCTATGTTTAATTCCCAGCCCATACCTCCATAATGGCTGTTGGGCATTAGATTCGGAAAGGTGAATTTCTATTTCTACATCTGAATAACGGCGCGCATAAAGACTGCGAATTTTTGATACGCCACGTCGATCGCTCACGGCTTTCTGCAATCCGCCTCCTGCTTTAGCCAGATCCCGCAAAAAGCGCAATGAATCGAGAAAGTTTGACTTACCACAAGCATTAGGGCCTACCACAAAAACGCGATCGCGCAAATCAACATCCACTGACTGAAAATTGCGCCAATTTTTCAGAGCTATATGGGAGATAATCATACTGATAAATTTTCCATTGTTCTTGTAATACTTTAAAATTATTTCGGTCTTCAGGGGAAACACTATCCTCAAAACCTTGACTTTACAATTTATCCAACCCCTTTGCCGAATTTTTTGGATATTTTTTTGGGATTTCTCTAACCCATTAACATCTTTGCTACCCTTGAAATGAATTTTATATAGCCACAATGGAATCACAGACGATCGCCCTTTCCCTCTCAAACTCTACCAGATCGAGCGATCGCCCTGAATGAATCCCACCATAGCATAAACCGCTTTATGCCAAAGTTATCCAAATGTCAAACGCAGCACCGTACCGTCATCTGTAAATCGCTGTTCGCCAACGCCAACAACTTCCACAATAACTTCGCGTTCAGAAATCGAAAATTGACCCTCGCGCGCGGCAATTTCAACGATGATTTTTTCCTCTTCCAAATACACTTTGTAATTAGTCGTTGCCCAGACACCTTTTTCATGTTCAAAACTGTGTCCGTCGTCCTCATAAAGCGTCCATTCACCACTTCCGGGCCAAATTCGCATTTTTAATGACTCAAGCGGTTCTTCGCTGACAAATTGCCTCACGGGTTCCATCGCAATTATGCCCCCGCCCCGCACGTAAAGCGGCATTCTCTCCAAAGGTGCATAAGCTAAAATGTGCATCGGGCCCTGATAGCATTCGCCCGTCCACCAATCAAACCAAGTACCCTCCGGCAAATACACAGCGCGGTGTTCAACTCCTGGCCGGTAAACGGGTGCAGCCATCAGCGACGGGCCGAGTAATACTTGATCGTAAAGGTGGTAAGTTGCCCGATCGCGCGGAAATTGATATAGTAACGGTCGCAAAATCGGTGTTCCCGTCGTCGCTGCTTCCCAAAACAACGTGTAAATATAAGGCAACAACTGATAGCGCAAATTCATGTATTCGCGGCAAATCTTCTCAGTGCGATCGCCAAAAACCCACGGTTCGTGTTGGGCCGTATTTATCGCAGAATGACCGCGCATCAAGGGATACAGCATTCCCATTTGCATCCACCGCGCGAACAATTCAGCGGTTGCATTCTCCGCAAAACCCCCGATGTCGCAACCGACAAACGCCACGCCGGAAAGCCCCATATTGCAAAGCATCGGTAGCGACATTTCTAAGTATTCCCACTGCGATAGATTGTCGCCCATCCATACCGAGGAGTAACGCTGAATGCCCGCAAAACCCGATCGCGTCAGCACAAAAGATCGCTCGTTCGATCGCACTTTTTGCAACCCTTCCGAACAAGCTTTCGCCATCATCAACCCATACAAATTGTGCGTTTCCGCGTGGGTGGCGCCCTCGGATTCCGGGCCTTGCGGTGCATCCAGGGGAAACCAGATGTGTTGGTGGCCGTCGCCAAAAGGCCGTTCTGCGATCGAAGGTTCGTTCATGTCGTTCCAAATCCCCGCAACGCCCATATCTGTAAGGTTTTTGTGCAAGTCGCCCCACCACTGGCGCACCTCTGGCCGCAGGAAGTCGGGAAACACCGCTTTTTCGGGCCAAACGTAACCGTGGAATAGCCTTCCCTCTGCGGTGCGGACGAAATAGTCATTCTCCACACCCTCATCGAATACTTCATAATCTCCTTCCGGTTCGTACTTGACACCGGGATCGACAATCGTGACAACCTTAAAACCGGCTGCTTTCAAGTCTGCGATCAGTTTCGCGGGATCGGGGAAACGCTTCGGGCTCCAGGTAAAAATGCGGTAGCCGTTCATATAGTCGATGTCGAGGTGGATGACATCGCAGGGAATGGCGCGATCGCGAAATTCCTTCGCCAACTCCCGCACAACGTCCTCGGAGTCGTAGCTCCAGCGGCATTGGTGGTATCCCAGCGCCCATTTTGGCGGAAGCGGCATCCGGCCGGTTAACTGCGTGTAGGTAGCGAGAATTTGGGCGGGTTCCGGGCCGTAAATGATGTAGTAATCGAGTTCCGGGCCTCTGGTTTCCATCCGCAAAACTCCCGGTTGTTGGGCGCCGATGTCGAACTGACTCCAAAATGTAGTGTTGAAAAAGAGGCCGTAAGCGCGATCGGGATTCAGGGCGATGTAAAATGGGATCGCCTGGTACATTTCATCGCTGAGGGAATTGTAGTCAAGCGCGTCTATTGTCCAATTTGTCTTGACTTCCGAGAGTTTGTCGAGGAAGCCGGTGCGTTGTCCGAAACCGTAGAAGTGTTCGTCTGCTTCGATGCGTTTCCAGCCTGCGGTTGCGCCCGTGCGCCATCCCATACTGGGATCGCAGTCGCTAGCAAAGGGTTTTCCCGATTTGTCAAAGCATTCAATTGCAGAGCTAGATCGCTTGACAGAAATCAATATTTGTGATGTTTCAATTTCTATCTTTTCGTCTGTTTCTCGCACTTCAAATGGTGTAATTTCCCACTCTTCGTCAGGGACAGTTATTGAGTGCGATCGGCTTTTGAATTCACCTGTCGGGGACATTCGCACTCGGATCAAATTCGGCGCGAGGATACTGAGGTTTAGGGAAGTTTCACCGCAATTAAAGTGAAAGGTGCGATCGGTTTTATTTATGGATTCTACCGAACCGATTGTTGACCAAGGCTGTTCGGTTTTTTGAAGTTTTCCGAAGTATTGCGGCATATACGATTTGGTAATTGGTAATTTGCAATTGGTAAACCGATCGTGCAAGCCGCACTTGACTACCGTCATCTAGCTAAAGGATGAATATAACTTCTCAGCATTTCAAGTAAATGAACAAATACGGTAAAATCTACTTCAGCAATACCGTGGCTAGCCACATAAGCTACAATAAAAAAGAAAACCGGTATCAATAAACCCAGTCAAAAATAACTGACACCTTGCACCCTTCTCAATCAGGCTTTATGAACAGGCAAGATGCCTGTTCCACAAGAAAATTTAGTCTTTGTGGAACAGGCATCTTGCCTGTTATTGATAACGGTACAAGATGTCAGAAATAACTTAAATCTACTACTGTATCGATCGCGCGATTGCTTCCCACGACTCCTACGGGATACCGATTAAATAACTATAGGACTGCTCGCCTCAATTGTGTACTCTTCTCTTCCTTCGCGTCTTCGCAGTTCATTATATATATGCGGCCAACAACAAAGTGGAGCTTTCGCTGCAAAATTACGAAATCTCCACTTTTATCACTATTCTAGTGGCTGCAAAAACCCTCTTGCATTCACTCGATCTTACTTGTACAAAATAGCCTCTTTCAAAGCCGCGACCTTACCTAGCGCTTCATCGAGATCCTCTTGGGAGGCCCCGTGGGCAATTATGGCATCGGTCAAATGCTTCACAATCGCATCAAAGTGTTCAGGCTGTAAATTTAAGCCTGCGTGTGCTTTCTCCATTGAACGGCCTGAGTATTGCTTCATGCCGCCGAGGGCATAGGAGATAAAAGCAGTTTGATGGCGGCGCTGCTTTTCCATATCTGTATGATCGAAGAAGTGGCTCACTGTCTCGTCAGCCAAAACATCGCGGTAAAAATCATCCACAATCTCTTTAATGGCTGGCTCTCCGCCCATTTTCTCGTACAATGTTGTTGCCATATCGTTTGAGCGAGTTGTTTTTTTTCACTTACTCTTTAATTATAGCTACCAGCTTTGGTTTTCTTGACGCTGTGAAATATTAATTTTATCTAATTCCTATCTGGCAAATATTTTAACATCAGAAACGCATAACTCTTTTAAAGTAGCTTATACGATCGCCTATAAGTCTTAACCTGTTAAGCCGATCGCACTTTGGGCATTAGCAAACAAAAGCCTCATCGCACCTGCCAATCCTCCAACTCATCAATCAAAAACGTTTGATGATCCTGTTGAGGGCAGATCGAAATTTGGACGATCAGCAAAAATTGTTGCAAGCTGGAGTTGTAGCTGTAGTTCTCGATCCCTGATTTACAACTCATGAAAAAGCCTTCATCCAGCAAAGTCCGGGCATTGCCGTTGCAGCTTGTCTTGATTGTTCCCTTCCTACTGCAAGTTTTTGGCGCTGTGGGGCTGGTGGGATACATATCGTTCAAAAATGGTGAGAAAGCGGTTCACGATCTAGGTGAGCAGTTAATCAAGCGCACCTGCAGCGAGGTATCTCACCATTTGGATGCCTATCTGTCGATTCCGCAGCAAGTTATCCAGATCAATGCTGATGTAATTCGCATGGGATTGCTCGATTTGCGCGATCGCAAAACCCTCGGCAAATACTTCTGGCATCAAATGCAAGCCTACGACCTGACCTACATTAGCGTAAACCTTCCCACCGGCGAAGCCGCAGGAGCGGGTCGCTACGATGGTAATATTGTCATCGAGGATTCACGAACCAAAACCCCAAGCCTGCCCGAAAATACGACTAGTTACTCAACCGACAACGATGGCAACCGGACTCGCATTTTGGACACAAGTCCGTGGGATACCCTCAACGAGCCTGTGTATACTAAACCTGTGAAAGCAGGAAAACCGATATGGAGTGGGATTTATACCTTTTACAATCCCAGTTATCTGCCCTACATTGCGGCATCAGCAGGTCGTCCAGTTTA
The DNA here is from genome assembly GCF_036705485.1 of Microcoleus sp. AT9b-C3. Taxonomy (NCBI): domain Bacteria; kingdom Bacillati; phylum Cyanobacteriota; class Cyanophyceae; order Oscillatoriales; family Microcoleaceae; genus Microcoleus; species Microcoleus sp. AT9b-C3. Next base: position 134,099 of record NZ_JAUBUR010000002.1, on the reverse strand, counting down.
TGATGACAACAAAAAACTCATTGCCGTGGTGGAGGCAGATATCCATCTATCAAAACTGAGCGAATTTTTGCGAAACTTAGATGTCAGCCGCTCCGGGCAAGTATTTATTATGGAGCGCAATGGGATGTTGGTTGCCAATTCCTCCCAAGAGCAGCCTTTTATCGTAGCCAATAAAGAAATTAAGCGCCTCAAGGCTACCGACAGTTCTAACCCGGTTTTACGGAGTATTGCCCAGCAGCTTCAGCAACAGATTCCCGACTTTCAGACTATTACCAATAATCAAGAAGTGAACGTCGATTTTCAAGGAGAAAAATATCACACGCATATTGCGCCCTGGCGCGACCAATATGGGTTGGACTGGTTGGTAGTAACTAGCATCCCGGAAAGCAGTTTCATGGCACAGATTCATGCCAACACCATAACCACGATTATCCTGTGTTTGGGGGCGCTGGCAGTGGCAACGGCGATCGGCATTTTCACCTCCCGCTGGATTGCCCGTCCCATCCGGCGCTTGAATCAGGCAAGTCAAGCAATAGCATCCGGTGATTTAGAACACACCGTAGAACCAGGCAACATCGCAGAACTCAACATTCTCGGCCGCTCTTTTAACCACATGGGAGGGCAATTGCGCGAATCTTTCATCGCTTTAGAAAACAGCAATGCAGAACTAGAAGCGCGAGTAGAAGAACGTACCCTTGAACTCAAAACCGCATTAAAGGAATTGCAGCGCACCCAGGCACAGATGATTCAAAGTGAAAAAATGTCTAGTTTGGGACAACTGGTGGCTGGAGTTGCCCACGAAATTAACAACCCAGTCAGCTTTATTCACGGAAACCTGGCTCACGTCCAAGAATACACCCGGAATTTGTTAGATTTTTTGCAACTCTACCAACAACACTATCCACATCCGGTGGATGAAATTCAAGCCGAAGCCGGAGAGATTGATTTGGAATTTATTCAAGAGGATTTGCCAAAAATGCTGTCATCCATGCAAACCGGCACCGCTCGCATTCGGAACATTGTGCTGTCCCTCCGCAATTTCTCCCGCATCGACGAAGCTGATATTAAAGCAGTAAACATTCATGAAGGGATCGACAGCACTCTGATGATTTTGCAACACCGCCTCAAAGCTGGCTCAGAAAGACCGGAAATTCAGGTGATTAAAAACTACGCTTCTCTACCGCTGGTGGAGTGCTATGCAGGCCCGCTCAATCAAGTGTTTATGAATATTCTCTCCAATGCTATTGATGCCTTGGAAGAGAGTAATGCGCGGCGGAAGTACCAGGAAATTAAAGAAAATCCCAGTCAAATTACCATCCGAACCTCTGCAATCGATGCTGAGTGGGTGAAGATTGCGATCGTCGATAACGGTTCGGGTATATCGAAAGAGATTAAGCAGCGCATTTTCGATCCTTTCTTCACAACTAAACCGATTGGCAAAGGAACGGGAATGGGGATGTCGATCAGCTATCAAATTGTTACTGAAAAACATGGGGGCAAGCTGGATTGTTTTTCTATTCTGGGTGAGGGAACAGAGTTTGCGATCGAGATTCCTGTTCGACAGAAAATTGGTCACGCTAGCTAATACTAAAAATAGTTATTAAGTTGGATTTGTGAGTTGTGAGGGTGAAATTAAAAAGTTAACAAGTTTTTAGTTCATTAATAAATCAAAAACCTCTGGGCGCCGACGGATCGCATCCCCTCCTAGGGTGCGTAAGGCGCACCTCCCCCTTACTTATAGCGGGTTAAAGGATTTGTTGGTCTGAGTTTGGCCATCGGTCGATCGCACTAACGGTCGATCGCCTGTATACTGATATTCTGCCGTTGCTAGTCGGTTGCGACACTTCCGGGCGATCGCCCGCAGTTAAGAAAAACCTTTGATTTAAGTACGCGGACTTAAATCAACATTATGATGTCCTCCGCGCGGAACGAAGCAATCCCAAATCTGAGCAATTGCTGCATTTCTATCTGCTGTTTCCTTAAACTTTGATGATTTTTGAGTGCCTTGAAATACTACAGCCAACATCCTAACGCTTTCTCGATCGACTACCTCAACGACTTGCGAGGAGCAATTCTAGCATCCCCCTATCTAGCAATCAACAACCTCAACCGCGATTTCATTGGCACAAAAGGGTTTTCCGTGGTGTTTCAACGTTCCGAAATCGCCGAAGTAGAACGGCGGTTTCCCTTGTTTAAACCCTATCTAGACCAAGCATTACTGCCTGAATGCAATGCTTTTTACCTCAACCCTTTGTTGCTGGGTAAAGGTTCCCGCGTCGATCCGCATATCGATCGATCTTTGCGATCGTACTGCAAAACAGTTGAACCTCCTGCAGCCGTCAGCGTTTTGTACGTACAAGTACCGCCCAACTTGCAAGGGGGAGAATTGATACTGCGGCGCAACAAACAGCAAGTCGGGCAGATTAAGCCGCAAGCCAACTCGCTGATCTATTTTCAAGGAGATTTGACTCACTCTGTCAACGCTGTTAAAAGTACCGGAACTCGTTTGAGTTTGGTTTGCGAACAGTACAGTTTGAGCGAAACAGAATTGCAAGATATTCCAGAATTCACAGTGGAATCTAGGGCGGTGAAAGCAAAAATTAAGTAAGGTGTATTCGTTCCTGGGTTGGGTCGCTTTCACTTGGGTTTACTGTAAACTTAAGGCTCAATCTAAATGGGGACTTTTGAGCATTTCCATCAACTTCCGCTTGCGACTGTGTACTTGCATCAGTTGAGAACGATAAGCAGACCACTGAAGATTTTGCCCAGTTTGTAAATAGGCAGCGCGGGCTTTTTCCAACCACTTAATCGCCAGATTGTACTCGCTTGATTTCCCTTGATCCATAATCGATGCAGCACGCCGACAAGCATTGGCGATTACCCAATCGGGGCTGTGGCTGATAGCAGCCCCCATTACTCGGTGAATCAGTGCTGAGTGGTAATAACCCAAGTCATCAGCAAGGGCGATCGCATCTTCAATCATTCCCTCATCCAGAAAAATATCAACCTGCGCGTCAGTAAAATTCCAAGTTTCCTTACTTTTCAGAGTTGCTAACAAGTCAGATTTCAAAGTTAGCCAATTATCTTTTGCTAACTCCTTCACTAAACTATAATCTCTAAAAGACGGTTTGATTTTAAATATCTGGATTCGAGCATTTAACGCAACTTCGTCGTCCCCCAACTCAACAGCCAACTCACTCATCGAGATTGCCAGTTCGTAATGGCAATGACCAGACAAATTTAACCCAGCTTGACAAATTTTCAGAGCTTGTTCTAAGGCTCCCTGTTGCTTTAAAGTTTGAACCAGAGCAAAAGCATCTTCTGCTGATTGCATCTGGGTAGCAGCAGCTTCCACTGCTTCTTCTACTCTCCCCAAACGAGTCAACATCGTCAAGTATTGTTGAGCACAACCTTCTGCTTGGGCTAAGTATAAGTATTCTCGATCGCGTTCCTGGCGATCGAGGATTTGCAAGCGAATCAATGCTAAGTCGCGAGCACATTTTGGTGCGTCACCACCCCAAACTCCTGACCCAGTAATGTTTCCTTCAAGTACCTGTTGGAGTAGGGGGTCGTCCCAACCTTGGCGTAAAGCTTCCAAGCTCATGCTAAAATCACAATTCCATTCATCTTGCCAAGCTTCTAACATCACCTGGAGATCGATTTCTTCTTCAGCAGTTAGTTGAGCCGTCAAAATGGCTTCTGTCCAAGCTTCATTCAAAGCGTTAGCTATCTCATAATTTTCAGCGCCAAACTCTTCTACATCATTCCAATCTTCAACGCAGGCTGTGGTGATGGCTTCTAAAATTACTAAGGCGTTGTTGCCATCCCCCTGTGCGCTAAATTCCTGGGCTCGCTGAATTACATCTAAAAGTTCTTCTGTAATCGGGTCTTCCTCCCATCCATCCTCCAAATACCTCACAGCCTCTCGCAAAATTCGTCGTACTTGGTGCCGCAATGGAGCAGGATCGATGGAGGTGTGGCGGGGTGCTTTGGTTGGTTGGTTTGAAGGTGCAGGAATAGCACTTAAGTTAATGTATTGTTCGATCGCATCAATGAGTGATGGTTCTTTTTTTACTAAATGCTGTATTAATTGCTGGGTTTGTACATCGTTGAGGCGATCGAGTAATTGTTCCAATGTCGGGCCCTGCTCAATTATTTCTGGTTGCCGCAGACACAATAACAGCGTCGCCACAATGTGTTTACACCACCCACCGTTCTCGTAAGGACAAGTGCAGAATAATGTAGATGCTAATCCAGCATCATCAAAGGGCAGGGTAACACGGTAGGGTTCTACTTCGGAACCCTCCACTACTGCTTGCACCATATTGCCACGCCGGACTGCCCTAGTAACATTGCCAGCTAAATAGTAAGCTTCACCCCGCTTGAGGGATTGGGCAGAGGTGTGAAGCTCGATCGTTGTTTCACTGAGTTTGGGAATGGGCATGAGACGATGCCTCAGCAATTAAAAGATTAGACTCGATTTTACCTGAGAAATACACTTGCTCTAGAATTTAATTGCGTTTCGATTTGAGGTTTCCATCTATTTCAAAAATCTGTAAAGCAAGCACTGAGAACGTTTGCAGCTTAAGGAAGCAACCGATCGTGTATTATAGCTTTACATTCTGTGACAAGGTAAAATTGGTTTGCACCTAGCTAATTAGCGATCGCTATAATAGAAAATACCTCTAAAAAAACTAATGAATTTGTGAGAAATTAGTAGTGTTTGCATCCTTTTTAATGGGGTATGGCTAGAGAAATGTTAGGCTGACAGTCCAGGACGCAAGAACCCAATTTCTTCACGTAATTTGGCCATTTTAGCTCGATCGCGACAACGAGAAACCGGGTTGTTTGGGTTTAAGCTGTCGCGCATTTAAATTGCATATTCTGGGCGGGCGGGACGCCCACCCCACAAGACTTTTATTGTTTTTTGACCGACAATTTAAATCCCGCAACAGCTTATTCTTTGGTTTAATAGTGTTCCCGTTTCCTATTAAATTAATCATTACCATCGAGTCAGATGAAGAGCGAGCGCGCTTATCATACCTTAATCCAGCAACGCCCGTTCTTCATTTTTCTAATTCTTCAATCTGCTTTCCTATCTGCAGAATGTGGGTTGAAAGGGCGGCGCAAAAAGTCGAGGGCAGACTTGGCTGATATGGAAGCAGTTTTGCAGATACTCAGCTACTTAGAAGAGTCGGACTGAGCGAAGGATGAGCGGAAAACAAAAATTTTGCTAGGGTGGCAAACCTAAAACTCTGGATTTATAAATCAGGGAAATTAATGGACACAACTGGACTCGAACCAGTGACCCCTACGATGTCAACGTAGTGCTCTAACCAACTGAGCTATGCGTCCTCACGAATTCCTAATGTAGCAGAACATTCGATCGCCTGTCAAGCATAAATATGAGAATTTTTTAAGCGGGCACTCTTGACATCGCCCCTAATGCCCAATCCCCCGCCAAATCTTCACAGTTCGATCGCCCGCACCGCTAGCCAAACTCCCCCCATCAGCACTAAACGCCACCGACAAAACCTCTCCCCCGTGGCCCGTCAGAATTTCCAGCAAACCCCCCGTGCCCGCATCCCACAAATAAATCGTGCCATCCCGACTCCCCGTCGCCAAAACCAGACCATCGGGACTCAACGCCACACACAAAACATCCCCAGAATTGTCCCTCATACTCCGCAACAGCGCCCCTCGCCCCTGTGCATCCACCCGCCACAGCTTCGCCGTACCATCCCGACTCCCCGTCGCCAAAATCAATCCTTCTCCTACTCCCCCCCTTACCAAGGGGGGGCTGGGGGAGTTCGGAGCAAAAACGATCGCCCGCACCCAATCCCCGTGCTCTGCCAGAGTACAAATCGATCGATTATTTTGCCAATCCCACAACTGCACAGTCTTGTCCCGACTCCCACTGGCCAAAAACTCCCCGCCAGCACTAAAAGCCACCGCCTCCACCCCGCCAGCGTGACCAGTCAAAGCCGACATCCGCCTTCCCTTATTCAAATTCCACAACTGCACAGTTTTGTCCCGACTGCCGCTAGCCAAAACCTGACCATCTCGACTAAACGCCACAGCAGAAACCCTGTCAGAATGACCAGCCAAAGCATACCACCACTTACCCTTATTCAAATCCCAAATATGAATCATTTTGTCCCGGCCGCCACTAGCCAAACTCGCGCCATCAGGACTAAACGCCACACAAGTCACCCAGTCAGAATGACCCGTCAGAGTGTACCACCGCTTACCCGAATCCAACTTCCACATCTCAATCGTCTTATCCTCACTGCCACTAGCTAAAGTCGCGCCATCAGGACTGAAAGCTACCGACGTAACAGCATTAGAATGCCCTACCAGAGTATGAACACACCTCCAAGTAGGCGCGCGTGCGGGTACAACCCGCTGCATCGGCGGCACAGGTATGATTGTGCCTGCAACCGTTGGCGGCACTGCATTCTGCACCGCCGGCGTTCTCTGCGGCACGGAAATTTTAGGCGGTGGTAGGGGCGGTGTCCCCGTGCCCGCCCCCGCCGACTGAGGCTGCAAATCTTTCAATACCTCAGCTACAGATTTGTAGCGCCGACTGAGACTTGATTCGATCATTTTGTCGAGGATGCGACTTAATTTCGGATCGATTGGAACTTTCAAAAAGTCTCGCCAAACCCAAGCATCTTGATTGAGATCGAACAAATCAAAAGGAGATATTTGAGTCAGCAAATAAATGCAAGTTACTCCCAAACTGTACAAATCGCTGGCATAAACCGCTTGACCTCTAATTTGTTCCGGCGCCACAAATTCTGGAGAACCGATGACTGTACCGGTTTCTCTCAAACCCTCCACAAGTTTTGCAGCGCCAAAATCAACTAAAACTAATTCCCCGGTTAAGGTGGGGTAAGTATAAATGATGGGAGTTTGAGAAAGGCGGCGGCGGATAATATTGGGCGGTTTAATATCTCGGTGAATTACACTGCGATCGTGCACAAACTGCAATACTGGCAATAAATCCTTCAGCAGACTGAGAATCTGACTTTCGCTAAAAGGCCCAGTCCGCGCCAACTCTTCCTGTAAATTCTGACCTTCTATAAATTCCTGTACCAAATACTGATAGCGTTCCTGCTGAAAGTGCGCCAGCAGTTCGGGAATTTGCGGATGTTTCCCCAACTCGTCCAGCCGCACCGCTTCTCGGTTGAATAATTCTGCTGCTTTTTCGCTGCTGCTGGTACCTTGGGATAGGGGGAAAAACTGTTTAATTGCACAGCGGGGTTTTGAGGGTTTGTCTTGGTCTATTGCTAAAAAAGTGCGACCAAAACCGCCGCGCCCCAGGGGTTTGATGGCGCGGTAACGCTCTCTCAGCAACAGTTTGGAGCCGCAATTCAGGCAGAATTGGGTACGATCGGCATTTTGCGGGTTTTGACAGGCGGGGTTTAGGCAGTAACTCATAACTGAACCGAGAAGGAATCAGCAGCACATCTTTATGATACTGAGGCCGGGGGGCGATCGACTCTCGCGTTACAATTAAAAACCAAACGACTTTAGTCCTCAGAATTTAAGATGTCGCTTTCACTTTCAGAGCATACTCTTTAAACCTTTCCAAGTCAGCCTGAATTGTCGATTCAACCACTCGGCCCAGAAATAGGTTATCCATCAATTTTCCCAGCCAGCCGGGAATTCCGTAAGCCACTGTCAGCTTGACGATACTGCTGTCTTTGCGATCGTAAAATCTTACGGCACCTCGATTTGGCAAACCGTCTACCGATTCCCACTGAATTATCTGATTCGGTACTACTTTGAGAATCCGAGAAAGCCAGCTAAATTCTAACCCGCCAGTTGCGAGTTTCCAGCGAGACAATTCTGGATCTTCTTCGAGAACATGAACAGATTCTATCCACTTCATCCAGCGCGGCATTTGCTCTAAATCTGACCAGAGTTGCCACGCTAATTCGATGGGAATTGCCACTTCTACTTGGACACTGTGTTCTAACCAATCAGTCATGCGATTTTAGATTTTAGATTTTAGATTTTAGATTGAAGAATTGTTTTTTTCTGGTTCCCCGGCAGATCCTGGGAACCAGAGAAAACGAGAGACGACTAATGACTAATGACTGTAAGCTTCGAGAATTGCCTTAGCCGCTTGATGGCCTGAAAGTGTCGCTCCTTCCATGCTATCAATGTAGTCTTGCTGAGTGTAACTTCCTGCTAGAAAGAAATTGGCGATCGGAGTTTTTTGAGCAGGGCGGAAAACATCCATTCCCGGTGCTTCGCGATACAAAGATTGAGCGAGCTTAACTACACTGTACCAAGTCATGTTTAATTCCCGCGCTGAGGGGAATAAATCCTGAACTTGTTTGAGTACGTGTTGGGCGATCGCCTCATTGCTTTGTTTAATAAACGGATCTCCCGGTGTCAGCACCAACTGCAGCAGCGAGCCTTGTCCTTCTTGATAATAATCCTTGGGACTTGTCAGCGCCAAATCTGCAAAACAAGAAAAATCTGCATCTGCTGAATATAGCAAATTATCGATTCCTACAGCATGACTCAACTGTTTGCGCTTGGCTTCGTCTTCCAGTTCCGTTACCCAACCGTCGAACCGCAATTGTACTGTAGCAACCGGCACCGCATCTAACTTATAAATGTTGTCAAATTCTGACCATTTGCGCCAAGCTGGGGGCAATATTTTCTGAATTCCCGGCACGTCGCAGGCGAAAACGTAAGCGTCTGCGGTAATATTTTCTTCTGTTTCGCCGTTAGCTACCACCAAGCCTGTCACGCGGGTTTTTTCGCCTTCTTCAAACTGAATTTCTCGGACTCTGCGCCGCGTGTAAATTTTTGCTCCTTTCTTTTCCAAATATTCCACAATTGGTTTGTGCAAATATTCGTTGGGAGAACCGGCCAGCATCCGCATGACAGAGGCTTCTGTTTTTGATGCAAAGAATTGAAATATTGTCAACATACACCGGGCAGAAATATTTTCAGTGTCGATAAAACCCAGTGCGTAGGCGATCGGATTCCACATTCTTTTGAGCGAGTTTTGGTTCCCACCTTGACTGCGGAACCAGTCAGCGAAGCTAATTTTATCCAAATCGCGGATAGTTTTCATTGCCCCGTCAAAGTCTATCAAACCTCGGACGATGGGGCTAGTTCCCAGGGCGATCGCATTTTGAATTTTGTCTTGTACGGATAGCTGAGATGTCGTGAAAAACGCCTTCAATCCGTGCAAAGGAGCACCCACTGGAAAGCGAAAATCTAAAGAACCAGTTTCGCCACCTCGATTGATAAAAGTGTGGACGTGTTCTTTGAGGAGCAAATCGTCAAACGCTCCCACTTTTTTCATCAGGGCAAATAAGTTATAATAACAGCCGAAGAAGACGTGCAAACCCATTTCAACGTGATTGCCGTCGGGATCTACCCAACTGCCGACTTTTCCGCCGACAAAGGGGCGGGATTCAAAAATTTCTACTTGGTGGCCGGCCTCCACTAAATCGACTGCTGTGGTCATTCCAGCTAGTCCCGCACCTGCGATCGCAACCCGCATTTTACCTATCCTTTCCAGTATTTTTACAGATTGTAACAAATTTTAGAATTTCCGAAACATTCAAAGTTCATAAATGCCGATCGACACTTGCATAGCCCTCTGAATTCTGACCAAAGACACAGCACTAATTTGACCGTAAGGGCCTTGTTCTAGAAATGTCTGTCGCAAAGCAGAAACGTTTTCACATACAGCTAGAGAATCAGCTTGCAATCCTCCCTCACCCGCAGGAATCAAGACGCGAGTAGGATTTTCTACTCCTGCAAGGTTACTGGTGAAAGGAACAACAATGACAGAATCCGTAAACTCGTTGCGGATATCGGGAGAAACCACAACTACAGGTCTTTTTTTGGTATCTCCTAACTGACGCAAAGCTCTTGAAAGGTAAATCTCACCTTGGCGAGGATAAGTGTTCGCTGTTGAGTTAGAGTCCATCGCTGCTCCATGTTTCTTCTATCTGTTCCTCTACCAAATTAAACCATTCTTTTTCATCCTCAATATCTTCTTGGCTGCGGTTTTGATAAAACTTCCGCAACTTATCTTCGATTTGCTTAGCGTACCAGAGACGGAGAGCTTGTTCGATCGCCTCCGTCCAATCATCAGTAAGCTGATCTATTTTCTCCGCGAATTCAGCATCAAGGGCGACTAACACTTCTCGCTTTTGAGTAGAATTTGACATAATCATTATCCTTAATAATTCACTAAGTAGGGTGCGCATTGCGCACCTTACATATTCCTTCTTCCTTCTTCCTTCTTCCTCCTTCCTTCTTCCTTCTTCCTTCAAAACATCGGCATCAACTGAAGTGGCCCAATTCCCAAGTCTTTAGCAGACACCCAACGCACCTCAAGCAAAGCGATCATATCCTTAAACTGAGGCTGACCGCGAGAAGCACCCATCAACCCTTTAGCAATAATCAAACCGCACCAACCGTTGGTTAATTTACAGCGGCGATCCCACTTCTTGCGGGCCTCCTGATGCACCGGATCGTCTTCATTAAACTCTCCAAACAAATACAGTTCACCATTTTTAGTTTGCAAAATACCCAAGTCGTATTGCTCATCCTGAAAAGGATTTTCGCCCGGATTAAAACCAATCCCCTTCACGCCTCCAGCTTCTTTCAAATCCTGAATCATAGTTTTTGCCTTCGGATGAGAAGTTTGGATCATCACCACCGGCAAACCATCTCCGGCGGTATTAATATCAATTTCTGCACCTTGGTGAAACTGCACACTTTGGCGCAGGAACTCTACCGTTTCCCAAGGTACGGCGCCGAGACTCAAAAATGAATTTTGCGGCACCAAATCGTCCCGCAGCAGTGGCTTGTCAAATTCATCATCATCGTCATCATCGTCATCATCGTCATCACCGAGCATCTGTAATAATTCGTCTGACACTTCGGGCATGGTCGAAACTTTAACGGATACTTGTTGAATTTCTCCGTCAGCCTGCGGAACTGGGATGCGGTAGCGGCTGCTAAGAGTGGGAAAAGTGTCTGATCCCAATTTCCGGCGACCGTTGCGGAAAAAGCGATGAAATGCTTCGAGAGCAACTAACATCGTGAGGGCTTCTTCTTCGTAAAGAATCGATCGCAATCCTTCTAAAGGATGTAGGTTGCCGAAATTTGGTTCAATTTCCGATGGAGGCAAATCTGCTAAATCAATTTCGTCCTCGTCGTCCTCATCAATATCTGCTGCACTTTCAAAGGTAAGAAACAAACAGTCTTGCCCTAAAAAAGCCTGTTCTAAATCTTCAAAAGATTCATCATTATTGACGACTCGTTCTCGAAACCGTTTCAAGGATTCTAGAGAACGGTAAAGTAAAACTCCGTAATCCATTCTGCCTTGCCCCAATACGGACACGTAGAGGCTGGCGACATCCCACTGATTGATTTCAATAGATATAATTTGGTGTTCGCTCAAAGTCCGCCACGGAGCGTCCTGCCAAATTTGAGCCGCTTTTTCCATTAAAACTTCAGCATACTGGGGGGGTAAGTCAGGAGGTCTGTTGATTGCGACCTCTTCCATGCCGCGAAATATTTCGTCAATTAAGGGCAATTCCGGCACGTAGTCAATGGAAATGCTTAAATCTTGAAGTACGCCCCGCAGATAAAATTGAATTTCTCGGTTTTTAACTACTATTTTTTGGGGGCGGACTGCGGGAGCCGGACTTTGGGGATGTTCCATTGCCCGTAGCAGGGCCCGGACGATCGCCTCTGGGCCGGCATCTGGGCCTACCATGTCCATAGCCCTCACGACGCCTTCAGAACCGTCCACCCAGAGAATGCACTCGCCACCAGCTTCGAGAACGTCATCGTCATCTAGCATCATGTGTGAGTCAGCATTAGATAAGGGTCGGCGATCGCCCTCCCACACGCTGGGAATTTGAGGTAAGTTTTGTAGCCGACGAAGAGTAGAGCGATTCAGCGCTGCCATAGAGTAAGCCCGTTGGGTGAAGCATTGTTGCGGTGCCGGTAGCCGGTCAACCGCTGCTTCTCAATCATAAACCCTATAGGGGGAGAGGACATCAAGCTGGGGAACTAGGCCCCACGGGAATTAAAAATTAGAAGGTAAAAATTCTGCCTTCACCATCTAACCCCATGCCTTCTGGCGAATGCCTGTACAATGGAGGCATAAGATTAAACTCTTAGCATTAGACAATCTCAGGAGTTCGGCACATTATGACTCAAGCCACTTCACAAAAGCGGGGAATTCAAATGACGGACTCTGCTGTCCGTCAAGTTTTAGCCCTGAGAGAAAAACAAGGTAAAGACCTCTGCTTGCGGGTAGGGGTGCGCCAGGGCGGATGCTCTGGAATGTCCTACGTGATGGATTTCGCAGATCCAAGCACTGTGAAATCCGACGATGAAGTGTTCGACTACGACGGTTTTCAGGTAGTTTGCGATCGCAAAAGCATTCTTTATCTCTACGGTTTGGTTCTCGACTTCAGCGATGCTATGATCGGGGGCGGCTTTAAGTTTACCAACCCCAACGCTACTCAAACTTGCGGTTGTGGCAGTTCTTTTTCAGCTTAAAGGGGAAAATTGCTTGGGGCACGGGCATGGGGCATCGGTAATTGGTCTGAAGCTAATTGCTCACCGTTCACCGACAATGGCGATCGACCATTAGCATCAGATTGGGTTCCTTTGTCCCGCACCCAATGCTTTCAAGCAATTATTGAATCCAAAATCCCAAATTGCAGAACCTCGGATTGACTTAGGAGTGTCCCGCACGGATGCTTTCAATCAATCTAAAATCTAAAATCCAAAATCTAAAATCGAATGACCCCTGAAGAATTGTTTAAAGACGGTTTCGATCGCTACCAAGCTGGCGAAGCCCCGGCTAATCTGATCCCCGTGTTTAAAGAAGTGTGCGAAAAAGCTCCCAAAAATGGCAATGCCTGGGCTAGCCTCGCGTGGCTCTACCTGTTGGAAAATAAACCTGCACCGGCTCAAAAGGCAGCGAAAACAGCCGTTAAATTGAACCCTCACGACCCCCAAGCTCGCATCAACCTAGCAGTAGCGATCCTGGATCTCAAAGATAAAGGAGTGCGCCCCCACGTAGAAGTGGCTCAGCAATTAGTGATGGCTTCCGAAGAGTTGCTAGACGAAGTTAAAAAAAATTTTGAAGAAGGATTAAAGAGAAAACCCGACTGGAAGAGTCTCGCCCGCGTTAAACAGTGGCTTCTGGAGCCGTAACCACGCAAACAAGTCGATTTTTGGGCGGGGATCGAAGAAATCGGTTTTGCGGTTTATTACGATATCGTAATAAATCAATAAATAACTTTATGGAAAACTCAGGAAGTCAGTGCTAGTATTTGAAGACTTAGACGATTGACAAACCCGCTCAGCGGTTTTCAGATTTTTCTACCATAATACTAGGAGTTGTAAAAACATGAGCACTGACAGCCACGTTAACATCAAACCAGCAACCCGCAACCACAAAGGTTTCTTTATTCAGCCAGCTTCTTACAAGTTGATGAGCATCGATAAATCCGGCTGGGCCTTGATTTGCATGGACAAAGCAGTTTGTCACTATGTAGATCCTGATGACTTGCAATTGCCGAATAAATCGGGAATGTCTGAAGGTTAATTCTGAAGTTTTGAGAGACTTTAAGATGCTTTATTTGAGTAGCTGCCCTCTGTGGAGGGCAGCATCTTTTTTTGGTCAGGAAAAACTCCGGCCACGCGCAGTGAATCGGGATTTATATCAATTCCGGTTGCACTCCTGCGGAATTGTTGACGGCGTTGACGGCGTTGACGGCGTTGACGGGCGGGTCGAAAAACTGAATGGTTGAGTGTTAACTGTTGACTCGATTTGATTATTCCGATGCAACCGGAAACGATATTAAGGGATAGAAGGATAGAAGGAAAAATTACCGGTTAGATTTGAAGGCAAAAAGCATCTCCAACTCAGCAGTTGTCGGTTTCGTAGAAGCTGTGGCTACGCTAACTCCTCGGAGAGAATTCAGCAATTCAGCGGCAGGCGGCGAAACTAAATTTGGCTGTACTGCGAGCAAATATTGGTTAGCCCAAGACATGGTTTTTTCCATATCTATGTAAAAGTAACCTTGGTTTGCCCGCGGTAAAGAAGTAGCGATCGCCTGAAAACTCGGACTGCTGCTTAGCGGTTGCGGTGGCGTCGAAGTAATCACATCAACTAAAGGCCCGCCGAAAGCTACAAACACAGAATTTTCATTCAGCCAACCGTGTCCGAATAAAGTTCCTTGCTGGGGTATTTGCCACTCCGTAACCTCTTTGCCCTCAACGGTTCTAGGGGCGACGCTGACTGTAGGATTGCTTTTGGCGATCGCATCGAGTTTTTTCAGAGTTGCTTCTGCAGCAGGGCGATCGCTGGTTTCAAAAATCATCGCCGCCCCCATCCCCAACTGAGACAGAATCCCTTGATTGGAACCGATCGCCCCGATCGCAAATTCCCCGTTCATCCAACCAAAAACCTCTCGATCCGCATCCAGATCCAACCGCTTAAAACTATCCCTCACCTGCTGAACTCCCCTGTCAACTTCCGGGCTATCTTTTGCCTCAGCGGTTGCTTGCGACCAAATTTTATCGATTCCCTTGCCGCCGACTAAAGCAATAGTTTCATCGGGAAATCTGGGCAACAATTTCGATGCGAATTGTGGATTTGGCTGCACGAATTTAGGGTCTAACTGAGCAATAGTTTTTACCCTCAATCCCTCACTATCTGCTCCAATTCCCGCTACCAAAGACTTAACTTGTTTGAACTGCGAAAACACTGTCCAAGGCAACTGGATATCTGCGGGCACATTAGCTTTCAATTGCTCAATAGCCACCGGATAGTGAGCAATATAAACAGTTGCGATCGGATTCTTGACACCAGCACTCTCTGCAAAAAACTTAGTTGTACTCTGCTGCGTAGCGAGGGAGGGTTCTCCTTTAAAAGTATCGATCGCCAATTCCACAGGCTTTTTCAAAGGAGCCATCACTAATTGGTCGTTCAGCAAAGCCACACTGTAGCGCTTGCCAGTTGGCTCTGCAATCTCAGAAATTTTAACTCCTTTATACTCGGTTTCTTGAGTAGTTGCACCGGGCTGAGATTTTAATTTATTAGCAAAATTCCAAGCGCTAATTTTATTTTTCACACTGACTACTACCAGCAGTTTTGGAGGCTCTGTATTCGTCGCAGCATCAGGGGGCAGCAAAGCAACCATCACCCCCCCCAGCCAAGGCTTTAAGTCCCTGTCAAAATCGATTTGAGTGCCTGCCAAGCTTTGTTCTTGAAAGCCCTGCAAACCCTGACCGATCAACTTTTGAGCTCCTGGCGTGCCAAATCGCTGTAACTGGGCCAACGCTTGGGGATTGGGGGAGATAAACGCGGCCATCATTGCTTCGTCGGGCACAACTTTGGCGCTGTCTTGAGGGTTGGATACTTGTTGGCTCAAACCCTGGAAGTAAAAGTAGACCGCAGCGCTACCTGCTGCGACGGTGGAGGCAGCAATTAGAAGCTTTGATTTTTTTGCTGGCATGGTTTGTGTTCCTCGCGTCCATATCAGTTTAATCAAAATACAGAAAGCTTGTGGGGAGGCGAGCGGGCCGACGCTCTAGTTTTGTATAATTCAAAACAAGTTTGGACGATCGTCTAAACTGCTAGAACTGTGCATTATTGGTAAAAGATGAAAGTAGCGATCGCTGGAGCAACGGGATTTGTAGGTAGCCGGCTGGTGGAGAAACTGCAAGCTGCGGGACATCAAGTGGTGGTTTTGAGCAGGGATGCGGCGAAGGCTGGCCGAGTTTTTCCCGCTTCAGCTTATCCAAATTTGGAAGTTGTCGCGTATACTCCAGCGGAGTCTGGTGATTGGCAAAAGTCGATCGCTGGCTGCGACGCTGTTGTCAATTTAGCAGGAGTGCCGATTGCAGAGGAAAGGTGGACGGAGGCGCGCCAGCAAGCGATTCTGGACAGTCGCAAACTGACGACGGCAAAATTGGTCGAGGCGATCGTCAATGCTAATCCTAGACCATCTGTGTTTGTTAGCGCATCGGCGATCGGCTATTACGGAACCAGCGAAACCGCTGAGTTTGACGAAACGAGCCCTGCGGGAAACGATTTTTTAGCTGCAGTTTGCAAAGACTGGGAAGCAGCCGCCCAACCTGCCAAAAATGCGGGAACGCGGCTAGCAATTTTGCGGCTGGGGATAGTTTTGGGAATGGGAGGCGCGCTGGCAAAAATGCTGCCACCTTTTAAACTATTTGCAGGCGGCCCCCTCGGCACTGGGAAACAGTGGTTTTCTTGGATTCATCGCGAGGATGTGGTTGATTTAATTCTGTACGCTTTGCAAAATCCGCAAGTTGAAGGTGTTTTGAATGCGACAGCACCGAATCCGGTGCGGATGAATGAATTGTGTCAAACTTTAGGGGAAGTTTTAAAGCGACCTTCTTGGTTGCCGGTGCCAGGTTTTGCATTAGAAATGCTGTTGGGAGACGGGGCAAAACTTGTTTTGGAAGGGCAGAAAGTGTTGCCTAAACAAACTTTAGCTAGTGGTTTTCAATATCAATACCCGACGCTGAAATTAGCACTCGAAGAGATTTTATCGGGAAGTTAGAAGTCGAATCTTCGTTGTCCAAGAAACCGGGTTTCTGCGATAATTCTGGCATCCTCACGCCGGATTTTTCTGAGTCCCTGCCAACCATCCAAGAAACCGGGTTTCTGCGATTATTTTGGCATGATAACGCCCGATTTGTTAAGAAACCCGGTTTCTGAGCCCCACGCGATCGCCCCTCAGCCTCAGCCAAGAAACCGGGTTTCTGCGATTATTTTGGCATCTTCGCCGAAGATTTGGGCAAGAAACCCGGTTTCTGAGCCCTCCCCTTCCGCTAGCCACTCACCTATCCTCTGATATGCCACGTCGCCAAATTATCTTCCAAGCGGGTAATTACTACCATGTTTATAACCGAGGTAATAACCGTCAGCTTATCTTTTTTGAGCGAGAAAACTATATTTATTTTTTACGTCAATTAATAAACCATCTGATTACTCATGGTGTCGATATTATTGCTTATTGTTTGATGCCGAACGACTATCATTTATTAGTTTACCTGCAAACGAATGATTTTTCCAAGCTGATGCAGTCATTTACTCTGTCTTATGCTAAGGCTATCAATAAACGCTATCAAAGAGTGGGTTCACTGTTTCAGGGAAGGTTTCAGGCGATTCATGTAGAGAGAGAAGACTATTTATTAAACCTCACTCGCTATATTCATTTAAATCTAGTCTGTGCTAATATAGTTGAAAAAGCCGACGATGGGGAGTTTTCCAGCTATCAAGAATATATTGATTTGCGCCAAGGGAGTTTACCTAAAATAGATGGAATGCGATCGCAATTTCACTCAGCAGATGCTTATCGTTTATTTTTAAAATATCATTCCAAAAGCGATAAATTAATCCAGTATTTAACCTTTGAAGAATAAAAGGTTGAAGAAACCGGGTTTCTGCGATAATTCTGGTATCCTCACGCCCGATTAAGTGAAGAAACCCGGTTTCTGATTCCCTGCGCGATCGCCCAACCATCCAAGAAACCGGGTTTCTGCGATAATTCTGGCATCTTCACGCCGGATTTTGTTAAGAAACCCGGTTTCTGAGCCCTGCGCGATGGTGAGCTTTGAGTAAACTCGCCGGATCGGGCCCAGCGGGGATAATGCAGCCGGGATTCAGCGGGAACAAATTGCCGTAATAATCGCGTTTCACAGCCTCCAAATCGCAAGTGCCAGCAACTCCCGGTAACTGGTACAAATCGCGCAGATAAGCTCCCAAATGCTCGTAATCCTGAATGCGGCGCACATTGCATTTGAACAAGCTGTAATAAACAGCATCAAAACGGAATAGAGTAGTAAAAAGCCGCACGTCTGCTAAAGTCACCCGATCGCCACAAAGGTAGCGACTCCTCAAGAGCGAGCGATCGATCTCGTCTAAAACAGCAAACAATTCACTGCAAGCCGAGTCATAAGCAGCTTGAGATTGCGCGAAACCGCAGCGATAAACGCCGTTATTCACCGATTGGTAAATCTTCTCATTCCACTCGTCAATTTGTTCTCGCAAATCCAGAGGATAAAGATCCATTTGAGGATTATTAGCAAACTCGTTAAACTCCGAGTTTAGCATCACAATAATTTCCGAACTCTCGTTATTGACGATCGTCTTTTTCGACTCATCCCACAGCACCGGCACCGTACACCGCCCCTGATAGCCCGGTAAAGCCAACTGGTAAAGTTCCGGCATCGTGTTGCAGCCAAAAGTCTCCGACTCCATCACCCACATTCCCCCTTCAGAGGGATAGACAATCGACACCGATATCGCATCTTCCAGCCCTTTGAGCGCTCTCGTCACCAGAGTGCGGTGCGCCCAAGGGCACCCTTTACCCACGAAGAGGCGATAGCGTCCCGCAGCGGGCCCGTGAGGGTTGTCTGGTGCAGTGCTGACAAAGTTGCGGAAACTGCTGCTGGGGCGAATGTATGCTCCGGTGCGATCGGGCGGCGCTAGTTTTGACATCATTAATTGCCACATTGATGTCCAGACAAATTTCCCTAGCTTGACTGTTACGGATGAAGGAAGCGATTTGTTTTTCACAAGGCGATTAAAAGAGGTTTGCTAAACATAATCTGCTTATTTTAACTCACAGCCGAAGCAAGAAGGAAGAAGGAAGAAGGAAGAAGGCAAAGTAAGCAATGGTTTCAGCAATTAATAATGCACTCCCGCCTTCCGGGCGGGCTAGGAGCAACGGCCCACAATAAATTTAATTTTTGTAGAACAGGCAAGATGCCTGTTTTTTAAAATGATGAGCGACGAGGTTTGTTCCCTTTATATCTTGGATCATTTGCAATAATGCCCTTCAGGGCGGGCTAGAAGCCCACCCCCCAATAAAATTTAATTTTTGTGGAACAGGCCGGAAAGCCTGTTCTTGAGAATGATGATCGACGACTTTTCTAGAATCTGCCAGAGGCTATTTCAGCATAAGCTCGATCGATCAATCGGCGAGCAACCGTCTGAATACC
The DNA here is from genome assembly GCF_036705485.1 of Microcoleus sp. AT9b-C3. Lineage (NCBI taxonomy): Bacteria > Bacillati > Cyanobacteriota > Cyanophyceae > Oscillatoriales > Microcoleaceae > Microcoleus > Microcoleus sp. AT9b-C3. The sequence goes on along the minus strand of NZ_JAUBUR010000002.1, from coordinate 115,043 downwards.
CGTATGTTCGTAATAATTAGTACTCATGTCTAAAAACGCCGCCACATAATCCAATTTGTCATCGGCAACATCAATGTATTGCTTGAGATTGCCCATAACTAGGGCGGGAGTTAAGCCGCGAGACTGTACTAAATTGTTCATCCAACCTTGCGCTGAGGCAAAAGTTGCTGTCACAAATCCGAACTTTTGTGAATTATTTGCGCCCGGAATTAGGTTGCTGATATTTTGGAACGTTGAGTTTTGCTGCAAGGTTGAAGGATTCAATCCGCCTAGGGTATTTTGTGCTACTCTAATGAAGTCCGGGCCAAGGGGAATTAAACCGTCAGCACACACTAAAGCAGCCATCCGCATCACAGATTCGCTTTTGTAATTTGATAAATAATTACCAAAGCTTCCTACATTGTCAAGGGAAATATTGTTAAGTTGGCAGAAGGCAATTAGCTCGATCGCCACTTTGATGCACAAGTCGATCGTTTGAGTTGTGTCAGCTTTGGGAGTGAGGCGGTTGAGAAAGGAAAGAAAGCCGATGTTTTCGCCGATTTTATTCGCCATAGCCGTTGCACCTAACGCACTGTCGGCGCTGTCTGCTAACTGGTAAAGCCTGACTACGCCTTGATATGGCTCGTTGGGGTTGGCGTAAAGCTCGATCGCGCGATCGCGAATTTTCCCAACTAATTTGCGCTTTGTTTCCCCTGTAACCGCTTCAATAGTATTATCAAAACCCGTTAGATTGTTCCACTCGCCCGGAACCACAAAATCGAGAGATTTTAACATCTTCACAGTGACGCCACCCGACGGCAAATTGTCAACCAATTCCACAATAGATTTGCTCATCACCAACTCCTGAATAGCCCGATTTAAAGTGTTCTTCCAAATACTCCAACTTCGGCAAATCCGATTCCCGATTGCGGGTAAATTCCCCAGAACGAAGTAGGTAGGCGCAAATAAATATTACACGACTAGAGCCAGTTTTACAATCCTCCGATCTTTTCTTTCTTCTCGCTCCTCTGCGTTCTCTGCGCCCTCTGCGGTTCATAAAAAAAATCTTTTTCACCAAACATTTGCATTTCACTCGCCGGCACCAAGTTAAGTTTCATTATATTGACCACCTCCAAATCGCCCAAACGTGTTAAAATAGAGGGCGCAAAATAGAAAAACCTAAAAGATGACTGTTGCAATTAACAAAAGTCCCGGAGTAGCCTCGCGTTTAGTAAATGGCGTCCTTTCCATCAAACCTTTAGCTAATCTAGCCAAGCACCAAGCGCGGGAAATGATGATGAAAAGAGCCGAAAAAATCGGAGTGCATTGGCGACAAGAAGTCCAAGCACTTTTGTCCCGGAATTGGGATGCAGAATTGCTCAGCGTCCAAAATCCCGATCTGGTTTACCCGAAATATTATCTAACTTCATTTCACGCTTATGAAAAAGGTAATATGAGCTGGGAAGCTGCTACAGAATTTGAAGTTGCCGCCCGTACAGTTCATGCGGGAATTTGGCCGGAAGCAGGTGCAGAAGGCGATGCTAAACTCCGCGCCAGCTATCACGAAGTCATCAAATCTCAAATTGCTTCTTCACCGCAGGATATTGTTGATTTGGGATGCAGTGTGGGAATGAGTACCTTTGCTCTTGGGGAGGTTTACCCGGAAGCGAAGATGACTGGGGTGGAGTTGTCGCCTTATTTTTTAGCAGTTGCTAAATACCGTTCGCAACAGCGAGAATCTGAATTTTCCAATCAAAAGTCTCCGACTTGGGTTCACGCTGCTGCTGAATCTACTGGTTTACCGGCGGCGGCTTTTGATTTAGTTTCTATGTGTTTAGTTTGTCACGAATTGCCGCAGAAAGCTACTAGAGAAATATTCCGGGAAGCTAGGCGTTTGCTGCGTGTTGGCGGACATTTGACAATTATGGATATGAATCCTCAGTCGGAAGTTTATGCCAAAATGCCTCCTTATATTTTGACTTTGCTCAAGAGTACGGAGCCTTATTTGGATCAGTATTTTGGGTTGGATATGGAGCAAGCTTTAGTTGATTCTGGTTTTGCCCAGCCGACAATTACTTGCAATACAGTCCGACACCGCACTATTGTTGCTGAGGCAATGTAGCGCTTTTCAGTATAGTGCACTACAGAAGATATCGGGTAGGACACGGCACTGCCGTGTCTAAAGCTGTCTTTATTTAATTCGATTGAAAACTGCTATAAATAGTAAAGTTGCATCGATATTATTCAGTTCTTGGGGTGGTGCATGAGTGTAAATAGTCTAATCTGTGGATTTTAAAATTTCTGCGCTCGCGCCCCCTACGGATAAATAATTCCCATGCACACCGGATTTGATATTAGACCGACGTAGGAACTATTAACAGCGCCATTTGTTACTGATTTTGATCAAACCCTAACTAAAGGACATCATCATGAACTTGACAGCCCCCTCTCAAAAGGTCATTGATTGTTTGCAGGTTATCTTGGAGGCCACGGCATCGAAAAATTACGAGCTTTTTACAACAGTGGGCGATGCAGGCTACAAAGCGAGCATTACACAAAAAATGTTTGACGATGTTAGCGAGCAACTCGCTTCCCGCCTGGAAAAGGGATACTCAATTAATTATTTTGGTGAGCTAAAACAAGGTAATTGTCAGATTTATTTGTGGAAGCTGAGTTTTGAAAATGGTGGAGATGAATTTGTGGTACACATGACGATGAATGGAGACAAAGTTGCTGGGATTTTCATCGATTGACACTCCCGGGCCTAAAGCCGAGGGGATTCTTGATTCGCAGAATCGACTTGCCGATGCAGAATTACTTCAACATCGGTAGCGGTCAACTCTCCACAAGCGTTCGGATCTGAGATCCAAGTTCCGACGTGCCCCGCCGTACTCAATCCCCGACTTAGGATTACTTTAGCTGCGTTGCGATCGCGATCTAATACACATCCACACCGACAAGCGTGAGTTCGCATTGATAGACTTTTCTTAACAATGGTTCCGCAGCTAGAGCATTCTTGACTCGTCCCGTGGGCTGGTACGGCAATTGTAATTCTTCCGAATACTTTACCAAAATATTCCATCCACACTCGAAACATATACCAAGATGCGTCGTTAATCGATTTAGCTAAGCAGTGATTCTTCACCATGTTTTTGATCCTCAAATCTTCATAGACTACACAGTCGTTTGACTGGATGACGCATCTTGCTAACTTCACGGCAAAATCTTTACGCTGTCTACTTATTTTGAGGTGGCGTTTCCCTATAATTACCCTAGCTTTTTTTCTATTTTCTGAACCCTTGACTCGCTTTGAAAGGCGCCTTTGGGCTTTCTTTAGTCGGCGCTCTCCTTTGCCCAGAAAACGCGGATTTTCGACTGTAACACCTAAGGAGTCTGTGTAGAACTCTTTGAGCCCCACGTCTAATCCAATAGAATTACCTGTAACTTCAATCTTCTCGGAACGGTCAACTTGAACGCAAAACTGGATGTAGTATCCATCGGCTCGTTTGACTAAGCGCACTCGCTTAATTTGACTAAGCTGATAGAAATGTAAGTCTCGCGTTCCTTTCAGCTTGAGTTTTCCGATGCCTTTTTTATCGGTAAAAGTGATAGATTTTCGGTCAGTTGCCATCCGCCACCCGGTCGTTTTATATTCGACCGACCGATTGTCTTTCTGAAACTGCGGAAAACCCTTTTTTCCTGGGATTTTCTTTTTACAGTTGTCGTAGAATCGGGCGATTGCCGACCACGCTCTTTCTGCGCTTGATTGTCGAGCCATGCTGTTGAGTTCATCGCAAAACGTCCATTCTTTAGCTAAAACAGCACTGTACTTATTTAAGTCATACTTGTTGACTTTTTGGTTTTCCATCCAAAAGCGCAATGCTTTGTTACGGATGAACTGCACTGTTCTAATTGCTTCATCTACAGCATCGAATTGCTGCTTTTTTCCGTATGCTTTGAATTCAAAAACTAGCATGACTTCGACCTCATCACGATATTCTTATGCTAACAGCACTAGCTTAATATCATCAAAGTGTTTACAAGACTTTACAGAGTTGTATCCTAAGTTGCAATCCTAAGATCTAATGAAAGATACTGGGAGGCTAAAGCCTCCTTCTCCCTTTCATCCCCGGACTAAAGTCAGGGGGTTTTCATGTTCGATTTCTATAACATATCTTGCTTGACACGGCTTTTCAATGAATCTAACGCCGATCGCCCACAACCTTTAATCGAAACCGATCGGGCGGCACAAAGGTGATTCCCCGGCGCGCCGGACGAATTGGCAGATCGAGATTCGATACAAACTCACGCGAAGACAGCACCGTTGCTAAAACCAGCTTCATTTCAAACATCGATAACGCCATCCCGATGCAGCTTCGACTCCCGCCTCCAAACGGTAAAAATTCAGAGGCGGAAAACTTGCGTTCTAAAAAGCGATCGGGATTGAATTGAGCGGGATTTTCGTAGGTTTCAGGGCGACGGTGCGCCAAATAGACACAGGGGATTAAAATCGTTCCCGGTTGATATGTATAGCCTTCGAGTTCGATCGTCCGTTTCACCTTGCGCGGCTGCGAAATTAAGGCAATTGGATAAACGCGCAGCGCTTCCTTGCAGACTGCTGTTAAGTAGGGCGACTGCGAAAGCGCGATCGGATCGGGATTCTCGCCTAATTCATCCAATTCCTTCCGCAACCTAGCAAGGCATTCGGGAAACTGATGCAGCCAGTAAAACGCCCAAGTCAACGCCGATCCAGTCGTTTCATGTCCCAACAACAACAGCGTCATCAACTGATCGCGCAATTCTCGATCGCCGAGGGATTCGCCCGTGTCGTCGCGGGCCATCATCAACACTGACAGAATATCCGTGCGAGACGAATCGAGAGAATGCGATCGCCTCTCGGCAATTTCCGCATAAATCAGCGAGTCAATCTGCGCCATCTGCTGCAAAAACTGCCCCCACGGGCTCCAAGGTCCCAAATTTTGCTGCAACGGTTCAAAGAAAAATTGCATGGAGTAGAGTTCAGAGGTAATCGCCTCTAAAAGCTTGCTGAGCAAGTATTTCAGGCGTTCGTAGCGCTCTCCCGGCACTAATCCAAACACGACTTGCAAGATTACTTGCAGCGAAATTTCTGACATTTCTTCGCGCACTGCGATCGCATCTGGGGCTTTCCAGTCGATCGTCTGCTTTTTCGTCAAATCAACAATCAAATGCCCTTGACTGTGCAACTGTTCCCGATGGAGGGCGGGCATTAATAGCTGTCGCTGTCGCAGATGTCGCGGCCCTTCATTCATAATTAGGGATTCATTTCCCACCAGCGGGCGAAATATGTTGGTCACTTTGCCAAACTCAAAGGCATCGGCTAAGGTCGTAAACACCGCCTGAATCGCTTCTGGACTGCCCAGAAACACCACGGGGGGCGAAGCGGGCCCCAACACGCGGGCGGTAAATGTATCGCCGTATTTGGCAGAATAGCGATCGAAAAATGCGATCGGGTCAGCTACCAGCGAAAGCGTTTGGAACAAAGCAGGAGAACGAGATCCGGTAGGCAGCGTCATTGAAAAACTGGCGATACACAATGTTTCTAGTGTATTTTGACATATTGCGAATTCCTCGATCGACCTTGCACCCTGAAATTTATCTGCGATCGATTGCGAAGGCCAGTAGCAAAAATAGTAATGCTATCGGGATCGATCGCAGATTGTATGGCTAGCTTCCCAGCCTAAACTGCTAACAGTTGTAGGTTTAGATGAAATGGATGCTAGCGCTCCTTTGGGCATTCTGCTCAGGAAAATTAAATGACTTTGGGATACAATTGTTGTAAAAGCTGGTAGCCAGTTGGCTAAATTTGTTATGACATTAACATCCCGTGTTGTTCATAGCGACCCCGATATTCTGGGGGGAACCCCTGTTTTTGTTGGGACTCGTGTACCAATGAGAACCCTACTTGATTATCTTAAGGCTGGTGATTCATTAGAGGTATTTCTAGACCATTTCCCTAGTGTTAGTCGGGAACAGACAATTGCAGCTCTTGAATTAGCCAAGGAAATGCTGACAGCCTATGCGAATCCTGCTTGATGAATGTGCCCCACGACCTTTAAAGCGTGAACTTGCTGATTACGAGATACGCACAGTTGTTGAGATGGGATGGTCAATCGATTTTAGATTTTAGATTTTAGATTTTAGATTAAAGAATTGAAGCATTGACCCCACGGATAAATTCGGGGGGCAAGTTTCATCGGATACAGGTTTTTTATTTCCCCGGTCCTGAGTCTGCTTTCGGAATGAATCCGGGGGCTTGTATCCTGGATGCTTTCGGTCGGGAAAAAAGAACGGTGATTGAAGTCGGAGGTTATTAAAAGTTCTCTAGGCTACGCAGCACAATAACGCCCATGCACCCGATCGCACAGAGGTTATGTGTTGGTAGCGGAGGTAGTCTGCGGCGGGTGATTGACACCGTTAGATCGCTCTATTCCTGCGAGGGTGGTTCCGCAGATTGTACGGCTAGCTTCCCAACCTAACATGACTGTTTTACGCTCTACTCCCCAGCCAAAGCCGCCGAGTTCCCCAGATTCTCGAATGACTCGGTGACAGGGAATTAGATAGCCGATCGCATTTTTACCGATCGCATTTCCTACAGCTCTAGCAGCAGTTGGGCGTGCTACCATTTGAGCTATAGTTTGATAGGTGGCGATCGCACCAAATGGCAATTTCAAAAGTGCTCGCCAAACTTGAATCTGAAAGTTAGTGCCTTTTACCAAGAGCGTTAGTGGTTTTTGCTCGCTGAGAGTTTCTGAATTGAAAATCAGGTCACGCAATGATTGAGTGGTTTGCTCATCGCGGATAATTTCAGCATTTTTCCAGGCCAATCGCAGTCTTTGTGCGGCGGTTTCTTCGTCTGTTGTATCCAAGAAATAAAGATTACAAATACCGCGGGTAGTTGTCGCGATTAGAGATGTGCCAAACGGGGTATCATGAATGCCATAGCGAATTTGCAAACCTGCTCCGCCTGCTTTGAACTCCCCTGGTGACATTGCCTCTAAGTTCACAAATAAATCGTGCAATCGTCCGGGGCTCGATAGTCTCACGTCCAATGTTAGGTCGAGAAGGCTTTTAGTCTGAGTGATTTTTGACTTGGCATATTCAACTGTCAGATATTGCAAAAACCGCTTGGGGCTAATGCCGGCCCATTGAGTAAATAGCCGTTGAAAATGATATTCACTCAGTCCTATGTGCTGGGCCACAGTTGCCAGATTCGGCTGGTTTAGGTGGTGTTGTCGCATAAAGGCGATCGCCCGAGCAATCCGGTGATAATCTTCGCTAGCATAGACACTCGCATTCTGCATCGAAATCATCTAGTGTAAGTCAAAGGAATTTTGATGTTTCCTCACTTTAGCCATAGAGTAGGCTCAAAGCCACCCGTTTCTTGCGGTGAATGCAATCAGTCGATTTTAGATTTTAGATTTTAGATTTTAGATTGAAGAGATTGAAGAGATTGAAGAGATTGAAGAGATTGAAGAAA